>CAZTYW010000001.1:0-84142 GCA_964617695.1 uncultured Dehalococcoidia bacterium
GTCACCACAGGTCATTCCAGCCCCGTTGAAGCAGAAGTTGCAGTTGCTCATAGGTAAGTACTTGCGGTAGCCTATTCAAGCCAATGTCTGCAAAAACCAGGTTCAACTGTCTGCCTACAGTCATCGGGAGCATGCCTCACACCGGTGCGGAGGATGCATGTCGACTGCTGCTGCGCTATATCCCCAGTGTGCCGTGCTGGCCCCAGTTGCCCAGGCGTTCCTTCACGGAGAACATGTATGTGCAGTTCAGCGAAGGCTTCCCGGGCATAAGCCTGGACCTGGAAGAACAACGGGCCTCCGTCGACCGCTCCGGCAATCTGAACTCAGAGCTGGAGCAGCTTTACACGGCCTATGCTGAGGGCGACACAACAACGTATGCCATCAGTCCTGACTACGCAGCCGGACTCCATGCCCTGCTCAACTCAAAGATGGCGCCGCCTCTGGCCGTCAAGGGACAGGTTACCGGCCCCGTTAGCTGGGGCCTCTCGCTCACCGACGGGTCGCACTACGTGATCTACGATGACACCCTGGCGGACGCCGTGGCGAAGCACCTGAGACTGAAAGCGTCGTGGCAGGAAAAAGCCCTCCGCCGCATCTCGCCAAACACAGTCATCTTCGTGGACGAGCCCTATCTGACATCGCTGGGCTCTGCCTTTGTGTCGCTTCCGACAGAGCGGGTGGTCGCCCTGCTGTCGGAAACGCTGGAGGGCATTGTCGGCCTGAGGGGCCTGCACTGCTGCGGCAGTGCCGACTGGTCAATGGTACTGGGCCTCCCGATTGACGTGCTGAGCTTTGACGCCTACAACTACACGGATACGCTCGGCTCCTACTCTGCTGATGCAAGACCTTTCCTGGAACGGGGTGGCACCATCGCCTGGGGTATAGTGCCAAATGACGAAGAGTACCTGGTGAAGGAGACCGTAGCCGCCCTCAACGACCGTCTGGACGAGGCGATGGCACCCCTGGCCAGGGACGGCATCCGCTACCGGCAACTCATCGAACAGGGGTTGCTTACTCCGTCATGTGGTCTTGCCTCCCTCTCGGCGGAGGCAGCAGAACAGGCGCTGCAACTGCTGGCAGACCTGTCTTCCAGACTGCGCAGTAGACATACTAAGTGAAGGAGACCACGGCAATTGGACTGCCAGATTGAAGCCAACAAATCAAAATGCACCTGCACCTACGAGCCCTGCAGCAGAAAGGGCAAATGCTGCGATTGCATCACCTACCATCGCAGTCATGGTGAGCTGCCAGGGTGCCTCTTCCCGCCGGATGCGGAGAGGACCTATGACCGCTCCATCGGCAGGTTTGTGCAGGCCGTCTCCAAAGGCTCAAGGTAGAAGAGACCACCCAAAGCCATATCCAGACTACTAGCAACGGGGAAGCTACCTAATGAAACACGCCTACCTCCTCACCGGCAGACCCGGCTCAGGCAAGACAACCCTTATCATCCAGGCCATATCCCAGGTCAACAAAAAGGCGGGCGGATTCTACACCAGCGAGATACGAGCCCAGACGCAGAGGCAAGGATTTGAGATTGTCACGCTCGATGGCGCCAGTGCAATCCTGGCGCGTGTCGGCTTCAGCAGCCCCTGCCGTGTGGGCAAGTACGGGGTAGACGTCGACAACCTCAACAATGTCGCCGTCGTGGCTTTGAGGCGGGCCATACGGGAGTGTGAAATCGTGGTTATCGACGAGATCGGCAAGATGGAGCTATTCTCCCTCCCTTTCAGAGAAGCTGTGCTGGAGGCGCTGGACAGCACCAGAAAAGTGCTGGGCACTATCATGCTTTCCCCACACCCCTGGGCCGACCAGATCAAGAGAGATGCCAGGGTAAGGCTGCTGCACGTATCGAAGACCGATCACCAGCAGATCATGAGAGAAGTGCTGGCCTGGCTGAACTCCTGATCTCTGGCGAAGTAGCGCATAGTGTATAATGTACTTCTCCAATAGGGCAGGGAGTACACAACAGGGACAGGCGGCCATCCATCCCCAGCGCCACCAGACTTTGCACCGGAGAAGTGCATGCCACGATTGCCAGCATTGGTCCGGGCACTACTCAACCCGAGCACGTATCCGCATAGTCCCCAGGCTGTGCAGCTAGTACAGACCCAGATGTCCCTCGTTTTCCTGACCGGCGAGTACGTGTACAAAGTGAAGAAACCTGTTGACCTGGGGTACCTTGACTACACTACGTTGGAGAAACGCAGGTTCTTCTGTCACCAGGAGCTGAGGCTGAATCGCCGCCTGGCTCCTGATGTATACCTCGGCGTGGTGCCTATAGCTCAGCAAAACGGCCGGATCATTCTTGAGGCCAGCGGAGACGTGGTCGAATACGCGGTGAAGATGCGGCAACTGCCCGCTGAACGCATGATGAACGTTCTGCTTGCCAGGGATCAGGTGTCTGAGGCGATGGTCCGGCAGGTGGCGGACAAGCTGGCAGCGTTTCATCAACTGGCTGAGACGAATGAGGACATAGGCATCTTCGGCAGCCTGAACATAGTCCTCACCAACGCCGAGGAGAACTTCTTCCAGATAGAGAGACAAATCGGCATCTCCATTTCGGAGGAGCAATATCGCAGTATCAGGGCTTACGCGGCCGCCTTCGTGGAGCGAAACGCTGACATGTTCAATAGCAGAGTCGAACAGGGGAGGATCAGAGACTGTCACGGAGACCTCCACAGTGCCCACGTCTGCTTTGCCAATGGCATCTCTATCTACGATTGCATTGAATTCAACGACAGGTTCAGGTATTGCGATGTCGCCTCAGAGATTGCTTTCCTGGCTATGGACCTGGACTACTATGGGCATGGCGACCTGTCAGACTACTTTGCGGATGCGTACTCGGAAGCTGCAGACGACCGTGATCTCTTGAAGCTACTGAATTACTACAAGTGCTATCGCGCCTGTGTGCGGGGGAAGGTGGAGAGTTTCAAGCTACAGGACCCCCTGGTGCCTGAAGAGGCGAAAAAGGAGGCCCTGGCAGCAGCCAGGAGGTACTTCAGTCTTGCGGAAGCGTACGCTCTGGGCCGAAAATAGTTATGTCAATGTGACAAATCAGGCGGTGCAATGAGACAGCCCTTTGGGAAATTCATCGAAGCCGAACTGGGCGCGGACACGCTGCTCATCACCTGTGGCCTTCCCGGCACATTGAAAACTGAGACCAGCGAGGAGATTTCAAAGATGAAGGGCTACCCCCTGGTGAGAACTGATCTCGTTCGAAGAGAGGTACTCAGAGACCAGGACATATTCGATGAGACGGTAGCCTCTAACATGAACAAGCGAATGCTGGTCTACGATGAGACCTTCAGGCAAGCAGAGGAGGCCCTCGCCGCTAACGGCAACGTGATAATCGATGCCACCTTCATCACCCAGGAACTGAGACGGCGCGCCGCAGCACTGGCAGCCAGGCACAACAAGACTCTCGCTATCCTGCAGACCCAGTGCCCCCGGGAAACGTCCATCGCCAGAATACTTAGACGTACCCAAGAGGAATACGAGTCAAACGCGCTAACCGAACAAGCCTACGTCAACAACGAAAAGAGATTCGAGAAAGTCGACCCCGCCGATCTGAAAGGACTGTTTCCGGATTTGAGCATTGTGCACTTCACAGTCGACACTCAAAGCGATAGCCCTGGAGGGTGGTACGTCATCGGCCTGGAAAAGAGATAGCGGTGAAGATAGACCTGCACGTGCATACCAGGACCGGCTCTGACGGCAATCTCTCCCTCGAAGAGGTCTTCCAGGAGGCCAACAACAGGAAGATCAGTCTGCTCTCAATAACCGACCACGACTCAATAGAATGCCAGCAAAGAGCAGTTGCCCTGGCAAAGGAACATGGGCTATCCTATGTTGTCGGCGTAGAACTGAATGTGACTTTCGAGTACCGGGGTATTGAGGCTGCCAGGTCGGTCTCCCTGGATTTTCTGGGTTACGGGTATGACATCTTCGATCAAGACCTGAGCACAAAGATTCAGTTGATGAGGGAACACAGACAGGAAAGGGCGCGTCAAATTCTGGACAGCCTGAACGCTGAGTTCGACAGACAGGGCATTCAAAGGTTCACAGGAATAGACCTGCAGAACGTGCAGAACAGTGTGGACGGCACCTTCGGTCGACCTCACATTGCGAACTACCTCATTGAGAAGGGCATCGTAAAGGACAAACAGGAAGCGTTCGATAAGTATCTCGTCAAATGCGATGCCCCCAGGTACCCGCTGTCACTCGCTGAAGCATCAGCCCTGATCAGGAATGCTGGCGGCATCCTGGTTCACGCCCACCCGAACGACCCAAACGGCACGTCGCTGGTGAACATCACGCCTGATCTGGATCAGCAGGCAAAGATCATAGAAGAGCAGATGCTCGGGCACATCGACGGCATAGAATGCTGGCATGCCAGGCACGACGCCAAGACCACAGCCTTCTACATCCGGTTTGCCCGGAAGCATGACCTGACCATGACCGGGGGAAGCGATTGCCACCAGAAACCGGTCCTCATGGGCACGTTAGACATACCTGACTGGGTCGCCGAGCAGTTCGAGTTAGAAAGGAGAATTGCGTGAGCCGCAAGACTACATGCCCAAGCGATATCAAGGACCCGTCCCTTGCACCACAGGGGAAACTGCGCATCGAATGGGCGTCGCGCGAGATGCCGGTGCTGCAGCAGATAAGAAAGAGGTTTGCCAAGGGAAAGCCCCTCAAAGGAGCCAGGATCTCAGCCTGCCTGCATGTGACCACGGAAACAGCCAACCTGGCTCTCGCCCTGAAGGCGGCTGGCGCCGACCTGGGCCTGTGCGCCTCGAATCCGCTCAGTACCCAGGACGACGTGGCCGCGGCCCTGTCGACGGAGTATGCCATCCCCGTATATGCAATCAGGGGCGAAGACAACGACACCTACTACAAGCATATTCAGGCAGTGCTGGCGCAGCAGCCGCACATGACCCTGGACGACGGTGCTGACCTGGTTACCACGTTGCACAAAGAGCGACCTGAACTAATGGGAAACGTCATCGCCGGCATGGAGGAGACGACTACGGGCATAATACGGCTGCGCAGTATGGCAAAGGCCGGACAACTGAAGTACCCCATCATCGCAGTGAATGACGCCGATAGCAAGCACCTGTTTGACAACCGCTATGGCACCGGGCAGAGCACAATCGACGGCATAACTCGGGCTACGAACATCCTCTGGGCAGGCAAGAGGGTGGTGGTATTTGGTTATGGCTGGTGTGGGAGGGGAGTGGCCATGCGTGGTCGCGGCCTGGGAGCCCAGGTGATAGTGACTGAAGTAAACCCGATCCGTGCCCTGGAAGCAGTCATGGACGGGTTCCAGGTCATGCCAAGCCTGGAAGCAGCCAGAATAGGTGACATCTTCATCACCATCACCGGTGGCATCAACGCTATCGACGAGAGCCACATAAAGCTGATGAAGGACGGCGCCATACTCGCCAACAGCGGTCACTTCAACGTAGAGATCAACATTCCGGTTCTTGAAAGCCTGGCCGTAAACAAAAGGACGCTGCGTCCGTTCGTTGACGAGTACACCCTGCCTGACAAACGGCGAATCATCCTGTTAGCTGAAGGCAGGCTGATCAACCTTGCCGCCGCCGAGGGCCACCCCGCCAGTGTGATGGACATGAGCTTCGCCAACCAGGCCCTATCCGCCGAATACGTGTTCAAGCTTGAGGAGAGGATGGCCCCCAACGTCCACCCGGTACCCCCCGAGGTCGACCAGGAGGTAGGGCGCCTCAAGCTGCGGTCCATGGGCATCACCATTGACAGACTCACCCCGCAACAGAGACAATACCTGAATAGTTGGGAACTGGGGACCTGACCGGAATCCAACCCCGTAGAGAGAAGGAGATGGGACTGATGAGCTCAACGTTTATGAAATCCACCTCGCACCTTGTCACGTCGGAATCAGTCACGGAGGGACATCCTGACAAGCTGTGTGACCAGATCTCGGATGGCATTCTCGATGCCATGCTGGACAGGGACCCTCATGCTCGCGTAGCCTGCGAGGTGGCCACAACGACCGGGCTGGTGATTGTCATCGGTGAGATTACCTGCGAGTGCTATGTCGAGATCCCGGACGTTGTGCGACAGGTAATCAGAGACGTGGGCTACACCCAGCCCGAATATGGCTTCGACTATCAAAGCTGTGGGGTCATGGTCTCCATCAAGGAGCAGTCCAAGGACATCGCCATGGGAGTAGACGAGTCGCTCGAAATGCGAGAAGGCATGGCCAGCAACGACATCCTGGACAAGCTGGGTGCGGGTGACCAGGGCTTTATGTTTGGGTTCGCCTGCAATGAGACGCCCGAGCTTATGCCACTGCCCATATCACTTGCCAACAAGCTGTGTCGACGCCTGGCGCAGGTCAGGAAGAGCAATCTCCTGCCCTATCTCCGTCCGGACGGCAAGGCCCAGGTCACCGTGGAGTACTACATGGGCATACCTCGAAGAGTCGACAGCGTCATAGTGGGCGCCCAGCACGATCCAATGGTCAGTCACAACGTCATTCAGCGCGACATCATCGAGCACGTCGTCAAAGCAACCGTCCCGCCGTCCCTGCTGGATAAGCAGACACAGTATTATGTCAATTCGACGGGGCGGTTCGTGGTCGGCGGGCCCGTAGGCGATGCCGGGCTCACCGGGCGAAAAACGGCAGTAGATACGTACGGAGGAATCGCCAGACACGGGGGAGGCGCTCTGTCGGGCAAGGACCCCACCAAGGTGGACCGCTCCGCCAGCTATGCGGCTCGGTACATAGCCAAGAATGTGGTCGCAGCCGGACTTGCCGACCGCCTGGAAGTCCAGATATGTTACTCGATCGGGGTGGCACATCCCCTGGCCGTCTCCGTCGAAACGTTTGACACAGCCAGAGTTGATGAGGGGCTCATCCTGGACCTGATCAAGAAGCACTTCGATCTTCGCCCCGAGTCAATCATCCGCACGCTGGACTTGCGCCGTCCAATCTACCGCCAAACGGGTGCCTACGGGCACTTCGGCAGGGATGACCTTGACCTGACCTGGGAAAAGACAGACAAAGCGGCAACACTTCGAGCCGAAGCTGGGCTGGCCGAGGTAGAGGAACGTGTACACAAGCAGCCTGGCTAGCCAGGTCATCATGTTCTCGTTGTCGTGGCTGACGGCCCATCGCTTTCGGGTACAGGATTCTCAATGAGAGGCGTACGCCTTGGCCACACACTGATTCAGTTCGACACATCGCGGATTTGGCAGGACGACATAGACACACCGAGACCCGATTCATGGGGATGTAGCACTGGTGGGGCTGGGGAAGGACGGGAAGTGTGAACACCCATATCAAGTTTGGCACAGACGGCTGGCGCGGTATCATAGCTGACGACTTCACGTTTGCAAACGTCAGATACTGCACCCAGAGTCTGCTTGAACACCTGAAGGACAGGGGTAGCGCCGACCGGGGTCTGGTCATAGGTTACGACACACGCTTCGCCTCTGAAGACTTCGCCGCTGCAGCAAGTGAGGTCGTGGCAGGCAACGGGGTCAAAGCATATCTTTCCGCCAAAGCGGTCCCAACACCGTTGATAAGCTACGGAGTTACGCAACACGAAGCCGCCGGGGCCATAATCATTACCGCCAGCCACAACCCCGCCAAATGGAACGGTTTCAAGATCAAGACCTCGGATGGGGCCAGCGCTCCTGCCGAAGTAGTCGGTGACGTAGAATCGCGTCTGCCTCAGATCGCTGCACAGAATCTGGCGAAGCACGCGCCTTTTGACGAAGGTCTATCGCGAGGGCTGATTGAGTACGTGGACCTGGACCCACCCTATCTTCAACACATAGCCCAAATGATTGACCTGGATGGCATTCGCCAGGCGGGCCTGAGAATAATAGTAGACTCCATGTTTGGCGCCGGGGCCGGTTACCTCCGTAGCATCCTGCAGGGTGGGACAACCCAGGTAATCGAGATCAATGGGGAGCGCAATCCCGCTTTCCCTGGAATCCAGCCCGAGCCCATCGCACGCAATCTCTCGAAGCTCTGCGACATGGTCAGAGACAGCACGGCAGGCGTCGGCCTGGCCACAGATGGCGACGCCGACCGGATAGGCATCGTTGACGAACAGGGAACACCCCTTACGCCATTGCAGATCTTTGCGCTCCTGGCCCTCTACTTGCTGGAGGCACGGGGAGAACGTGGTGCGATCGTCAAGACCCTGACCACCACAAGCATGCTGTACAAGCTGGGCCAGGTCTACAATGTGCCTGTCTACGAGACACCCGTGGGTTTCAAATATGTGGCCCCCAAGATGATTGAGGAGAATGCCCTCATCGGTGGGGAAGAAAGCAGCGGATTCGGTTTTCGGGGCCACCTGCCCGAGCGGGATGGCATCCTGGCCGGTCTCTACTTCCTGGACGCAATGACCAGGCTCAGAAAGAGCCCGTCACAGCTCATCGAGCACCTCTACAGCGTGGTAGGGCCGCACCATTATCAACGCGCCGACCTGGAATTCCCGGCCGAGGAACATGAGGCAATCACCAATCGGCTCACCAGCAGACTACCAGACCACATCGCTCACAGCGAGGTAACAAGAGTAAACACCATCGACGGCTATCACTTCTCACTGGCGGACGGCTCATGGCTGCTGATCCGCTTCTCCGGAACGGAGCCCATCCTGCGAGTTTACTCTGAAGCCAGCAGCATCGAAAGGGCAAACGAATTGATTGCGGAAGGCAGACGCCTGGCAGGGGTCTAGACATTGGCCGATCTAGACAAACCGAGAACGTACGAGGTGCTCGACCCTTCGGGGATGTTCCGGCACCTTCGCCAGATGCCAGAGCAATGCGAGCAGGCCTGGCAGTCGGCGCTGAGATTTGAGTTGCCCCGGGAATACGACCGGGTGAACAAGGCCGCCATACTGGGCATGGGGGGCTCGGCTATTGGCGGTGACCTGCTGTGCAGCGTGGCCCTGATGGAGAACAGGGCCCCCGTTTGGGTGCATCGAGCCTACGGCCTGGCCCCGTTCCTCGACGAGAATACGCTGCTGGTTGCCTCAAGCTACTCGGGCAACACTGAAGAGACCGTCTCTTCCTTCGCCGAGTCGCTTGCGACCCCGGCCAAGAAGCTGGTGATCACCAGCGGCGGCAGGCTGCAAGCGCTGGCCCAACAGGAGGGCATACCCATATTCCCCATTACCTACCAGGGTCCACCCAGAGCCGCCTTTCCGCACAGTTTCGTGCCCTTATTGGCAATCTTTCAAAGGCTAGGGCTGATTGAAGACAAATCGGCGGACCTGGCGGAAGCCACACAAGCCTTAAGCCGGCTTTCAGGCGAGTTTGTCGACACCGTGCCCGTCGCCGCGAACCCGGCGAAGCAACTGGCCACCGCCCTCTCAGGGAGAGCGTGCGTCATCTACGGAGCTGGGTTCCTTTCCGCTGTGGCCCGGCGATGGAAAACTCAGTTCAATGAAAACAGCAAGGCCTGGGCTTTCCACGAGGCGCTCCCCGAGCTAAATCACAATGCGGTGGTAGGCTATCAGTTTCCCTCCCAGTTCAAGCAAGCGGTCCTGGTGGTACTATTGCACTCCTCACTGCTGCACCCGCGTATCTCAGACCGCTACCAACTTACTTCAGAGGTCCTTGAGAAAGCAGGTGTGAGTCACCGGCTGGTCGAGGCAGAGGGCAAAAGCGCCCTGGCGCACATGTTGAGCCTCATCCTCCTTGGAGATTATGTCAGTTCCTACCTGGCCCTGCTAAATGGCGTTGACCCAACGCCCGTGGATTCGATCGATTATCTGAAGAAGCGCCTTGCCGAGATCTGACAGCCACCCACCCCATTCACATGCGGCTTCCTCTGCCCAACCCAGGCAGTTCCCGCGGGCCATCCCCAAGCGCATCGGGCATCCGAGACCCGCAGACCCGCAACTCAGTCAAAGACGTGCCTCGGTTTCTCCAATTACATGAACCGCCGTCACCAAGATGATATAATTTTGAAACACGACGCATTCCGCAGTGATTACAGGCACCTCCCAACAACCACTTGATAGAGGCTATGTCAGAACTGAGGCAGGACTTCACCACCGGAGAATGGGTAATTATCGCCCCCGAGAGGGCCAAGCGTCCCAATTGGTTTTCCCGTCCTAAGCAACAAGAGGACACTCCAGAATGGGATGAGAACTGTCCGTTCTGCCCTGGCAATGAGGCCGGGGCGCCGCCAGAAGTGTTCAGGATAGAAGACGATAACTCAGGCTGGAGAACGAGGGTAGTACCCAATCGGTATCCTGCCTTAACTCCCGAAGGAAGTACTGCGAGGCAGGTGGAGGAGGGCTTCTTCAAGAGGATACAGGGTATCGGAGTACACGAAGTCGTAATTGAGAGTCGCCACCATAACGTTCACCTTGCTGAGCTTGACGTGGCAGCCGTTCGCGACGTGCTCATCACCTACCGAGCTAGATACAATCAGCTCAAATCTATCCCTTTTATACGTTTCATCTCTGTCTTCAAGAACCAGGGGGAAAGGGCTGGCACCTCGCTGCAGCACCCGCACTCCCAGGTAGTAGCCACACCAGTCGCCCCACCTTACATCAGAAGAAAACTGGACATCGCCCTGAGATACTACGATGACATGAATACCTGCCTTTACTGTGACATGTTTCACCATGAAGCAGCAGTGGGCAGGAGGGTAGTGGCAGAAACAGAGCACTTTCTGGTTTTCCATCCGTACGCCTCTCACTCACCCTTCGAATCATGGATTGTCCCCAGGAACCACGAGACATCCTTTGGCTTGATCCCGGACGACAGGCTCAAAGAACTGGCAGGAGTCTTGAAGACCACCCTCTGGTGCCTGCAGGAGTTGCTGGGTGATCCTGACTACAACTACATCATCTGCAATTCTCCGACAGAGGATGAGCAGAACCGGTACTACGACTGGCATGTCATGATCATCCCCAGGCTGACAACGCCTGCTGGCTTCGAGATGGGCTCGGGCATCTACATAAACACGGTCCCACCAGAGGAAGCGGCCACCCTAGTGAGGGGCGCGTCGGCATGAAGACGAGGGAAAGCCTCCAGGAACTCGTGAAGAGCAGGCTGGGCGACTGTTTGTTTGTAGTTGTTTCCAACCGGGAGCCCTACATCCACGAGTGGGTGGGTGACGAGATCAACTGCGTCATGCCTCCAAGCGGACTGACTGCCGCTCTGGACCCGGTGATGCACGCCTGCGGCGGAATATGGATAGCTCACGGCAGCGGCAATGCCGACCGCGAGTCAGTGGACGACGGCGACAAAGTACGTGTCCCACCCGACAGCCCCAGGTACACCCTCAGGCGGGTCTGGCTAAGCAAAGAGGAGGAGGACGGATACTACTACGGTGTCTCGAACGACGCCATCTGGCCCCTGTGCCACGCGGCCTACACGCGTCCCTCCTTCAACGAGTCAGACTGGATCATCTACAAGAGTGTGAACGAGATGTTCGGCCGAACCGTGCTGGAGGAAGTAGGAAGCCGAAAGGCCTTTGTGTTTGTCCAGGACTACCACCTCACTCTGCTATCGCGCTTCATCAAGGAAGCCAATCCTGACATCATGGTTGCCCAGTTCTGGCACATTCCCTGGCCAAACCGAGAAGTGCTAAGGATCTGTCCGTGGCAGGAAGATATCCTGGACGGCCTCCTTGGGAACGACCTGCTGGGGTTTCAGATACGCCACTACTGCGACAACTTCCTGGACACGGTGAACTGGGCGCTCGAATGCAAGGTGGATTGGGAACGGCATGAGGTAAGTCGGAGAGGTAAGAAGACCACCGTTCAAGCTTTCCCTATCAGTATAGACTATGCCCAAATCTCTGAAGAAGCCCGAGAGCCGACGGTGTCCGAGGAGATGGACAGGCTCAGAAAGCGACTCGGGTTGAGCCAGGAGATCATTGGGATTGGAATAGACCGGATTGACTATACGAAGGGTATTCCCGATCGTCTCAGGGCTATGGACCGCTTCTTTGAGAAGTACCCCGATTATCAAAAGCGAGTGGTGTTCATCCAGGTCGGAGCTCAAAGCCGGATCCACCTGGGCACGTACAAGCGGGTGAACGGCGAGATCGAGACGCTGGTGGAGAAGATAAACTGGAAATATGGTTCGGGGCACTGGAAACCGATTGTCTACCTGCGGGGAAACACTGCCCCGCTGACTGTCATGGCTTTACGCAGGATGGCACATTTCTGCCTGGTATCCTCGCTTCACGACGGAATGAACCTCGTAGCTAAGGAGTTCGTCGCCAGTCGTTTTGATGAAGACGGCGTCCTCATTCTCAGTCCGTTCACAGGGGCTGCACGTGAACTCACGGACGCAGTGATAGCAAACCCCTACGCCACCGATCACCTGGCTGAGGCCATAAGACAAGCCATCGAGATGCGCCCCAGGGAACGGCGGCAACGCATGAGAAGGCTGAGAAGCTTGGTCGAACAGAACAACATATACAAGTGGGCAGAAGACATGACCTCCGAGTTGCTCAACCTTGGATTCGGAAGAAGCTGACACGGTGATACACCTCTTCTCCGCCTGGCAGGAACTCGTCACAAGGCTCGACCAGGCAACAAGCGTTATCCTCTTGAGTGATTTCGACGGCACCCTAACCCCAATCGTGGATAGACCCGAGTTGGCCTGGCTTTCGGAACGGACAAGGGGCCTACTTCAAAGCCTGGTGAAGGGGGGCAGGTACACAGTAGGCATTATTAGCGGCAGAGCTCTCGACGACCTCAGAGACAGGGTTGGACTCGAAGAAGTACTCTACGCCGGGAACTACGGCCTGGAAATAGAAGCTCCGTGGCTGAGGTTCGTGCAGCCCGCTGCTCAGCAAAGCAAGCCATTACTCGACAGCCTGTATCGAGAGCTGGTTCTGGCTCTGGAAGGAATGAACGGAGCTATCTTAGAGAACAAAAGGCTCAGCTTGAGCGTTCATTACCGTCTGGTCGAAGAAAGGCAAATCGACACACTCAAGACCATTGTGGAACGCGTCACGCATGACGCTGTGACCCACAGAGTGGTAAAGGTTGCCTGCGGGAAGAAGGTCTACGAGATTGCACCCGCAGTTGCATGGCACAAAGGGAAGGTTGTAGACCTGCTGATCGAAAGGCACCCGCAGAGCGGAGAGACGGGCACAGTCCTACCACTCTTTCTGGGCGATGATCTGAGTGACGAAGAAGGGTTCAGGGCCGTTGAGAAGCACAACGGCGTGTCTGTATTCGTGGGAGAGGCAAACAGTCAATCACATGCCCTTTACTTCCTCAGCACCCCCGATGAAGTAGATGAATTCCTGGCAAGGTTGGCACGATGTCGCATTCGAGGTGGCGGTTTATGACAAGACTAGTTTAGAGACTTGAACCAGAGATCACTTGACGCAAAGCTCCGGGCTTGCCAGAAGGGCCAAGTGCCTTTCTGGTTTTCTGCGTTTCCCCACCCCAACCACCGGCTCAGCAAACCACCCGGGAAGCTCAGCCAGCTCCAGAACGTCCTCAATTGCCTCTCGCAGCCCCAACGCGCACTTCCGCAAACCTACCGAGGCTTGACATCATCGCCTCGCCGATCGCACCCCGCAGTCTGCGTAGGGGTCCAACACACGCGCGCTGCGAAGACACCAACAACCCTCTTATCCGATAGAGGACAGCGTACAGAAGTAGCATCCATCAGGAGGTAACGTGACACTCGCCGATCCACCTCGCCATGAAACCAAGCGCCCGTGCCTGTCGGACTATGCGCCTTTCGTCGGCCATCGCCTGATCGAGGAAATCAACCTCCTCGGCCAGAGACTGGCCGGCAGGGTAATCCAGAACGTCAACTCCACCCGCGATGGAGGAGGTGTAGCTGAGATACTGAGGCGCATGGTGCCGCTGATGCAGCAGTTGGGAATAGACGCCCAATGGAGCGTTATCGACGGAGACCAGGAGTTCTTCCGAGCCACCAAGAAGATCCACAATGCCATCCACGGCAAAGCGGAAGACATATCTTCAAAGGAATTCTCATTGCTCCTCGGGCCGTGTCAGGGAAAGCCGGAAGAATTCCTGTGTGGAGATGTCATCATGGTGCATGACCCACAACCCGTCTCCCTGGTCAGCAAGAGGATAGACCATGGAGAGAAATGGGTATGGCGATGCCACATCGACATGTCGGACCCTCCGATGGATGTATGGAGCTTCATCCAGGAGTTTGCCATCCAGTACGATGCTGCCGTCTTCTCCGCCCCCAGCTTTGCTCGAAACCTGCCCATTCCCGAATACTTTATTGCTCCCTCCATAGACCCTCTCAGCGCAAAGAACACACAACTGCCCGAACATGTAGTGGACTCAGTTCTGACCAAGTACTGCATCCCTCGAGATAAACCCATCATTACCCAGGTCTCCCGCTTTGATCATCTGAAAGACCCTATCGGCGTGATTGAGGCCTTTGAGGTAGTCAGGAGTGATGTGGATTGCAGACTGGTACTTGCCGGAGGCGCGGCCAGCGATGATCCGGAGTCAAAGGAGCTACTGGAGAAGGTGAAAGAAAGGGCTATGCACAACGCCGACATACACGTGTTGTCACTTCCACCCGAAAGCGACCTCGAAATAAACGCCGTCCAGACAGCCTCTACCGTGATTCTACAGAAGTCGTTGCGCGAGGGCTTTGGGCTCACTATCAGCGAGGCAATGTGGAAGAGGAAACCGGTAGTAGCTTCTGCCGTGGGCGGCATACTGCTCCAGGTAAGGCATGACTTCAACGGCGTTCTATGTCATGACATACCGGGAGCTGCAAAGGCTGTAAAGCAACTGCTCAACAACCCAGACTACGCCCGCCAGCTAGGAGACAACGGCAGGGAACACGTGAGGCAGAATTTCCTTATCACCAGGCACCTGAGAGATTACCTGTCGCTCTTCTCTTCACTCCTGCAGTGATCAACAGCCGGCCTTCATCTGTCAGGGAGACCACCAGGTGCGACAACGGCGCCAGCAATTGCGGAGACAACCGCCAGCAGCGGGCACAAATTCCGGCTTTATCTCTTGGTGTACTGGGGTGCCTTGCGGGCACGCTTTAGCCCGTACTTCTTGCGCTCCTTGATTCGAGCATCTCTGGTGACAAAGCCGTATCGTCGCAGGATCGGCTTCAATTCCTCATCTGCCTCCGCCAGGGCACGAGAAATGCCATGTCGGATGGCCCCAGCCTGGCCCGAAATCCCTCCGCCCTGCACCTTCGCCACCGCGTTGAATTGACCCAACGTGTTGGTGACTCGCAGCGGCTCAAGCACAACCGCCTGGAGCGCAGGAAGAGGAAGATATTCCTCCAAAGGCTTGCCGTTTACAATGACGGTGCCCGCGCCTCGTAGCAGCCTTACCCTGGCAATAGACGTCTTCCTCTTGCCCGTCCCGTAGTAATAAGCTTGTTCAGTCACCTGGCCCTCCCTTGGGCGTCCACCTGAGCCCGGTGCGGGTGATCATCACCTGCATACACTTTCAGCCTTCTCAACATGGCACGACCCTGTCGATTGTGAGGGAGCATCCCCTTGACCGCATGTTGTATGACCCTGGTGGGGTGTGTAGCCAGCATTTCGGCCAGGGTGATACTCTTCAATCCCCCAGGGTATTGCGTGTGCCGATAGTAGACCTTGTCATTGGCCTTCTTGCCTGTTACGCTGACGTTCGCCGCATTCACCACAACCACGAAATCACCAACGTCAAGGTGAGGAGAGTAGATGGGCTTACCCTTGCCCCGAAGCAAGGCGGCAATCTCAGTGGCCACCCTGCCCAGAGTCTTGCCGGACACATCAACGACCCACCAGCGCCGGTCGATTTCTGAAGCTCTTACGCTATACGTCTTCATTTCACCTCATATGCTGGTGGAAAATCTGGATAGCTGACTTTCATTAGACACAAGCCTTGAGCCGGCACGGCTGGTCCCACCGTTCCCGGATGCCCAGACCTGGCCAGCGCTTCAAACGTCTCAACCTCCATCTTGCCCAATCCCACCCGTATCAACCCGCCGACGGTGTTGCGCACCTGGTGCGGCAGGAAGGAATTCGCTTCCATATCAAACACCACCAGGTCCCCATCCCTGCGAAGCTCAGCTTTGAAAACTCGGCGGTGCGTCCCACCACTGGTCACGGTCGAAAAAGGGGCGAAATCATGCTCTCCAATGAGCACACCACAAGCACGGGTCATAGCTCCCAGATCAAGGGCCTGGGGAACAGAATGGACGAACCTCCGCATCAACGGAGACCGCGTGGGCCTGTTCAGGATAGTGTAGCGATACTCTCGACTCAGCGCATCATGCCGAACATCAAACCCTGTATCGACCTCATAGGCAGCCCTGACGGCAATGTCCGGAGGCAGATAGAAGTTCAATGCGTTTACCCAGGTCTCCAAAGGGAAACTGGAATTGGTCTTGAAGCTCACTACCTGTCCTTTGGCGTGAACCCCAGCATCCGTGCGGCTGGCTGCCGCGATGCGAATGTCCTCTCCGGTGAGTTTCTTCAGGGCGATCTCTGTTTCTCCCTGAATCGTGAGCGCATTGTCCTGGTACTGAGAACCATGATATCTGCTGCCATCATATTCCATAATCAGCACGACTCTGCCAGGGGTCTCCCGACTGAAAATCCCATCCTCCTCAGACCGTCCTACTTCACCAACTCAAGAAGCGCCATAGGAGCCGAGTCACCACGGCGCGGCCCGGTCTTCAACACCCGAGTGTATCCGCCGTTGCGACCGGCATACCTTGGAGCCAGCTCATTGAAGACCTTCTCCACAACCTTCTTGTCGCCTATCATGGCCAGCGCCTGCCGCCTGGCATGGAGAGTACCGGCCTTGCCCAAGGTGATCACTCTCTCGCCAACGCTCCGAACCTCTTTGGCCTTCGCTTCGGTAGTAACGATCCGCTCGTGCCTCAAGAGCTCAGCGGCAAGGTTGCCATACAGGCTCATCCTGTGCCCCGTCGGCCTAGACAGCTTCCTTCCAGCAACCCTATGCCTCATAATCCCCTTTCGAACGCAGAGAGAAGTCCATCTCCTCAAGACGCTCCTGCAGTTCCTCAACGGACTTTCGGCCCAACTTCTTCAGCGAAAGCAATTCCTGCTCCGTCATTTCCAGCAGTTGTCCCACTTTGCTGATCTTGTTTCTGCGCAAGCAGTTGAACACACGAGGCGACAGCCCCAGCCTTTCCAGAGGCATCTCGTACTGTTCGCTTGGCACTCCAACCCCACCAGCCTCCCTGTCGAGTTCGCCCGCGTGAGCCGGAACCAGAGCGGTGAAATAGGCAAATTGCTCCCTCAGTATCTGAGCACTCTGACTCACTGCTTCTATTACCGGCATAGTACCGTCAGTCCATACGTCGAGGACGAGTCTCTCATAGCCAGAGTGCTCAGCCAGTGTAGCCGGCTCCACAGAGTAATTGACCTTGACCACCGGGGCGAAGATGGCATCCACGGGGATTATCCCTATGGGCAGCCCATCGGTATGACTGGCCGGAACATAACCCTTGCCCAACTCCACATTCAACTCAACGGAAAGCTTGGCTTCATCCGAATCGAGAGTGGCCAGATACAGATCAGGATTGGCCACCTCAAAGTCTGCCGAGGGTTGAATATCGCCCGCACGAACCTCCCTTTCGCCCTCCACTTCAAGAAACAGCTTGCCATTCTGCTTTGTCAGCGGACGCAATCGCAGCGCCTTCAGATTCAGCAGGAATTCCGTAGCGTCCTCTCTTACATGCGGAATCGTCGAGAACTCGTGCTGTATCCCTTCTATCTTTATCCACGTCACCGCTGCACCCAACAAAGAGCTGAGGAGAACGCGCCGCAGAGCATTACCTAGAGTAATACCGAAGCCTCTCTCTAAAGGCTCGGCTACAAAACGCCCATACCTATCATCAGTTTCCGCACACTGCACTTTAGGCGTCACAAGGTAAGACAAAGCTGCTGCCTCCTTTCAAGGCTACCTGGAGTAGTACTCGACGATCATCTTTCCGTCAAACCTGGCGCCAATCTCCTCGGGCACAGGAAGGGTGAGTACCCGGGCTGTCAGATCATCCTTGTTCAAGCTCAGCCAGCTAGGAACCACCTGGGCACCGACCCTTTCAAGAGCGATCTTGTAAGGCTCTTTCTTCACGCCCTTCTCTCTCCAAGCAATGACGTCCCCCGGCTTGACCAGGAAAGACGGAACATCCACCTTTCGGCCGTTGACCATCAGGTGGCCGTGGCGCACCAATTGCCTGGCGTGGTTCCGAGACTCGGCGAACCCCAGACGATAGACCGTACTGTCCAAACGTCTTTCCAGCAACTGTTTCAGATTCTCACCTGTCGGACCGGGACTTCTCTCAGCTTTGATGAAGAATCTGTAAAACTGCCGCTCAAGCATGCCATAGTTGTATCTCGCTTTCTGCTTCTCTCGAAGCCGCAGCTCGTGATCAGACAACTTTCGAGGGCGCCTCGGCCGCTGTCCCGGAGGCGTTGGCCTCCTTTCCACAGAGCACCTGGCAGTAGCACATCTCTCGCCTTTGAGCATCAACTTCTCGCCTACCCGGCGACACAATCGACAAACAGGTCCGTGGTAGCGCGCCATTATTCCTCAGACCCTCCTTCTCTTTGGAGGTCGGCAGCCGTTGTGCGGTATGGGGGTGACGTCTCTGATACTGGTGACGTGAAGGCCGGCTATCTGAAGGGAGCGGATTGCCGCCTCCCGACCGCTGCCCGGCCCTTTCACAAAGACGTCGACCTGGCGCAGGCCATGCTCCCGGGCGCGCCTTGCTGCTCCTTCGGCCGCCATCTGCGCCGCGTACGGGGTGCCCTTGCGAGAACCCTTGAAACCGCCGGTACCTGAGCTTCCCCAGGCAATCACGTTCCCGGCAGGATCTGTCAGCGTGACGATGACGTTGTTAAACGTCGAATGGATGTAAGCCCTCCCGACAGGGACCGACTTTTTCTCCCTTCTCTTACCTCTTGGTCTTGCTTTCTTCCTCTCAGCCATACTCCCTCAACCTCTACTTCTTGGCCAGTCCACGGCGCCTGCCTCTGCCGGCGACGGTCTGCTTGGCTCCGCGTTTGGTCCTGGCATTGGTTCGCGTGCGTTGCCCCCTAACCGGCAGCCTGTGCCTGTGCCTCAAACCCCGGTAGCTGCCAATCTCCGTGAGGCGGCCAACGTTGAGGCTAATCTCTTTCCTCAAATCACCTTCAACCCTATGTTCCCTGTCAATGACCTCCCGGAGACGGCTCAATTCTTCCTCTGCCAAGTCGTTTGCCTTCTTGTCAGGGTTCACCGCAGCTTGAGCCAGTATACGCTTGCTCAGCGTAGGGCCAATCCCGTAGATGTACCGGAGACTGATCTCCACCCGTTTGGCTCCAGGAACATCAACACCTGCTATACGTGGCACTTGAACCTCCCCATTATCCCTGTCTCTGTTTGTGCTTGGGATTGGAGCAAATGATCCTTACCAGACCCTTGCGTCTTACCACTTTGCACTGTTTGCAACGACGCTTGACCGAAGCCCGAACCTTCACATTACTCTCCAGGACAATCACTTGAACCGATAGGTGACCCTTCCGCGACTCAAATCATAGGGCGAAAGCTCCATCCGCACCGTGTCACCGGGAAGAATCTTGATGAAATGACGTCTCATCCTCCCAGAGATGTGAGCGAGCACCTTGTGTCCGTTAGGCAACTCAACACGAAACATAGCATTGGGCAGACACTCTGTAACCTTTCCTTCTACCTCTATCCTTTCCTTCTTAGCCATGCGCCTCGCTTACATCACCGTCAGAATCTCCGGCTCACTGTCAGTAATGGCAACAGTATGCTCGAAGTGAGCTGAAAGACTGCCATCAGCAGTGACAACTGTCCACTGATTGCCACCAACCCGGGTCCGCCACCCACCAGCATTCACCATAGGCTCAATAGCAAACGTCATCCCTCTCTGCAGCAGGGGACCCTGCCCAGGATACCCAAAATTGGGTATCTGAGGTTCTTCATGCATCTCTCGACCGATACCATGCCCTGTATACTCCCTGACCACCGAGAATCCCCTTGATTCAGCATACACCTGAATGGCCGACGACACATCTCCCAGGTGCCCGCCACCCACAGCAGCCGCGATTCCAGCCATGAGAGCGCCCTCTGCCGCCTCCAGCAGTCTCCTGGCCTCAGGGCCAACATCACCAACACCCACAGTCAGGGCGGCGTCGCCTTGAAAACCGTCCACGATTGAGCCCACGTCCAGCGCTACTACGTCTCCCTCCTGGATCACCCTGTCTCCAGGAATACCATGGACTACCTCATCGTTTATCGAAACACAGAGGCTGGCGGGAAATCCCCGGTATCCCTTGAACGAGGACTTGGCTCCATTTCCGGCCAGTTCTCGCACGCAGATTGCGTCCAACTCGAGTGTTTTCATTCCTGGTCGAAGTTCCTTCACCAGTGTTTGCAGCACTCTGGCTACAACCCTCCCCGCCCGCCGCATAGTAGCGATCTCGTCAGCAGACTTGACAATTATACCCATCTCTCCGCTAGCTGACCAACGCAAGCAGCCCCTTGTTAACCTCTTCGATAGTCTTCTCGCCGTCTACCTCAGCCAATCTACCGCTCCTCTCGTAGTAGTCGATCAGGGGAGCAGTCTGAGCGAAATACACCTCAAGCCGCTTCCGGGCGGTTTCCACATTGTCGTCGGCGCGCTGATAGAGCTCCCCACCGCAAACGTCACACTTGCCGGCTACCTTAGGCGGAGAGGAGACTACGTGATAAGGGGCCTGGCACTCCCTGCAGATCCAGCGCCCTCCCAGCCGTCGCAGAAGCTCCTCATCCGAGACCTTGATATATATGGTCCTGTCAATACCCTGATCCCCCAACGCCCCATCCAACGCCTGGGCCTGCTCAATCGTCCTGGGAAACCCGTCCAGTATGAACCCGCTATTAATGCCGGCAATTCGCTCCAGGATCATTTTGACAGTCACGTCATCGGGAACCAGCAGGCCTTTCTCCATATAGGACTTGGCGATCTTGCCGAGTTCCGTCCCGTCGCGCTCAGCCTGACGAAACAGGTCCCCAGAGGCTATATGCACCAAACCGGTGACTTCACAAAGCCTCTCCGCTTGCGTCCCCTTACCCGAACCTGGAGCACCTAGCAGAATGACACGCAATTCATACCTCCTGACATTACCTGAGAAAGCCTTCGTAGCGCCGCATCAAGAGCTGCGATTCTAGCTGCTTCATTGTGTCCAGAGCCACACCGACCATAATCAACAAGGCAGTGCTGGAAAGAGCTACCACCTCAACATCAGTCGCCAGCCGAACGATGAAAGGCGATATTGCCACCACGCCCAGGAACAGGGCTCCACCCCATGTAAGGCGGGTCATTACCTGGCCAAGATAAGTAGCCGTGGCATTACCGGGCCTCACCCCGGGTATGAAGCCACCCTGCTTCTGCAGGGTCTCAGGCAACTGCATCTGCTGGAATATGACCATGGTATAGAAAAACGTGAAGCCGACTACCAGAAGGAAATAGCCAATCCAGTAGCTCCAGTGTTCAGTCCAGGTCTGCAAGAACTCGGCCACGCCGCCACTGAAGAAATTAGCCACAGTCGCGGGCAGCGTAACCAGAGCCAGGGCAAAGATGAGCGGTATCATTCCTGCGCTATTAACGCGCAATGGGATGTGCGTCGAACCCGACTGCCTGTACATTCTCCTGCCTCTGAACACACTCTTGGAGTATTGGACGGGAATGCGCCGGTGCGCCTCGGTGACAACGACGATCAGAACGACTATGGCCAGCGCCAGGATTACGAAGCCGATCAGCCCGCCCAGGTTCTCCCTGGATATCAGGCCTCGACCCACCATCTCCGGCAGGCCCGCTACAATGCCTGCAAAGATTATCATGGAGACGCCATTGCCAATGCCCCGCTCGGTGATAAGCTCCCCCAGCCAAACGAGAAAAACAGTGCCCGCCGTCAAGGACAGGATTATTGTCACCGTGGCCAGAGCACCCCCGTCAGCCAATCCACCACCCCGGCTCAGCAGCACGAGTTGCGCATAGCCCTGTAGAGCAGCCATGGGTACGGTGAGCCAGTGCGTGTACATATTGATCTTGTTCCTTCCTGCCTCACCTTCCATAGAAAGCGCCTGCAACCTGGGAATAACCGGCGTCAGCAACTGCATGATAATGGTTGCAGTGATGTACGGATAAACACCCATAGCCACGATGCTGAAGTTGCGCATTGCCCCGCCGCTGAACAGATCGAGCATCCCCAGGAGCTGGTTCTGTTCGAAAATCTCTTCCAACGCTTCCAGATTCACCCCGGGAAGCGGCACATGGGCCACAAAACGAAAGATCACCAGGATTCCGAAGGTGAAGAGGAGCCTGCGTCTCAGATCGGGTAGACTGAAGGCGTCTATCAGGGCTTGAATCAGGCGTGGCCTACCTTGCCTCTGTTGCACTTCCTGCGGCCTCCACTCTTCCTCCCGCTGCTTCTATCTTCTTTCTCGCAGCAGTTGACAACCTGTCAGCCCTGACTACAAGGCCCCGACTTAACTCACCTGCAGCCAGAACTTTCACCGGCCTGCTCGCCGACTTGATCAGCCCCGCCTGGAATAAACGGTCGCGATCCACTACACTTCCAGCCTCGAATATGTTCAACCGACCTACATTCACAATCGAATATGCTGTCTTGAAAATGTTAGTGAAGCCTCGCCTTGTGGGCAGGCGCTTCACCAGGGGCAACTGTCCGCCTTCGAAATAGGCCGGAATACTGGCACCGCTCCGTGACTTTTGCCCCTTTGCACCTCTCCCTGAATACCGGCCATGGCCACTGCCCAACCCGCGGCCAACACGCTTTCGCCCGCGCTTCGACCTCGCAGGAGCTGCCAGTTCATTCTGTCCTGCCACTATTCCTCCACCTCCTCCACCCTGACCAGATGCCTCACCTTGGCCACCATGCCACGGATGGTGGGGGAGTCGTCATGCTTCACCGTTTGACGCAGGCGACGAAGCCCCAGGGCCCTGATAGTCATCCTCTGGTCCCTGGCGTAACCTATATCACTCTTTATCCAGGTTATGGACAGTCTAGCCACTTTCGTCACTTCGTTTCCGTCGCATCACCGTATTACTGCGCTTTTCGCCTGGCCACCACTTTCTCCGGCTCTCTCAACTGACTCAGCGCCATCACGGTTGCCTTCACCACATTTATCGGATTGGAGGCACCGAGAGACTTGGTAAGAACGTCCTTGACGCCGGCAGCCTCAAGCACCGCCCGAACACTACCTCCGGCAATCACCCCGGTACCCGGCGCCGCCGGCTTCAGTATGACTTTGGCTGCTCCAAACTTGCCCATTATCTCATGCGGGATTGTCGTTCCCGCCAAAGATACCTCAGTCAAGTTCTTCCTGGCGATGACACCGGCCTTCTGGATCGCCTGCGAGACCTCCTTCGCCTTCCCCATGCCAATTCCCACCTGGCCACTCCCATCGCCAACCGCTACCAGAGCACTGAAGCTGAGGTTCTTGCCGCCCTTTACCACTTTGGCAACGCGGTTCACGTGTATCAGCTTCTCGATTAGTTCCGCTTTGGCCTCTAATTGTTCCACGTTGACCTCTCGCCTCAGAACTCCAATCCTGTCTTCCTGGCCGCTTCGGCCACAGCCCTGACGCGACCATGATACTTGTATCCACGCCTGTCGAAGACGACCGCGGTAACGCCCTTCTCCATAGCTCGCTTGCCAACCAACGACCCTACCAGCTCAGCACCCTTGATCTTCCCGTCTGCCTCACCTCTCAGCTCAGGCTCAAGGCTGCACGCGGAGGCCACAGTATGAGAGTGGGCGTCGTCTATTATCTGGGCATAGGTGTGTTTCAGGCTACGGTACACACACAACCGGGGTCTTGACTTGTGAGCAACGCGCCGCTGGCGCAACCTTCTGGCTATCCTACCCATGTCCTACTTCTTCTTACCCGCTGCTCTACCGGCTTTGCCAGGCTTCAGGCGCACTTGCTCCCCGGAGTATCTGATGCCCTTGCCTTTATATGCATCAGGAGGACGAATAGCGCGGATGCTGGCGGCCACACGACCGACCAACTCCTTGTCTATTCCGAAGACCTTTATTCTATTCGCACCCTCTACAGTGAGAGATATGCCTGGAGGCGCTGAAACCTCCACCGAGTGTGTGAAGCCCACCTGAAGACTTATCTTGTCGCCTGCAGTCTGAGCGCGATACCCGACCCCCACAACGTCCAGATACCTCTCGAAGCCCTTATGCACCCCTTCCACCATGTTTGCCAGAAGACTGCGAGTCAGCCCATGCAAGGCGCGATACATCTTCTGGTCGTTGGGACGAGAGACGACCAGGTAATCATCCTTGGCAGCAATGGACATTGCTGGGTGAAAGGACCGACGAAGCTCACCCTTCGGCCCCTTCACAGTCACACTGCCCTTCCGAACAGCCACCGTGACCTCTTGTGGCAAGGGTATAGGTGATTGTCCAACTCTAGACATCGTCGATCCGCCAGCCCGCCTTCTTCAAAGTCACCAGATGTAGCACAACAACTCGCCGCCGACACCCTGCTTCCATGCCTGCTGCCCAGTCAGTATCCCCTTAGAGGTAGAAACGATGGCGATGCCGAGACCGCCGTACACGCGCGGGATCTCTGACCTGCCAACATACACCCTGAGCCCTGGCTTGCTTACCCGCTTCAGACCCGACAGCAGGGGCTGGTTCTTGTCATAGTACTTGAGGTAAAGCTTCAGTACCCGCCCTGGCCTGCCCTTCAGCACCTCGTAGCTGCCAATAAAACCTTCCTCCTTGAGCACCCTGGCGACAGCCAGCTTAACCTTAGACCAGGGTATCAGCACAAACTCCTGCCTCACCATATTCGCATTTCGTATCCTTGTCAGCATGTCAGCAATAGGGTCACTAACCATACCAGTGCCTACCAACTCGATTTCCTGACCCCGGCGATCAGCCCCTTCAGAGCCAGTTCCCGGAAGCAAATTCGGCAGAGGCCAAACTTGCGCATGTAGGCGCGGGGCCGACCACACAAGTGGCATCTATTGTGCTGCTGGACTCTGTACTTCGGAGGACGCTGCGATTTCACAATCTTCGATGTCTTTGCCAACTCTCTAACCTCTCACAAACGGCATTCCCAGAAGCTGCAGAAGCCGTCTCCCGGCCTCATCTTCACCCGCGGTCGTCACTATAGTCACCTCAAGACCACGCGCTTTGTCTACCTTGTCGTAGTCAATCTCAGGGAAAACCAATTGATCCCTGAGACCCAGACTGTAGTTACCTCTGCCGTCAAACGAGCTTCTCGAAACACCGCGGAAATCCCTGATGCGAGGCAGCACAGCATTGACAAGCCTATCCAGAAACTCATACATGCGTCTGCCGCGGAGTGTCACCATCATCCCAATTGGCATTCCAGCCCTTAGCTTGAAGCTGGCGATCGACTTCCTTGCCCGAGTTGTCACTGGATGTTGGCCACATATGGCAGCCACGTCTCTCTCAGCCGATTCCAGAGCCTTCGCGTTCTGAATCGCCTCTCCCAGGCCGACGTTGATCACAATCTTGTCCAGTTTGGGCACCTGCATAATATTGGCGTAGCCAAACTCATTCAGCATTGCAGGCACAACCTCCTGCAGGTACTTCTCCTTCAACCTGGGTGGAGCCTTGACTTCCACGCTCAATCGATCACCTCGTGACAAGAGGCGCAAACGCGCACTTTCTTACCCCCCGCAAGGCGAAATCCTACCCGGACAGGCCTGCCACACTTGTTGCAGATCAACATCACCTTCGACACGTGAACGGGGGTCTCCAACTCGATGATGCCTGCCTGCCTGGTACCACGCCGAGCTCGCGAATGTTTCTTGGTCATGTTTACGCCGTCAACCAACAGCAACTCACCGCGCGGGTCGACACGCCGCACCTTTCCCTTCTTGCCCCTGTCGGAACCATTTATGACCATTACGTTGTCGTTCTTGCGAATCTTCACCTGGCTACAAGACCTCCGGTGCCAGAGAAATGATCCTGGCAAACTCCTTTTCTCGCAGTTCCCGGGCCACCGGGCCGAATATGCGCGTACCTCTCGGGTTATTCTGATCGGTAATGATCACGGCGGCATTGTCATCGAATCTTATATATGAACCGTCGGGGCGCCGAAAGGGTCGAGCCGTCCGCACCACCACCGCCCTTACTACATCCCCCTTCTTTACCATGCCTCTGGGGACAGCTTGCTTCACAGAAGCGACTATTATGTCGCCTACCCTTGCATACCTCCGCCTTGTGCCTCCAGGCACATTTATGCACATGATGCTCTTGGCACCGGTATTGTCGGCTACCCTAAGTCTACTGTACGGCTGAATCATCTATATCTGCCCCGGCAACCTCCCCCCTGGTTACTATCTCTTTCACGCACCAGTGCTTGGTTTTGGAGAAGGGGCGGCTCTCTACAATTCGAACCACATCACCCACCCGACACGCATTGTCCTGGTCGTGGGCCTTTAGCTTGACCCGACGTCTCATAATCTTCCGATACAACGGATGAGCCTTGCGGGATTCAACAGCAACCACCACGGTCTTGTCCATGCTGTCACTCATTACCCGACCCAACAAGCTCTTCCTCCCGCTATCCATCAGCCTCCCTTTCACTCCTCCGATTCCAGTCCGTGCGAATCAACATCTGAGATCCCTTCCGCTGCAACTCAGGCCTCAATCAGTTCCCTCTCTCGAATGACGGTCATCATTCTGGCAATCTTCTTCTTGACCCTGCAAATCTCGCGATGGTTGACCAGCTGCCTGGTGGCGAGACGGAACCTGAGATTGAACAGTTCGCGACGCGCTTCCTCCAACTGCTTTGCCAACTCCTGGTCATTCAGGCCACGGATTTCGTCCACCCTCACTCCTCGCCTCCCTTGGTTACAAACCTGGTCTGGATGGGAAGTTTCTGAGCCGCCAGCCGCATGGCTTCCCTCGCCGCCTCTTCTCTGATGCCGCTCACCTCGAACAGCATTCTCCCAGGCTTGACCACAGCTACCCAGTGCTCCGGGCTGCCCTTGCCACTACCCATGCGCGTCTCCGCCGGCTTCTTGGTCATTGGCCTGTCAGGAAACACACGAATCCACATCTTGACTCCACGACGGAGGTAGTGAACGATTGACCGGCGAGCCGCTTCAATCTGCCTGGCGGTGAGCCACGTGCTCTCCAAGGCCTGCAGCCCAAAATCTCCAAACACCAGGGCATTGCCCGCCTGCGCAGTTCCTCTGAGGTTACCTTTATGTTGTTTCCGGTGCTTGACCCTCTTCGGTTGCAACATCCTCTATCACCTTATCACTCGCTTCTTCCGAGGCCTCTTCGGCCGGCAATTCCTCCTCAGCTTGCGATGCCTCTTCGCCGCCTACAGCCGCAGGCTGAGTAATCTCCACTTCGACCTCCTCGCGCTCGGGAAACACGTCGCCCCTGTAGATCCAGACCTTGATTCCGATCCGACCCAGCAGCGTACGGGCCTCACAGAACCCATAATCGATATCAGCGCGCAGGGTATGCAAGGGCACCCTGCCTTCGTGGAATGTTATCCTCCGCGCGATCTCTGCACCTCCAAGCCTGCCAGAGCACATTATTTTCACTCCCTTGGCACCGGCCTGCATGGTGCGAGATATCGCCCGCCTCATAGCTCTGCGGTAGGCGATCTGCTGCTCTATTTGGTTCGCCACATTCTTCGCCACCAGATAGCCGTCCAGTTCAGGCTCACGGACCTCCACTATGTTGAGCCGAATCTTCCTGCCACACATGTTTTCAAGCAGCCGTCTCAACTCATCTACTCTCTGACCACCCCTACCTATCACTATTCCCGGCCTGGCAGTGTGAGCTGTTACAACGACTTCCTTCGCCCAGCGCTCAATATCCAGCTTGGAAATACCCGCTTCCGAATTCCTCGACTGAATCAGGTTCCGGATGCGAAGGTCCTCTTGAACGAACTCAGCATAGCTCTTATCCGCATACCACCTTGAACGCCAGTCATTGATGATCCCGATTCTGAAGCCTGTCGGATGAACCTTCTGCCCCACTTATTCCTCCGTGTCCACAACAGCAGTGATATGGCTTGTCCGCCTGAGAATGGGGTTTGCACGCCCCCTCGCCTGAGCACGAAATCTTCTTAAGCTGGCGGCCTGGTCGATATACAGGCCGACTATCTTCAGGTCCGACACAGGCACCTGATTATTGTTCTCTGCATTGGCCGCCGCCGATTTCACTACTTTGGCTATCGCCCGGGCTGAAGGAGTGGTGTAGAAACCGAGAAGTGCAAGCGCTTCGTCCACTCTTTTCCCACGCACCTCACTCGCCACCAGGCGCAGCTTCTTGGAAGATATGCCAACATACCTGGCAATCGCCCTCACCTTCATCACTTCTTCCTCTGACCACCCCGCTCTGACCTGGCCACGTGCCCTCTGAAAGTCCGAGTCGGCGCGAACTCACCCAGCCTGTGCCCTACCATATTCTCGGTGATGAAAATGGGGACATGCCTTCGTCCGTCGTGCACGGCAATAGTCTGGCCAACCATCTCTGGCACAACAGTGCAAGCGCGAGCCCACGTCTTTATGATCGTCTTCTCTCCCGTCGCACTGGCAGCCAGCACCTTCTTCATCAGCTTGGCATCGATAAACGGACCTTTCTTCACCGACCTCGACATCGCCCCTACTTTCTCCGCTTGACAATCATCTTGTCGCTGGACTTCCTTTTCCGTGTCTTGTAACCCAAAGCCGGCTTGCCCCAGGGAGTCTTCGGATTCATTCCCCGAGGAGACCTGCCTTCTCCCCCACCATGAGGATGATCACGGGGACTCATGGCCGAACCCCGAACCGTGGGCCGCCAGCCTAACCACCTGTTGCGTCCGGCCTTGCCCACATTAATATTCTGATGATCGAGATTACCCACCTGACCAACGGTGGCTGTACAGGCGCTCAGGATTTTGCGCAGCTCACCCGAGGGCAACTTTATCAGGGTATAGCGCTCCTCACGCCCCATTACCTGGGCGGCGCTTCCGGCACTGCGCGCCAGTTGGGCTCCCCTTCCCGGTTGAAGCTCAATGTTGTGTACCATGGTGCCACTTGGGATCTGGTACAAAGGCAGCGCATTGCCCGCCTTCACCTCGGCGCCGGGGCCTGACAGAATGGTATCGCCTGGCGTCAAACCGATCGGTGCAATGATATAGCGCTTCTCTCCATCGGCATACTGTGCCAAGGCTATCCGAGCTGAGCGGTTAGGATCGTATTCAATGGCCACGACTTCGGCAGGAATACCCGCCTTGTCCCGTTTGAAATCGATAACGCGAAGCATCCGCTTCGCCCCACCCCCGCGATGACGCACCGTTATCCTTCCCTGATTGTTGCGTCCTGCCCTCTTCTTCAGAGGCAGAAGCAGAGACTTCTCCGGCCCTTTCTTCGTAATCTCCTGGAAGCCAGAGCCAGTCATGCCTCGCCTGCCGGGAGAAGTTGGCTTATATACTTTCAGTGCCATGGTTACACGCCCTCAAACAACTCAATCTTCTGCCCGGCTTTGAGTGTGACCACCGCCTTCCTCCAGGAAGGTGTCAGGATCTGGCGTCTGCCCACCCTCCTTGTCTTGCCAGGGACCGTCATCACGTTTACATCCAGCACTTTGACCTTGAAAGCCTTCTCCACGGCTGCCTTGACCTGCCGTTTGTTAGTATTGCGAGCCACTTCAAAGGTATACTTCTGCTGCTCTTGAAGACCGGTGCTCTTTTCCGTCACGACAGGACGGCGCAACACTTCGTAGAGGTGCATTCTCAGGCTAAGCCTCCTCTGAGATGGGCTGCCTTGCACCCCAGGTCTGCTCTACTCGGCGCACCGCTTCCGCCGTGATTACCAGGAACCGGTATGACAACAGGTCTGCAACGTTCAGCAACGCCGCTGGCAGCGTTCTGGTTCGCGGCAGGTTGCGGGCTGACTTGACAATGTTAACTGCTGGCTCCGCGGTAACAATGAGTGCCGAATGATCCGCACCAAGCGTCCTCAGTATGCTCGCCATCTCTGCTGTCCTGGGCTGTGCCACATCGAACTCCTTCAATATCACCATTTCCCCAGAAGATGCCTTGGCGGAGAGCAGGCATTTCAGAGCCAGGCGACGCATCTTCTTGGGCATCCTCTGCCCGTAGCTTCTGGGGTGTGGCCCAAAGGCCTTCCCACCGCCTCTGAGAAGCGGCGAGCGCCTGGTTCCCCGTCTTGCCCATCCTGTGTGCTTCTGTCGAAACAGCTTTCTCGTGCTTCCGGAGACCTCCCCTCTTGTCTTCGTCGAAGCCGTCCCTAGCCGCGCATTGGCCAGTTGCCTGACCACGGCTTGATGCACCACGGGCTCGTTGAACGGCACTGCGAACACGCCGTCCTGAATCTCAATGTTCTCGACAACCTCGCCCGACGTGTTGTGGACCGGAAACTGCATCACCGACGCCTGCCTCCCCCCGACTTCCTGATAATCAACAGCCCATTTGTGGCCCCGGGCACTGCGCCACCGATCAACAGGAGGTTCCTGCCTGCGTCCGCCTGAATCACCTTCAGGTTCCGCACGCTGACCCTCTCGCTGCCCATGTGTCCCGCCATGCGTGTCCCTTTGAAGACTCTTCCCGGAAACGTAGTTCCGCCGATAGAACCAGGGGCACGCAGCCGATCCGATTGACCATGTGTCTTGGGACCACCGCCAAAGTGGTGCCGTTTCACGACGCCCGCAAATCCTCTGCCCTTGGATGTTCCGACAACATCAACCCGATCTCCAGCCTCGAAAATGCCCACGTCTACGCGTTGCCCTATCTCAACTGACTCAGGTCCTTCAATCCTGAATTCCCTCAGGTGTCTCAACTCCCGTCCTGCTCCCTTCAGATGTCCCTTCTCCGGGGCATTCAGCCGTTTCGTCTCACTGAAGCCAAGCTGCACCGCATCATACCCGTCCCTGGACCGTGTCTTCACTTGACACACAAAACAAGGACCGGCCTCTATCGCAGTGACCGCCTGCAAGTTGCCAGCATCATCGAAAACCTGGGTCATGCCTAGTTTTCGGCCAATGATCCCGTTAAAATACACTGCCATTGTGTCTCCGTCTGCTGAACTCCCGCACGAATCCAGGTATCCCTGCTAGCAACGAGGTTTTCCACCCCTGACGCCGTCCAACTCGCTGGCGCTCACGCTATAACTTGATCTCCACATCAACCCCTGACGGCAAGTTCAACCGAGTCAGGGCCTCAATCGTCTTGGACGTAGGGTCAAGGATGTCTATTAGACGCTTGTGCGTACGGATCTCGAATTGCTCCCTGGAATCCTTGTCAATGAAAGGAGAGCGTATTACACAGAACTTCTGGATTCGCGTAGGCAACGGCACTGGCCCGGCGACACGAGCGCCAGTCTGCTCAGCCGTTTCCGTGATCTGCACCGCCGACTGGTCCAGAATCTTGTGATCAAATGATCTGAGCTTGATGCGAATCTTCTGCTTCGGCATCCTAGACCAACCTCCGCCCAGAACCGACGATCTGCTCCAGCAAAGCTGGAGGCAACTCCTGATAATGATGGAATTCCATCGAGTGTGTAGCCCTGCCCTGAGTCAATGACCTGAGCACAGTCGCATAACCGAAAGTCTCTCCCAAAGGAATCAGAGCATGAATGACTCTGGTATGCCCCTGCACTCCAATGCCCTCAACGTGAGCTCTTCGCCCATCAATGTCGCCGAGTATGTCACCCAGGAATTGCTCAGGTGTATATATGTCTAGTCTCATGATCGGCTCAAGCAGGGTAGGTTCGGCCCGGCTCGCTGCTTCAGTGGTAGCCATGGACCCTGCGATCTTGAAGGCCACATCAGATGAGTCCACCTCATGAAAGCCTCCGTCATACAGGGTCACTCTTGTATCCACTATCGGATAGCCGGCCAGTATACCCCTCTCCAGGGCCTCCCGTACGCCCGCCTCCACAGACGGAATGAATTCTCTCGGTATGACCCCTGCCTTGACCCGGTTGACAAAGCTGAAACCGCTGCCTCTCTCCGCTGGTTCTAGTTTGAGCACAACATGACCATACTGTCCCCGCCCGCCGAACTGTCTGATGAATCTGCCCTCGGCCTCCGCAGGCTGACTGATCGTTTCCTTGTAGGCCACCTGCGGTCTCCCAGTCCTTGCTTCGACCTTAAACTCGCTCCGCATCCGCTCCAACAGGACCTCCAGGTGGAGTTCACCCATGCCCGAGATAACGGTCTGTCCCGTCTCTGAGTCATAGTGAGTCTCAAAAGTCGGGTCCTCCTCTGTCAGTTTTGTCAGACTCTCCCCAATTCGGTCCTGGTCAGCCTTGGTCTTCGGCTCGATAGCCACCGAGATAACCGGCTCCGGGAAGCGAATAGGCTCAAGCAGGATCGGCCTGGACGAATCACACAGGGTATCCCCAGTGAAAGTACTCTTCAAGCCCAGGGCAGCAGCAATGCCACCGGCGTGAACCTCGTCCACCTCCTCCCGCCGGTTGGCGTGCATCCTGAGCAGCCTGCCAAGCCGCTCCTTCCTTTGCTTCGTAGAGTTGAATACCTGGGCCTTGGCTTTCACCTTACCAGAATAGACTCGAAAATACACCAGCCTGCCAACGAACGGGTCAGTAACCACCTTGAAGGCAAGCGCCGAAAAAGGCTCACGCTCACTGGCCGTACGGGCAACTGTCTGGCCAGTCCTGGGATCGGAGCCTTCGATCGGCGGCACATCCAGAGGCGACGGCAGATAGTACACTATGGCGTCAAGAAGCGGCTGGATGCCCCTGTTTCTCAAAGCACTGCCACAGAGAACAGGAACAAGCTTGTTGGCCACGCATGCCCTGCGCAGGGCTGCCCTGATCTCCGAAGCAGTCACCGAGCGTCCCTCCAGGTAAGCGCCCATGAACTGGTCATCCTCTTCTGCCAGGCGCTCCAGCAGGATTTCCCTGTGCTGGCGAGCCTCCTGCCTGTAGTCCTCGGGGATATCCTTCACAACAGGCACCGAATCAATATCTTCTGAGAAGGTCCAGGCTTTGTTCTCAATCAGGTCGACCACGCCTTCAAAGGACCTCTCCGCGCCCAACGGCAACTGCAGCGGCACCGCTTTCGCACCGAGAAGCTCCTCCAGCATACTCACCGTGTGGTAGAAATCAGCGCCCACCCGGTCCATCTTGTTAACGAAGCAGATCCTGGGGACCGCGTATCCATCCGCCTGTCTCCAGACGGTCTCGGACTGTGGCTGCACACCCGCTACCGCGTCCAGGACTACTACTCCGCCATCCAGCACTCGCAGACTTCGCTCCACCTCGGCAGTGAAATCGACATGGCCTGGCGTGTCGATCAGGTTGACACGGTGGCCCAGCCAGTAACAGGTGGTAGCCGCAGAGGTGATCGTTATTCCTCGCTCCCTTTCCTGATCCATCCAGTCCATTACCGCCGTTCCCTCGTCGACCGCCCCCAACTTATAGGTCCGGCCAGTGTAATAGAGAATCCTCTCGGTGACGGTAGTCTTCCCGGCATCGATGTGAGCAATTATTCCGATGTTTCTTACCTGACTCAGTTCAAAAGCCCCACGCATGTCCCGCGCTCCTGTCGCAGGGATCTCCCGATCAGCCTGAACAACGGATGCAGTCAAGGATTCGGCAACCAATGATCTCTCTACCATCTGAAGTGTGCAAAGGCTTTGTTTGCCTCAGCCATTCTGTGGGTCTCTTCGCGCTTCTTGATCGTGGCTCCCTGACTTCGAAAGGCATCCACAATCTCAGCGGCCAGTCTCTCCGACATCGACCGCCCAGTCCGCGCCCTGGATGCCGCCAGCAGCCAGCGTATGGCAAGCACAGTACCACGTTCACCCCTTACTTCAACCGGAACCTGATAGGTAGCACCAGCAACTCGTCGCGGTTTCACCTGCAGCAGCGGCGTGGCATTCTTGATTGCCTGCTCAAGAACGTCCACCGGCGGTCTTTTCAGCTCATCAGAAGCAAGGTCAAGTGCCGTGTAGACGATCTTCTGCGCTGTGCTTTTCTTGCCCCACCTCATTACCTTGTTTGTGATTCTTGTTACCAGTTGACTACCGTACCTGGTATCAGGCGGCACATCCCTCTTTACTACCTTACCCCTCCGCGGCATCTGCTAACCTCCGAAGATCACAAAAAAAGACTCGGGCACTTCCTTCACGACTGCACACCATCCCCCGGCCAATCCAGAGAATCCTAAGCTCCCGAGCCCTTAACTCGCTTTGCTCCGTATCTACTGCGGCCTTGCCGACGATCAACCACCCCACCGGTATCCAGGGTGCCACGCACAATGTGGTAGCGCACCCCGGGAAGATCCTTAACCCTGCCTCCCTCAATGAGCACTACGGAGTGCTCCTGCAGGTTGTGCCCTTCGCCCGGAATATAGGCTGACACCTCCATGCCATTGCTCAGCCGCACCCGAGCGATCTTGCGCAAGGCAGAATTAGGTTTCTTGGGGGTCATGGTCTTGACCTGAACACAAACACCCCTCTTTTGCGGAGACTTTGTTTCTGTTGCCCGGCGCTTCAGCGCGTTGAAACCGCGAGCTAACGCCGGAGCCTTCGTTCTCCTTACCAGCCTGGTACGCCCTCGTCGAACAAGTTGATTAACAGTGGGCATCGTTTCGTTTTACGAAGCTTTGAGACACACCAAAGAAGGAATTTACCATTATTGAAAGCAAAAGTCAAGCTGGAGGCATCTCACCTTGATCGAGAGGACGGTCGACCGCCAGACTTGCGTCGCCGAACCAACCCCACCCAACTCGCCAGCACGGTAACACGCCACTACTGATGGGGAACCGTCAGAGCTCATTGGACGGTGTGTGAAAGTCGCTGATATAATTGTCACGTCTGAATGCTCATCATCCGGCGGCAGGGCTTAACAGCAGGCTGAGTGCTAGTTGCTTTGTCCTCCAAAGCCCGCCATTAACTCGTGCGAAAAGCAACTCACAGAGCCAGAAAACCTCTGCAACGCAGCAAAGCTGCTATCTGCAGGCTATTTCCATCAGTCGCTCCTGAGGCTATTCCCTGCACCGAACGCTCAAGTTACGAGGCGAAGCCCGCTCTGCCCAGGCAGTAGTGCTCGCAAATCAGAACCAAGGAGGTACTAACGTGACGAAAAGGCTGGATGGCAAAGTCGCTCTTGTTACGGGGGCCGGTTCCGGAATTGGCCGCAGCACAGCCCTCCTCTTTGCCAGCGACGGGGCAAAGGTTGTAGCCGCCGATGTCGTGGTCGACGGCGGCGAGGAGACAGTAAACATGATCAAAGGGGCTGGAGGCCAGGCCATCTTCGTCAAGACCGACGTCACTCAAGCGGATGAGGTCGAGGCGATGGTTCGAAAGACTGTAGAGGACTACGGCAGGCTGGACTACGCCTTCAACAACGCAGGCATTGAGGGGGAGCCCGTCAGCCTGACCAGGTGCAGCGAGGAGAGCTGGGATCGGGTACTCAGCGTGAACCTCAAAGGGGTATGGCTGTGCATGAAGCACGAGATCCGTCAAATGCTGAAGCAAGGCGGTGGGGCGATTGTCAACACGTCCTCGGTGGCAGGACTGGTTGGCTTCGGTGGCAACCCAGCCTACGTGGCTGCCAAACATGGCGTCGTTGGGTTGACAAAGAGCGCCGCCCTGCAATACGCCCAGCGCGGCATCCGCGTAAACGCCGTCTGTCCAGGTGTTATCGCCACACCCATGAACAAGCGCCTGCTTGACGAGCATCCAGAGCTGGAGACGATGCTAACAGGCATGGAGCCCGTCGGCCGGATGGGCACACCCGAGGAAGTTGCCCGTGCGGTGGTCTGGCTGTGCTCAGATGAAGCCTCGTTTGTCACCGGGCAACCACTGGCGGTGGATGGCGGCCTGGTGGCACAGTAGGGAGTCCCATCGACTCCAGGCGACACCACCACACCTGCACCCCCGGGACGACTGCCACGGAAAGGCGCTCGTCACAGTGGGGCCCTGGCCTGCGACTCATGTGTCTACGGCAGTGGTAGGCAGAGCGTGGGACACCCTGTTCACAACAGCTCCATTAGCTGGATCAGGGTGCCGTGAGCCAATTGGGGGCACACAAAGACGAACTTCACCCTGCCAAAGCTAGCTTCGACCTCAGTTGGCGTGTCGTCTACAAACTGAATGCCCTTCGCTTTCAGTTGGCTCACCACTTCTTCTATGTTCGATACTTTCAGCGTCATGTGCTGAAGACCTTCGCCGTGTTTTTCGATGAACCTTGCTACGGGTCCGCCAAGAGAGACGGGTTCAATCAACTCAAGCATCACATCGCCCATGTAGCAAACGCCGTACCTCATCCCATGAGGTTCATATGAGTCTCCTTCTCCTGGCGTCAGTCCAAAAACATCCGTGAAGAGTCTGGTTGCCTTTTCCAGGCTTCTGACCGCTATGCCGACTTTCAACAGTCCTTCTATTGCCACGCTGTCACCTCTCCAGTCATTCGAACACGACCGCGCCGCTCTTGCCGCCACTCTTCTTGACCAGCCGAATACCGCCTATCTCCATGCCTGCATCCACGCCTTTGCACATGTCGTAAATAGTCAGAGCGCTTATGGCCACGGCGACGAGGGCCTCCATCTCCACTCCTGTCTTGCCCGTGCTTCTGGCCGTAGCCGTTATCTGCACGCTGCTATCCTTCTCCTCATCCACAAGAAACTCCACCCTGACCTCGGTAAGCAGCAAAGGGTGACACAGCGGCAGTAGCTGTGGCACCTTCTTCGCCGCCATGATGCCCGCTACCTGAGCCGTGGCAAGAACATCGCCTTTGGGCAACGCGCCCTGGCGAAGCAACTTCAACGTCGACGGCTGCATCCTCACCCAGCCCTTTGCCACTGCCTCTCGCTCGGTGTCAGCTTTCTGGCTTATGTCAACCATGTGGACGCGGTCTTCCATCCTGCCAGTTCATCCTCCTACCTGAGTCATGAATCGTCCTTGTGGCACAGATCCCTGTGCCACCCGATGACCTTCCGGTTTCGCAGCTATGGCCTCCAGTATCAGGTGTCCTACATCCTCAGAAGACGCCCCCCGCCGTAGGGCACATTTCAGGTCCAACTCCTGATCAGACAGAAGACAAGGTAGCAGCTTCCCATCGGCCGTAAGCCGCAGCCGATTGCACCTGAAGCAAAAATGCTCGCTGACCGGGGTTATGAAGCCAATAGTGCCCTCTGCACCTGGAAGACGATAGTACTTGGCTGGGCCGACGCCCACCAGCGGCGAGCAAGGCTCGAGGTCTCCCAGGGGAGCAAGCCTCTGCCACATCTCCTCAGCAGATACGAATTCCGGAACAGCCGTGATTCTCTGTATGAGGGGCATCAGCTCGATGAACCGCACATGCCAACCTTCCCTGCTGAGCCAGGCGAAGTCGACGAGTTCATCATCGTTGAGACCACGCATGACCACCACGTTTATCTTGACTGGCTCGAGTCCTAGCCTCCGGGCCTCCGTAATGCCTGCCAATACTTCGGGCAGCCTGTCATATCCCGTGACTCGCTCAAACCTTTCCCTCCTCAGGCTATCGAGACTGACGTTCACGCGCCTCAGACCCGATTCTTTCAGCTCCGCTGCCTGGCCTTTGAGCAGTACGCCATTCGTGGTCAGGGAGATGTCATCGATCCCATCGATTGACGCCAGCATCCTCACCAGACTCGCCAGGCCCAGCCTCACCAGCGGTTCGCCACCGCTGATCCTAACCTTGCCAATGCCCACCTGCGCCGCCGCCTGGACCACCAGAGCGATCTCTTCATAAGTGAGGAGGTCCGAATGTTGCTTCAGCCGAATCCCATCAGCAGGCATGCAGTACACGCAGCGAAGATTGCAGCGGTCAGTAACGGAGATACGCAGGTAATTCACAGGACGCTGGAATGAATCCGACACTCCACTCACCGGCTAGCCTCCCGCTGCATACCTCTCCAGAAAGCGAAGAGCCTTCCTCAAGGCTTCGCCCCTGTGACTCACCCGGTTCTTATCCTCGATCGAGAGCTCCGCCATGGTCTTGCCCATTTCAGGCAGGTAGAAAATCGGATCATACCCAAAACCCTGGCTCCCCCTCGGCTCAAAAGCGATAATCCCCCTGCATTCGCCTTCACAAACGCCCACCAGGTCTGACATTGATGCAATGGCAATCACACACCTGAACCGGGCTGAGCGCTGCTCCCAAGGGACCCCGTCGAGGCGCGATAGCACAAAGGCGATCCTCCCTGCATCAGAAGCATCCTCTCCGGCGTAACGGGCAGACAGAGGGCCAGGTTCGCCTCCCAGGGCATCTACTTCGAGCCCCGAATCGTCAGCCATCACCAGACATGGCCTGTCAGTGGCGTAGGCGATCGCCTTCAGCCTGGCATTTTCTTCCAGAGTGCACCCTGTTTCACTTACCTCCAGGCTTGCACCCTCTGCCGCCAAACTGGTCAACTCAAACGGAGCACCTTGGAGAAGCAGAGAGTATTCCCTTATCTTGGCTGGGTTTCTGGTGGCAATGAGTAGCTTCGGGTTCACAGGTCTACGAATCTTGGCTGCAGCTTCTTCATCACCTCAGGCATGGTTGTGTACTCCATCTCTTCCAGAGGAAGCCGATGAGGCTCGAACGGACCATGGCGACGCAAGTACTCGGCAACCTCGTTCGCCCACTGGCGCGCGCGGTCGAAGGCCAGATCATCAAACATGTCCCGTGGTCCCACCAACATGCCCGCCGAAAGCTGGAACCCATAGCAGATCACCCTGGGGGGGCCATCAAACCTGGAAGGATTGGCCTGCCTTTGGGCCGTGGGCATGAGCGGGCCATTGTGCGAGCCGCGCATCCAGCCCTCTACCATCTGAGGCATGGCGAATGGTTCAAGAATCTCGCCAACTGCGGGGAAATTCCCTTGCGATCGCACGATGCATACAGGGTCGTCTTTCCCCACATATCGGCCGGCAATCAAAGCCAGGCGCTGGGTTGAGGAAACAGCCGCTACATCACCTGTGTCGCGGTGGTAGACCGCCTTGACCACATAGCGACTGGGGGCGCCCACAAACACCAGCATATCGTATGTTTCGTCAGGAGCGTTAAAGGTGATCTTCTTGCTCTCTTTGACATCGTGCACTTCGAACGCGAAGCCGGAATGCATGTTCGAGGCAATCACCAGTCCGATGGTGTTGAAGGGATCGGCAAACATCCTGTACAGTGGCATATTCCACGCCCCTGAAGAGGTCTTGTCCGCCATGAATATCAATACCGTCTCAGCCTGTCGTTCATCAATCTGCATTTCGGCCACACCGGGCCCCATGCCCTTGACATTGCCGGAGAACGCCTCCGCAAGGAGGTCCTGACCTGCCCCATGCAGCTTCAGCTTCCTTGCCACACTGGTGCATTCCACAAAGGTATCCCAGGCCAGCTTGTGTATGCGGTCACTTTCCTCCCCGGACTCGTGCGTCATGATCAACTCAACGTCATCGCCGCAGTTGGTCACATGAAAATCCGCCAGCAGTCCATCCTTTCTGGCAGCCTGTAGACATTCCTGAGCTCTGTTCAGAACCTCGGGATGGGAACTGGAATGGCCTACCCAGCCACCGACATCCGCCTTAATCACACTCAATGTGATCCCCATGCATCCTCCTTAACACAAGGTTTGGGCACGATACCAAAGAATGTCGCCGAAAGTATAACCTATGAGGGGAGGCAACGCAAACCCCTGTGACTACCATCCGTGGGCACAGTCTGACGCTGAAGAGGATCGATGCCTCCACCCCTGGGAACGGTCATGTAGGAACGTAGCCTAGAAGTCGGACAGGAACAGCAACAGAAAAAGGCCACCGGTATAGCTACCAGTGGCCTCACGTAGCCTCGCCAACTCGGCCGCTAAGACCTTCTGGACATTCGACGCATCGTAACCGGACGGCGCATGAAGGCAGGTGCCTCCAGCCTGCTCTCATCTGACTCCAGCTCTCTGATCAAGCCGCGGAACTCCTCGTCCTTCCGCGCCTCCGTCACCGCCTTAATCGGAGCAAAACCGGTGGCCACAAGCGTAATGCGCACATCATTGTCGAGCTTCTTATCCACGGTTACGCCAAAGATGACCATAGCCTCTTCGTCCACCGCTGCTTCAACCACGCCCGCTGCCTGGCTGACCTCAGCCAGGGTCAGGTTCGGTGGTCCAGAGACAACATACAGCACGCCGGTTGCCCCCTCAATAGGCACCTCTAACAGGTCACTGGAGATTGCGGCACGGGCACCCTCCACGACCCGATTCTGTCCCGTACCGTAGCCAATAGACAGCCAGGCAGGACCAGCGTCCCTCATGATCGAAGTCACGTCAGCAAAGTCGAGGTTTATTAGCCCCGGCACGGTGATAACCTCACTGATGGCGCGCACCCCGATCATGAGCACATCGTCCGCCGTCTTGAAGGCGTTATCAACAGTCACCTTGTCGCCAGTTATGCTAAGCAACCGCTCGTTGGGGATCACTATCATGGCATCAACTTCGCCCTGCAGTTCAGTGATCCCCTCCTCAGCTATCTGCTGGCGACGTGCCATTTCGAAGTTGAAGGGTTTGGTGACTATGGCAATGGTGAGCGCTCCACTCTCGCGCGCCAGCCTGGCAATCATCGGAGACGCTCCGGTCCCAGTACCTCCACCCAGACCCGCAGCAATGAAGACCATATTGGCGCCGCTGACCACGTTCCGCAACCCTTCAATGCTTTCCTCCGCCGATGCCCGTCCCTTCACTGGATCGCCACCGACGCCCAGTCCACCAGATATCCGTTCGCCAATCTGAACGCGGGTCGGTGCCTCGTTCGACATCAAAGCTTGCACGTCCGTGTTCACGGCGATGAACTCCACCCCATAAATCTCCGCCCGAACCATACGGTTAATGGCATTCGAACCACCACCACCCACTCCTACTGCCTTGATCCTACAAGCTGCGGGTGTAAAACTGGTCTTCGCCATGCCCCCTCCTCATTTGTCAGCAGTTTTCGTCTAAGAAAGCCCCGGCTGCCAGATCAGCTCTTGGTCTCTGGTTCGCCGAAAACGATCCTCGGTCGCCTAGCCCAAAGGGTATTCCACCCACTAACCAATCCAGCATAGAATCGTTGCAGGCCGCCACCTAAATCAGCACCCAGCATGCCCTCCTGACTTTCTGCACCCCAAAGCAAAAGGCCCACGCTGGCTGCATAGGCCGGATCATCCAAGCCGTCGGCCCCCTGCGGTAATTCTCTGGGTTTTCCAACCCGAGTCTGGACCCCCAGCACTTCCTGAGCGAATTGATCGATGCCTGGCAACTTTGCAGTGCCGCCAGTCAGGACCAGGATATTCGGCACATACGGTGTCTTGGACAGAATCATCCGCAGGATTTCCTCGACCCTGGCTCTGATAATGTAGCTCACTTCTTCAGAGCTGGTCTTGTACTTCTGCAGCATGTCTCCGCCAGAACTCTCGACCAATTCTGGGTACAGGCCTCCGCATCTTACCTTCAGTTCCTCGGCTGCACTGAACGGCACGCTCAAGCCAACTGCCAAGTCGTTGGTTATCTGTTTGCCTCCCACGGGAAGAACAGACGTGTGCCAGATACTGCCATCCCTGTAGACCGCAATGCCCGTGGTACCTCCGCCGACGTCGGCTGCAATAACACCCATTTCCCTATCCTCTGGCTCCAGCACGGCCTCACTGGAAGCCAGGGGGTTAGCCACAAAACTATCCAATGTCAGCCCCAAGCCGGCTCGCCTCAAACACGCCGCCAGATTCTCCATATAGCCGAGATCAGCCGTAACAATGTGGGCCTCCAAATCCAGCCGGAAGCCGTGCATCCCCAGCGGATTCCTAATGCCGCCCACCCGGTCGATAGCGTACTGTCTCTTGACGAAGTTGACCTTGATCCGGTCATCGGGGAAAACGACAGATTGAATCTTCCTCTCGGCCTCCCTGATTGCCAGCTCGGTCACCAGATGGTCGCGCCGGCGCGTATCCACCGACACCATGGGGTTGGTGGAACTAATATGCTTGCCGCTAAAACCGACAAAGGCCGCCCGTACCTTTGGTGCAGTACTCTCTGCCTTCTCTACCGACTCCTTGATGACTGCGGTCGCATCATCCAGGTCTACGATAATGCCCTTTTGTACACCACGAGACGGTGCCTGCCCTATGCCGAGAATCTGGACAATCCTGCCATCGCTGACATTTGCAATGACAGTGCAAACCTTCGTACTGCCTATGTCAATGCAAGCTATGTTACCAGCCGCCATTTCCCCCTCCTTTTCTGAAAGGATCTTGCCTATTTCACGTCGTAGATCTGCCCGCGTCCCCGAGGAAACCGCTCTTTTGGCGCTGATTATACCTAGCGAGCGAATTCGGTGTCAAGCACCTGAGCGGCCCATACAAATCATCGGCAGATCGAGGTTCAACCCTACTTCGGTCGGCATCTCCTCGCAATATGCTTTCTATGGGCACATAAACACTGCCGACCCGGTCAATACTGTTGCCACTTTTCGCGCAACAAGTCCAGAATGTCTTTCAAATAGAAGTAGCGTACGAGTTTCCTCTCGGTACCCCTTTCCCTGTACCCGGCCTGCTCCTTGGTGGTAAGGCGTTCGAGCACCCGGACGGTCTGATTATAGCTGTGATTCACCCCATTGGCAATCTCAGTCGTGGTGCTTTCAAAATGCCCTGCCAAGGCCTCCTGCCTCAAGAAACTCAGCACAGCTTGTTCATTATCCTGTACCATAACTCAAGTCCTATGATATGACATACGTTGTGGCCTGTGGTACACCATATCACGCATGCTATGATCTGTCAAGTGCCTAAACGGCTCATGAAATTGAGCCAACCGTCCATTGGAATGCCCAACCCCCTGTCTGCCCACCTGCACAGCCGTGCCAATGGCCGTTCTCTCTCAACAGACCAGGAGTCAACAGAGAAAACACGACGACATTTCGCGGTTCGACAGGCACGAACGGCAGAAACATGCGATAATCTAAACCGAGTCTAGGAGGAAAAGCCATGACCTTCGGATACGCCGGGAAGCTCCTGAGACTGGACCTATCTGCAGGAAGCATCTCCAGGCTCTCCACGCCTGACTACGCAGACGATTTCCTGGGCGGCAGAGGCCTTGGCGCCAAGGTCTACTGGGACGAGGTGCCGCCCGAGGCAGGCGCGCTCGACGCTGAAAACAGGTTGGTATTCGCCACCGGTCCCCTGGCTGGCTTGCCCACGATAGGCGCTTCACGCTGGCAGGTCTGCGGCAAGTCCCCGGCCCACCGCCCGAAGCAGTTCTCGTACTGCAATCTGGGAGGAAGATGGGGCGCTGATCTGAAGTTTGCCGGCTATGACGCCATTGTGGCCCATGGCAAATCGGAGAAACCCGTCTATCTCCTCATCGCCAAGGACGCCATCGAAGTCAGGGACGCCTCTGCCCTGTGGGCCCAGGGCGCCATTGAGACCAGGCAGACCCTCAAAAGGGAACTTGGCGACTTTGCCAGAGTAGTCGCCATCGGTCCCGCTGGCGAAAACATGGCGGCGATGTCAACGTTGCTTGCCGAGAACGATGCCAGCGGTTCAGCAGGCATGGGGGCGGTTATGGGTTCGAAGAAGCTCAAGGCCATCGTAGTACTCGGCGGTGATCGGAAGCCCGTGGACGTTGCCCACCCTGAAAGGCTGCGAGAGTTGATTCGGTACTACCGCGGACTGCGCAGAATCACTCTGAGATCGTCATCCTACCGATTCTCAACCGATAAGGTGCCCAGTCTCAGCCATACCAAGATGAGGCGGATGGATCCGTGCTACGGGTGCCTGGGATGCTCAAGGAGGTCATACCAGGCGGACGACGGCAGTAAGGGCAAGTTCATGTGCAACTCGGCCATGTTCTATCAGCCCTGGGCCGTAAGCTATTACGGCGAATGGAATGACGTGCCCTTCCACGCCACCAGGCTTGTCAACACATACGGCCTGGACTCAAAGGCGGTTGACCGCATGATCAGTTGGCTCCACAGCTGCTATGAAGCCGGCATCCTGACCGAGGAGAACACAGGGATACCACTGTCGAAGATAGGCAGCCTGGCATTCATAGAGACTCTGGTCCGGAGACTGTCGTTTCGTCAGGGCTTCGGAGATATCCTGGCCAGAGGTCTGGAAGAGGCTGCAAAGTCCATCGGTCCTGCGGCCGAAGAGCATGTCGGCAGAATCGGTTATGTAGCCATGCCGGGGTACAAAGACATCTATGGCCCAAGACTCTACATCACCAATGCCTTGTTCTACGCCATGGAACCCAGGATACCAATACAGCAACTCCACGAGGTGGGGACCCTGATCCCTAAATGGGTGTCTTGGGTCCGCGGGACTCCAGGCGCCAGTGCTTCATCCGAAGTGGTGCGTAGAATAGCCGAGAGGTTCTGGGGCGGGGAGCCGGCGGCCGATTTCTCCACCTACGAGGGCAAGTCGCTGGCGGCCAGGATGATACAGGACCGACAGACCGCCAAGGAGTGCCTGATTCTTTGCGACTACGTCTGGCCGATTACGGACCTGGAGACAACCGACGACCATGTCGGCGATCCTACTCTGGAGAGTCAGATCCTATCCGCCGTCACCGGAAAGGATGTGGATGAAGACGGACTATACGGCATAGGCGAGCGAGTCTTTAATCTGCAAAGAGCGATACTGGTCAGGGAGGGCCACAGGGGACGGGACTTCGATCGCCTACCCGAATACTGCTTCACCGAGCCGCTGCAATTCGACTTCATGAACCCGGACTGCCTGGTGCCAGGCAAGGACGGAGAGGTGGTCTCTCGCAAGGGTGCGGTTCTCGACAGGAACGAATTCGAGCGGATGAAAGACCGTTACTACCAGATCAGGGGATGGGACGTGACAACTGGTCTTCAAACCCGGGAATCCCTGGAGAGGCTGGGGCTGAGGGAGGTTGCCGATGACCTCGAGCGCAGAGGCCTGCTTGCGTAGGCGTACGACTTGACCGCCCGATCAGACCAGCCATACAATCTGGGCAAGTGGCAAACAGGACCGTCCGAGCCGGACTACCTGTGCGCCAATTTGGCGCAATGGGATTACGTTAGGAGGCGAGTGAATGAAATCGATGTTTGACCTCACCGACAGGGTGGCCATCGTAACCGGGGCCGGCAGGGGGATAGGGAAAGCCTTATCGCTGGGGCTGGCCCACTTCGGCGCAAATGTAGTTGTTGCGGCTCGAACAGCAGGCGACGTTGACAAGACTGCGGACGAGATTCGCTCTCTGGGCAGAAGGGCCCTGGCTGTGCCTGCTGACGTGCAAGAAAAAGAGCAGGTGGCCGATATGGTGGCCAGGACCCTGGCAGAGTTCAACAGGATTGACATTCTGATCAACAACGTGGGCGGCGGTCCTCGGAGAGCGGCCTTTGACCAGGGCCAGAGGTTCTGGGATGCCATCATGCGGCTGAACCTCACCACCACCCTGTTATGCAGCAAGGCAGTGGCACAGGTGATGAAAGAGCAGGGCAAAGGGAACATAATAAACATCGCTTCCGCAATCGGGCGAGGCAATATGCCCGAGTTCTCAGCCTACGCGGTTTCAAAGGATGGGGTGATCACCTTGACGGCTCGCCTGGCCATCGAATGGGCCAAAGACAACATTCGGGTCAACGCCATAGCTCCGGGCTTTGTGGCGACTGAAATGGCTGCCGAGTGGTTCAAGACAGACCCGGACTTGAGCCAGGAGATGAAGAGGATTCCTATGGGTCGGCCGGCCAAGCCGGAGGACCTCATTGGCGGAGCGATCTATCTTGCTTCAGACGCTTCTGAATACGTTACGGGCAAGACGCTTTACATCGACGGCGGGCTTTTCCACTAGTCGTCTGAGAGCGAGAAGCGTGAGGTATGGGGTTCATCAGGGCCCGCTATTCTACTCATTCGAGGCGCTATAGCTCAAAGCCAGCCCGTTTGCCAACCCTACCACATTACCAACCCCCCGCTGACGCTGATGGTCTGGCCGGTGAGAAAAGAAGCACGTTCAGAGGCCAGGAACAGCACGCAGTCTGCTATGTCCTCTGGCTTTCCCAGGCGCCTGAGAGGCCAGTACTTCATCGCCTTTTGAAGCACGTCAGAGCTATAGGTCTCATATCCCCATTTCTTCCAGAAGCTTTCCTGCCCGACATGGTCGGGACTATCCGGAACAATCCAGCCTGGCGACACAACGTTGACGTTTATCCCATGGCGACCCAACTCCCAGGCCAGCGCCCTCGAAAGGGCGATGACCCCTCCCTTGGCCCCACCATAGACAGCCAGGTTGATTGCCCCAAACCCGGACTGCCCCGAAGCTGAGGCGATGTTGACGATCTTGCCGTATTTGCGTCCAATCATATGATCGACAACCCCTCTGACGCAGTTGATCACACTCCAGTAGTTCAGCCTTATCTCCTTGTCCCACTCATCCCTCGGCTTCTCCATAAATGGCCGGTTGCGCGGCGTACCACCAGCATTGTTGACCAGCACGTCTATGTTGCCAAAAGTCTGCAGAGTCTCGTTCACCGTCGCCTGCACCGAGTCCCAATCAGTCACGTCCGTCCTGACAAACACCGCCTTGCCACCCAGCCGGTTCGCCTCATCCACCACCCTGCACCCCTGCTCCGCGTCTACCTCAGCATTTACGATATTTGAACCTTCCCGGGCAAAGCCCAGGACGATGCCCCGCCCGATATTGGAGCCTCCGCCCGTAACGATGACTGTCTTACCAGCCAAACCCAGGTCCACTCTCGCTCTCCTTTCGGGACTTATTCCTCTATCCTGAACTCCCACTGGCAGGCGACCTCGTCTGGCCCTGGGCGAGGAGCCACCTTGAGAGGCTTGACCTGGATGGCCGGATTGACAGCGGCAGCGTATGCTTTCATGCCCTCGAATTCGAGGACCTGGCACGTCTGGGCTATCCGCTCCGGGTTATCTCTCTCCAGGGCTGCCAGCGCCGGACATTCGAACACGGTTAGTATGGCGTGATTCCTGTTCTTGAGGTCAAACTCGTACCTGTACAGGTCCTGCGCGAAAGACCCGATCAGTTGACACGTCTTCGCATAGGCCTCCACGTCATTCCCTCGAATATTTGCCGCCTCCATCGCCCATTTCATCTCGTACTTGCCTATTCTTGTCCAGTTCGCCAGCAGGCACTCGAACGCAACTTCATCACCCAGCCTGTTGCGAACCTGCTCTTGCCAGTAGACATCCAGCACCAGCAACTCCCTGCAATACGCCTTCAGCAGCTTCGCCAATACGTCCTTGGAGAAGTCTTCATACCTGACATTGGGCACGAACTTCCCGCTGTAGTCCCTCAATTCCTGCATCCGATTCTCCTCTCCAGTACCGTTTACCGAAACCCCTCCGAGCCCCTCATCTCCTGACTCGTCCGCGCGCCTCCGTTCCGTCCCGTGTCCGGTGTGATCAGCAGTCACCAGCCCGATCGCAGCAACATCCACGGCACGACTCCGTCGTGCGCCGCAATTCACTCCCCCAACTTCAACTCCCACTGACAGGCAATCTCTTCCTGACTCTGGCGTGGGGGCAGCTTCAAGGCTGTCACCTTTATCCTGGGATTGATGAGATACTTCCTTATCGCTGCTTCTTCCAGTTCATAGCAGATCGGCTGTATCATCTCCGGGGCTTCCCTTTCGTAGTATATGAGCGAGCGGCACTGCGTTATGGTCATGATAACGTGGTTCGGACTCTTGATGTCGTACTCCACCGGATACAGCGGCCCAATGTTGTTGTCCAGAGGCAGTTGGAGACATTTGAGGGAATCCAGCACCGTGTTTAGCTGAATGCCGGCAATCTTGGGATACCGCGGATTGACCTGCGCCGCCACCTTCTCCCAGGCTTCGAGATTGCATTCGTTCGCCACATCGAAACCGCATCTCTTCTTTACGGCATCGTACCAGATGCCGGCCATACGAATCCATGCAAACTGCCACACCGTCATGAGCTTCAGCAGGAATTCCTTGGAGAAATCCTCGAACGTCAGGTCCGGCTTGAATGGGCCGCTATAGTCGTTTAGCTCCGTCATATCACAGCCCCCCTTTCCTTTACTTGACCTTTCCTGGCACATACCTTGTCCTATCCAACGGCTAGTCCCCCAGTCTGAACTCCCATTGGCAGGCGATCTCGTCGGCGCTTTTGCGTGGTGGCAGTTTCAGCGCCCTTACCTTAATCCTGGGATTGAACAGGCCGGCGGCTGCCTGAAAGCCCTCCACATCGAGCACCTCACAGGCGTGCTTCTGCATCTCCCTCTCTCCGTGTCTCTCATAATACTCAAGCCCGAGACACCGCCTGATGGTCAGTATGCCGTAGTTCTTGTCCTTGAGCTCACACTCAAACTCTGGGAATATCGCCCCGCCGCCCGGATCTGTTTGAATGAACTTGAGAACACTGGCAACGTCATCGCCCCATATGTTGAGCGCCTCCCTCACCCGACCCACCTCCAATGCAGTCTCTCGCCTCCACACCTCCGCGTCCAGCTCGCGAGCCATGTCCTCACCAAACCTCTCCCTGATGAGTGAGTACCAGATGCCGTCCAGACCTACGTAGAGCTTCCCCGCTGCCTGCCAAAGCCGCACGAGTGCCGCTTTTGAGAAGTCATCCAGCCTCAGATTCCGGCGGAACTCTCCGCTGTAGTCCTCCAAGTCTTCCATGTTCGACCTCCTTCAGCAATCCTATTGCCTCTCTGGTCTTGCCGGCGGGGCACGCGCAGCCGGATGGCCATCACGCTGCACCTGCGCCGAGACACCTGTAGCACAAGGAAAAACGGCCGCCACCTGTTACTACGGCGGCAGCCCAGCCATCATAGCCCAGAAGCCTTAGATCTGTGACTCTGCGCCCCCTGGTTTGCCAGGGTTTGCCTTTTTCACCGCATCGCGCCAAGCTTATCTTGGCCTTTCCTGGACTTCTTATAACCCAGCCGCAACGGACAAGTCAAGGCACGGTCAGCAACAGCAAAGGTATAATTCACAAGGAAGGTCTATTCAACCACAGCGGTTGACATGAAGCACCGCGGAAGGAGTGTAGATGAAGCCTTTCGGATACGCCGGGAAGATACTCAGAGTGGACCTGTCTTCGAGACAGGTAGCCGATTCCCCGACCCTGGACTACAGCAATACGTTTCTGGGCGGAAGGGGCATCGCCACCAAGATATATTGGGATGAGGTGCTACCCGAAGTCAAGGCGTTAGATGCCGGCAACAGGCTGATAATGGCTGTCGGCCCGCTGGCCGGCATCCCCGTCCTGGGCGGCTCAAGATGGACCGTCTGCGGCAAGTCACCTCTCCGAACCCCTGAACACTTCTCGCACTGCAATCTCGGCGGACGGTGGGGTGCTGAACTCAAGTTCGCCGGCTACGATGCGGTTGTCTTCCAGGGTAGATCGGAACAGCCGGCGTACCTCTTCCTGCACGATGGAGTTGCAGAGCTGAAGGATGCCTCAGCCCTGTGGGGCAAGGGCGCCATCGAGACCCGTGACATCCTCAAGAGAGAGTTGGGCGGCTCGGTGAAAGTGGTAGCTATCGGCCCCGCCGGGGAAAACCTGGTGACTATGGCAAGCCTGCTGGCAGATAACGATGCCAGCGGCTCCGGCGGCCTGGGTGCTACCATGGGGGCCAAGAGGCTAAAGGCAATTGCAGTCCAGGGGACGGCCAGGGGAGTAAGGGTAGCTCAGCCTGACAGACTGAGCCAGATCACCAGGTACTTCCGTGGACTGGGCAAAGGCGTCTTCACTGCGTGGGGAACGGACTACCTGCCGACGGGACCCAAAGTCAAGAAAGACCCATGCTATGGCTGCCTGGGCAACTGTCTCAGGATGACGTACGGCACCGACGACGGCAAAAGGGGCAAGTTCATGTGTCAGTCAGCCATGTTCTATCAACCGTGGTCTTACCGGTATTACGGACAACAGAATGACGTCCCCTTCTACGCCAACAGGGTCTGCGACGACTACGGGCTGGACACATGGGCAATAGACGTAATGATTGCCTGGCTGAACAGGTGCCGCAAAGCCGGCATCCTGACCGACAACATTGCGGGCCTTCCCCTGTCCAAACTGGGCACTCCCGAGTTCATTGAGACCCTGGCCAGACAAATATCCCTGAGGGAAGGCTTCGGGGACATCCTGGCGGACGGGCTGCCCAGGGCTGCAAGCACGGCCGGGGCCGAGGCGACGCAGCAAATCAAGCACGGCGACCCCTACGAGCCCAGGCTATACATCACCACGGCACTGCTGTGGGCCATGGAGCCAAGAGAGCCAATACAGCAGCTGCACGAGGTGGGACTGCCTGTGGCCCAATGGGTAAGCTGGGTCAAGAAGGTTGAAGGCGCCTACGTCTCAAGCGATGTGATTAGAGCCATTGCCAGGAGATTCTGGGGAAGTGAAATTGCCGCTGATTTCTCGACGTGCGAAGGCAAGGCCCTGGCAGCAAAGATGATCCAGGACCGCGAGTATGCCAAGGAATGTCTTGTCCTCTGCGACTGGGTATTCCCCGTCATGGACACCAGAAATAGCGAGGACCATGTCGGTGATCCCACTCTGGAAAGCCAGATACTGTCTGCCGTCACAGGAAACGAAACGGACGAACGGGCGCTCTATAGCACGGGGGAGACCGTCTTCAATCTGCAGAGGTCAATACTGGTCAGGGAGGGTCACAAAGCCAGGGAAGATGACAGACTTCCTGATGACTGGCACAGCGTGCCGCTGGCCAAGGGAATCACGAACGTCGAATGCCTGGTACCCGGCAAAGACGGAGAGGTGACATCCAGGAAGGGCGCGGTGGTCGACAGGGCAGAATTCGAAAAGATGAAAGATGAATACTATCGGCTGCGCAGGTGGGAGGTGGCTACCGGCCTGCAGACCAGGGATAACCTGGAGGGCCTGGGGCTGGGAGAGGTGGCCGCGGACCTGGAACAAAGAGGGCTCATGGCAAGTCAACAGGAATAGCGAGCGTGTTTACACCCGGGCGGTTGCTGTGTCGAGCACGTCGGTTTCCGCACCGTTCGGAAGTATCATTCCGTTGCCGAGGCGGACAACCCTGTCTGCTGTGCGAGCCAGGTTGGCATCGTGGGTCACTATGATGAGTGTGGCACCCATTTCCCTGTTCAGGTGACACAACAGATCGACTATCTCCTCGCCGGTTGCAGCGTCGAGAGTGCCCGTCGGCTCGTCCCCGAGCACCAGCGGTGGATTGTTGGCTACGGCACGGGCTATTGCCACCCTCTGCCTTTCCCCACCCGACAGCATGGCGGGTCTATGATACAACCTGTCCTTCAGACCCACCGCTTCCAGTAGCTCAGCAGCTCTCCTCTTCCTGTCTTGGGGCTTCATTCCGGCGGCACACATTGGAAGCTGAACGTTTTCGAAGGCATTCAGTGTCGGAATTAGATTGTGCAGTTGAAACACAAACCCAACCTTCTGCGCCCTGAAACGGTCAAGGTTCGAGATACTGGATACGTCGCTGCCATCAACGCACACCCTGCCTCTTGTGGGCGTGTCGAGAGCGCCGATGATGTTGAGTAGCGTGGTCTTGCCGCTGCCCGAGACTCCCAGCACAGAGACAAAAGCACCTCTCTCGACGCACAGGTCAACCTCTCTAAGTGCAGCCACTCTACCTCCAAAGTAGGTCTTGGACAGGCCCTCGATCTGCACCATAACACTACTCATGGCACAGCGCCTCCGCCGGTGACAGACGGCATGCGCGGTAAGCCGGCAATGCTCCACCAAGCAGACCAAGGAGCAGCGCCACGGCCAAACCAAGAAGGAAAGCATATCCGCTGAAAGCGGGGCTGATCAGACCCTTGACCGAGGGCAGAGACGTGATCAGGCAGATAGCGGCTACTCCGAGCAGGCTGCCGATAACAAAACCCGCCAGGCTGAGCAGCATCGACTCACCGAGAATCATCTTCAGAATGTTGAACCGACTCCAACCTGCGGCTCTCAATATTCCGATCTCTCTCATCCGCTCCCAGAAAGACATCGACATGATACTGACTACTCCTATGCCTCCCATGATAACCGCAATCGAGTAGAAGACCCAGGCAGAGGTATCCACAACTTCAATGCTGGACAAAGCCTCCAGAAGCCGGGAGGGAGGTGCAACGCTCAGAAAAAGCTGTCCCGATTCTATGCGGTTGATCACGTCCTCCTCGTCTGCGCCCGGTTCCAGGTAGATGGCGACCAACGTCACCTTTCCTTCTCGCCCAGCCACTTCCTGGGCTTCCGCCAGGGAGATCATGCCACCGCCGTCGAGGTAGGCACTCCCTGTTGAATACACTCCCGCCACCCTGAATTCTTCACCTGACTCCAATTCGAGCAGACTGCCCAACTGAAGACCAAGGTTGCTCCTTGCCCCTTTCCCCAGCAACACCTCAGCCGGATTCTCAAGACGCCTTCCCTCCACGATCTGTGCGTCACTCAGATAGAGGTCGCTATCTTCGGGAGAGGCACCGAGCAGGTTGAAAGAGGACATCTCAGGAAGTCTGACGCTTGTCACCAGAAAACCCGTGGCACTTTCCACCCCTTCATAGGCCTCGACATCCTCCACGCTCGAATCGGGAATTGAACCGCTGGTGAGACCAGCCAGCCCCCTCTGAGTGGCTATCAGGTCGGCCTGGGTCAACTCGGCACCGGCGCCCAGCTCCTTCTTGAGATCGGTGGCCAGCGCAAAGATAGCAACGATCACTGCCACGCTAACGCCGACACCCAGGGCCGTAAGCCAAGTCCTGCTACGGCGCGCCCACAGGTTCTTCAATACTAACGTAAGAAGCATACTCTCTCTGCGAGCTATTCAAAAACTGTGGGGTGGCAGTCGAACTCCACCCCACAGCAGTGAAAGACGTAGTTTTACAGGGGGAACGCCTAGGCAGCAGTTGCCCGGGCCCGCCGCAACAGGACAACCACCAAGGCCGCCAACAGCAAGCCACCGACTATGCCGCCAATCAGGGCCCAGTTCATTCCAGCAGACTGCACTGCCACCAGGCCAAAGTATGAGAAACCAGCGGATATGCCTTCGAACACGGCATTATCGCCCTGGTAGCCGACGAAATTGGTGATCAACACCTGGGCCGTGTCATCGCTGACGCGGAATACCCTGATATTCTTCACCCCGTATTCATCGGCCCAATCGCGTCCCACTTTCAGAGTTACTACTGCATTCTCCAGATTGTTGCTGGACAGATTGGTCCCATCCACTCTGACTACGTAAGCTACCTCCAGTATGGTCAGCCCGGCCTCGGCAGCCGCTGACTCAAACGCAGCCTGGACCTCCTCTGGCGCGTTCTTCAGCCCGGTTATCTGAATCTTGGCACCGGCAGGTGCATCCGTGACGTCTACATTCATGCCTACTGCACACAGGCCTATCTGAGCATCCAGGTCGCTGAAGTCCAACAGTTGGTCTTCAATCTCCACCTTCCCGCTTCCCTCCGCAACCTCCTGCTCCACCAGTGGCGGCGGCATCAGATATGCTGCCCCGGTTACCTGCACATCCGTATCTGTCGCAGAAAAAGCAAACCCGAGGGCAAAGCGCAGAGGAATGATACTGCAGAGGAACTCAAAATCTGCTAGCTCGTCCTCGGTCATCTCCGCGGTGGGTGCCGAGGCTACTGCAGCCTCAAGTGCATCTGTCAGATTCAGATATACTATACCCAGGCTGTCCTCAGGCAACAGACCCAGCACGCCCTCAAATTGCTCGGCTTCGTCCAGCGAGGGAACGCTGCCCTGGCTAGCAGCCACCGCGGCCTCCAGAGCAGCAGTGGTCGAGCCAATCACCAGGTAATCGGTGCCGTCAACGTCCAGGAACAGCCAGCCCGGTGACGCACCGTCCGCCGCTATTCCATCGTTTGAAACCAGCGTGGCGTCGACCCCACCGACGGTGGTCGGCGACGTTTCGAGCAGGTCCGGCTCGCCTTCCGCCTCGGACTCTATAATCGTGTTGAGGGCGCCGATTATGGTGTTGAGGTGCGCCTCAACCGCACTCGGCTCGTCGACCTCGAACATGATGAGGACGTCAAGCGTCTGCGGTTGCATGCCCTCTCCAAAGTCAACGGGAAGCAGGGCGAACGAGAACTCGCCTGTCATCCAACCGAAGACATCGTTGTCTATGTCCACGCCAAGCTCGGTAGCAATGATGTCGAGCATCTCTTCGAAGGTCTCTGCCTCCGGGGTAGCCTCCCAGTTGTCACTTATTATGCTCCGCACCTGCTGCCAGTAGGCATTCACGTCTTGCCACGATGCATAGAGCAGTGTGCCCTCTGGCACGATTCCCGCGCTCTTCAGCGACGCGGGTTCCGTGCTGGGCAATGTCACTCCCTCAGGAAGAGGACTGGTGGCAGTCACGCTTATACCACTGCCCGTAACGCAAAGGGACGCCGCCAAATATGGGGGAACGTAGCCGCCGAGCATCTCAACCAGACCTCCGAGCCCATCCTGCTCCCCCTCAGGCGGAACAATCTCTAGAGAGTTCTGCCATATCTCTCCCAAGTTCAGGTAGACCATCCCCACCCTGTCTGCGGGGAGGGCAGCCTGGGCCTGCTGGAAGTCGGCGTCGTCGGCCAGCGACCCGGACAGACCAGCATCAACTATCAAGTCAAGACAGCTCTCCAGCAGGTCCGCGTCACGGGCCACCGAAACCAGAATGTACCGGTCGGTGAAAGCCCAGTAAGTCCCCGTCCCTGGGAAACCATAAAGAGTGTCGACTCCACGGTAACTCGTCAGATCATCCTTGGTAGGAACAGCCGGCAGTCCTGCTTCATCAGCCAAGAAAGGCAGGAGCTCTCCGAAGACGAAGTCATCCGAAGCTGCCTTGTCCGTAGTCCCGATGAACCATATGGCGTCAGGATCTTCTACACTGGCGTTCGTGAGGCCTCGAACCGCTATGCCCATCTCTGGGCCCAGCCAGGTGAATATGTCCTCAATGTCGATACCGTTCTCTTCCTCGGACTCCGCAAGAAATTCCGCCCATTTGGCTTTCACATTCGGGTTCTGCCACCAGTAGTTGAGGAGACCCAGCATCTTGGTCATCTGGTCCTCACTGGGGGCAAGATTGACCGTCAGGTAGAGTTCAACATCATTGGGAAGGAACTGCGCTGTCTCCTCACCCTGGTGTTGATCCGCAGCCAGAGCAGGAGCGCCGATGCCCGCCAGGCTCGCAAGGAGCGACACCACGACTAGTAACGGCAGCGCTCTCCAGGAGATTGATCGGCGAAAGCTTCCCCGACGTCCTGTCCTGGGTCTTTCAGAAGAAACGACTTCCATGAGCGTATTCATGTGCCCGTATCCCCTTTCTGATCGATAGCATTAATCAAACAGGCCATCGCAGAGCCTGGTACCATCCCGCAGAAGAACCATTCGCCATTCACGGCGACCGATTCTGCCTCACCAGGACTGCCACAGTGATGAGAATCAATCTCGAACACAAGCCTGGTTTGTATCACAAGAACCGCGGGGCTGTCAAGTGCTTCGCGGGATGCCACAAAGCTACGAGGTACCTGCGTCAGGCTTTCGCTACCTTTGGTCGGAATTTCAAGCCGTTTGGCTACCGCGGCCGCTGAGTTGCCGTTCACGTCACGGACGACCGGCGATCCCGACCCGGCACCACGCGCTATCGCAGGCGGATGGAAGCTAAGCTGGAACATGGGCAGGTGTTTGACGCACAGCATGTCGCCAACTAAACTTGGTAGCCAGAAATGGGTGGCTACGGTCTCGTAGATGAAATCCCCATTGCGGCAAATGCGGCTGATATTTTCGCACTGCTCCACGGACGTCCCTTCAGCTTCTTCCTCGACAGCGGCATGGACCCGCAGAATCTGGGGCGCTACTCCTTCATCGGCATAAGACCCTTTCTTGTGCTGACGAGCCGCGGCGACAGCCTGACTTTCCTCACCCGAAAGGGAGCCGAGCACCGAAAGGGCAATCCTTTCGATGCCCTGCGCAGACTGCTTAGCGAGTATAGCCTTGGGCCACGCGATTCTCCCCTCCCATTGTCGGGAGGCGCGGTAGGGTATCTGAGCTATGACCTGTGTCACTTCGTCGAGCATCTACCATGCAAGGCAATCGATGATCTTCAGCTCCCCGAGAGCTGCCTTGCCTTCTACGACTCGGTACTTGCCTTCGACCACTTGAAGCGCAAAGCCTACATCGCGTGCAGCGGCTTTCCCGAGCAGGAAGAACACAGCAGGCTGAGGACAGCTGCCAGACGCATGAAGGAACTCAAGGGACTGCTGTCCGACCTTCTTTCCAGAAGTCCCGGCAACGGGCGCTCCCTCTTTGTCCACGAACACCCACCCACGCCCAACCCGGTGTCGGCAGGTGAGCCCAGACCCAACTTTACTCGACAGGAATACGTTGAGGCAGTGCAGAAGGCGAGAGACTACATTGCCGCCGGAGATATCTTCCAGGTCAATCTGTCCCAGAGGTTTGAGACAGACTTTCCTGGCTCACCATACCACCTGTACCGGCGCTTGCGACGCATCAACCCTGCCCCTTTCGCTGCCTACCTCAACTTCGGCCCGGTCACGGTTTTGAGTGCCTCCCCGGAGAGGTTCCTGCTGGTCAACGGTGACCGCGTGGAGACACGCCCCATGAAAGGCACACGCCCACGCGGCAGCACTGTCCTGGAAGACGAGGCCCTGGCCAGGGAGCTGGTTCACAGCGCCAAGGACAGAGCGGAGAATGTCATGATCGTTGACCTCGAAAGGAATGACCTGGGAAAGGTGTGCCACTTCGGCTCGGTGAGACTGAAGGAATTGTGGACTCTGGAGAAATATGCTACTGTATTCCAGCTAACCTCTACGGTGGAAGGGAGGTTGCAGTCGGGCAGGAACAGGATCGACCTGCTGGAAGCATGCTTTCCCGGCGGTTCAATCACCGGCGCTCCCAAGGTGAGGGCCATGGAAATCATCGATGAGTTGGAGCCGACCAGGCGCAGCATCTACACAGGTTGCATCGGGTATTTCAGCTTCAGCGGCGAAATGGATACCAACATCGCCATCCGCACCATCCTGATCAAGGGCAGAAAAGCATACTTCCAGGTGGGAGGAGGCATAACCTACGATTCAGACCCAGAGGCAGAATACCAGGAGACCATCGACAAAGCGAGGGCGCTGGTGCAGTCTCTCAGCCCATCGCCCGATACAGCGGTGTTGACATGATTCTGATCATCGATAACTACGACTCCTTCGTCTACAACCTCGCCCAATACGTGGGCGAGCTAGGACATGAACCTGTTGTTCGTCGCAACGATGCGATCACTTTGGACGAAATAGGCCATCTCGCCCCCACCCACATCATTATCTCTCCGGGGCCGGGCACCCCTCTGGATGCCGGCATCTCCAACGACGTTGTGCGACACTTCGGCGGCGTAATTCCCATTTTGGGTGTCTGTCTGGGGCACCAGTGCATCGGCTATGTATACGGCGGCGTGGTCGACCGCCACAACCCTACCCATGGGAAGGCGTCCGTCATCTACCACGACGGCAAGACCATTTTCTCTGGCCTTCCCAATCCGATAGAGGCTGGACGCTACCACTCCCTCATCGTCCAAGCAGATAGCGTGCCCTCCTGTCTTGAGACCTCGGCCTCTTTGGCCACCGGAGAGGTCATGGGCCTGCGCCACAAAGAGTACGTGGTCGAGGGAGTACAGTTTCATCCCGAATCCGTGCTCACCGCCAGCGGTCACCAAATACTGGACAACTTTCTGCATTTGTCCACGGCCCTCTGGAACCCAGGTCCAGGTCGCTAGCCACAGGAAGCCAGTGGAAGAAATCGTCTATCTCAAAGGCTCTCTCATGCCGTCGTCCCAGGCCAGGCTATCTTGCCGAGACTATGGCTTCCTTTACGGCTATGGACTGTTCGAGACCATGAGGGCTTACTCGGGGCACGTCTTCCTCGTGGACAGACACCTTGACCGCCTGTACCGCTCAGCGAGCTTCCTGGGAATAGACTCGGCAGACCTACCTGACATGCGGAAAGCCATCTACGATACCCTCCAGGCAAACAGACTGTCTGACGCCCGCATCAGGCTCACGGTGTCAGGCGGTGAGGGGACGCCCTTTCCCGACCTCAGCCTGCATCGGCCCCCAACAGTGTTGATCGTGGCCACGCCTTACGCCGGCCACTCAGATGAGGTCTATCATCGAGGATTCACTGCCATAGTGTCTCGAATTCGGCGCAACACCCAGTCACCCAGTTCGGGTGTCAAATCCCTCAACTACCTCGATAGCCTGCTGGCGCGTCAGGAAGCCCGGATGGCGGGTGCCGATGAGGCCGTACTGCTCAATGAGCAGGGGTTCGTGGCTGAAGCCAGCACCAGCAACGTCTTTGCTGCCTCAGCAGACACGTTGCTCACGCCCAGCGAGGGCAGCGGCATATTGCCAGGCATCACACGCGAGGTCGTTTTGGAGTTGGCTGGCTCCCTCGGACTCAGGGTGGTAACAGGCAGAATGACGCTGACAGAGCTGAGCCAAGCTGACGAAGCCTTCCTCACCAACTCTCTGGTTGAAATAATGCCTCTCACTCAACTCAGCGAGCAGGTGATCGGCTCTGGACGGCCAGGTACGCTAACAGTGCAACTGAGCCAGGCGTACAAGACACTGGTACGAGACGCTGTCAACCAGCATTCAGGCCGGACCGATTCGCCCGGGGCTTCCCACTCACCCAGAGGTGGTGACAACGGCTCTCCTGAGTTCCATCGAAGCGCCGACTCCGGCTAGTGGTTTCCAGTTCTATTGGCTGACAGGAATGGCAGCACCGCGTTCGTCGCCGCAGTACGTGCTGGACCACACGAACGAGGCCTTCTGACCCTTCAGGCTCACCAAAGTGCCCCTTTTTCTTTATGGGCATGAGACCGATTGGCCTTGCACAACGGTGCCCTGCACAAATAAATTTAGGTGTCGGTGCAGCTACGAACGGCCGCAAACTGGAACCCAGACCGGAACGCCTCGCTCTGCATAGCAGAAAAAGAGAGGGGAGGTAATCCTTAGCTATGGAAACGTGGTCCCCCAACGGTAATGAGGGTAACGACGTGGAGAAGCAAGACGCAAGAACGCTGATCCACATGCTTAGCGATAGCAACTGGCTCATTCGCTGCGACGCCTGCCAGGCTCTCGAAAGGCTTGGCGACATTCTGGCTGTGGAGCCACTGGCCAGGTTGGTCCTTGAAGACGAGAGCAACCTTGTACGCGCCCAGGCAGCCCAGGCGCTGGGGAGAATCGGCACCAGCCAGGCTGTTGAGCCGCTTGTCAAGGCACTGTCCGATGCCGACTGCTTCGTGCGGGCCCACGCAGCCCAGGCACTCGGGAGAATCGGTGACACCGAGGCTATTGAACATCTCATCGGCACCTTAAACGACAGCAATGATCTTGTGCGCGGGCGCGCCATCCAGGCGATGGGCAAAATCGGCGATGGTCACGCTGCAGAAGCCGTGGCTGCTCTGCTTTCGGACAAGGAGATGTGTATCCATGCCGTACACGCGTTGGCCAGGATTGGCCAACCTGCCATCAGGCCTATGATGAAGGCAGTCGCCAACAATCATGATCTTTGCATGCTTGCCGCAGAAGCGCTGTGTCGGATGGGCGAGGCAGCGATTGATGGGATTGCTGAAGAGTTGCTTCGCGGCGAGGATGCCTACATACGGATGGCCGCGGCAAAGGCGCTTGGCCGCCTGCGGGATAGCACGGCCATCAGGCCGCTGATCGAAGCTGCTGCTGGCAACTATGCTGTGTGGGGCTACGCTACTGAGGCCTTGAGGGAGATGGGCGAGCCTGCTGTGGAGCCTCTCGTCGAGGCACTGAATGACGTTAATGCCAGCACGCAGGAGTGCGCCGCTCGGATGCTGGGAGCCGTTGGCAGTGACGACGTCGTGGGCCCACTGATCGATTCCCTCGGCAGTGACGAATCCACCGTGCGTGCCACAGCCGCCGAAGCGCTGGGAAGTATCGGCGACAAGCGCGCCGTCAAGCCACTCATTGACGCCACCAGGGACACCGAGGTGCGCGTGGCCGAGAACGCAGCAATAGCGTTGGGGAGAATCAGCGCTCCCCGGAACGCACTATCCGGCCAGGACCTGGCCGATATTCACATACGCTGGAGGGCTCAGTACCGGCCATTCAGCGACTAGCCTGAATACAAACGGGTCTTGCCCAGCAAAAAAAGCAGGATGGTCCATGAGTTGGACATCCTGCTTTCATTGTGTGTCCTGCGAGCACAAAATCAGGGGAGGCAGCTGGTACCCCAGCGGTCTAAATCAACTTCCGTTTGTACGCTTCCGCTATGGCTTCCGAGCGATTTCGGACATCGAGTTTCTCGAAGATGCGCTGCACGTCCCGCTTAACCGTTGCCTCGCTCAGAAAGAGCTGGGCGCCGATTTCCCTGGTAGTGGAGCCACCAGCGATCAAACGCAGTATCTCTAACTCACGTTCCGACAGATGCGACCGCTCAGCACCCCTTATCAGATTAGAGAACTCCGCCAGTAGCTCCCGGCTGATGGGGCTAAGTGGGGCCCTGCCCTGCCGGACAGCTCTGATAGCCTGAATCAGTTCCTCGCGCTTGACGTCCTTGAGGAGATAACCCGAGGCGCCGGCTTCAATGGCTTCAGCAACATACTCCTCGTACAAGGTCAACATGATGACCTGGCAATCCGGCAGCTTGTCCTTCATCAGCCGGACTGCCTCGACACCGTCCGGCCCGGGCATCTTGATGTCCATCAGGACGATGTCAGGGCAATGCAACTCAGCCTGCTTGACCGCCTCTGTGGCATTGGCAGCCTCACCCACGACCTTCATGTCGGGTTCTAGCGTGAGCATGTGTCGCAGCCCGTCGCGAACAACCTGGTGGTCGTCCACCAGCAGTACTCGGATGGTCTCCCTAGCTTCCATGCCCCTCCTCGGTCCGTCTCGTGGCAGCCGCCTCATAGCCAAACCTCATCTTATTGCATCCATCTGGACATCGCAAGCCGCCAAAAGGTTTTATTCGCTGCGCCCGACGGCGTCATCTTGTTGACCCCATATGGGCCGTCCCATCAGGCCAGCCAACAGAGATTGACAATCGACCAGTGTGTGAACCATCCAGGAAACCGACTAAATCAGCTTCCCCTTGTAGCCTTGCGACACGGCGCCCGAGCGGCTCTTGACTCCCAGTTTGCCAAAGAGTCCGTGCATTTCCCGCTTTACAGTCGTCTCGCTGAGGAAAAGCTGCTGAGCGACCTGCCTGTTGGTGGCACCAGCAGCAAGGAGACGGAGTATCTCGAGTTGCCTGTCTGACAGACTGTGCCCCGGCTTCACTTTGCCACTGGCCAGACTACTGAACTCGCCCACGAGTCTCCGTGTCAGAGCAGGATTGAGCGGAGACTGCCCCTGGTAGGCGACTCTGACAGCCTGGCTCAACTCGTCGCGCTTCACGTCCTTGAGCAGGTAGCCCACGGCGCCGGCCTCAATGGCCTCGGGCATGTACTCTTCGTACAGGGTCAGCATGATGATGTTGCAGGCCACCTGCATCTCCTTCAGCCTTCGGGTCGCCTCGATTCCATCCCCGCCGTGCATCTTGACATCCATCAGAACCACATCCGGCCTGTGCAACTCCGCTTCCCTGAGCGCGTCTTGCAGGTTCCCGGCCTCACCCACCACGCAAATGTCATCCTCCAACTCCAGCATACGGCGCAATCCCTCACGTACCACCTGATGATCATCTACTAACAGCACCTTGATAGCTGACATGGCGCTCTCCCTCCAAGTTGGTTGATGCTGCTTACCTGGCCTGTTCGCCAGCTTCAACGCTGTCCGCCAACACAGCTGCAGTCACAGGCAGCTTCAAGGATACGCTTGTGCCTGCCCCCGGTTTCGATTTTAGCTTCAGGGTTGCTCCCAGCATTGATGCCCTCTCATTCATACCCATAAGGCCCATATGCCCGACCGCCACCGCACTTCTCATCGTCCGCGGTACATTGAACCCTTTGCCATTGTCGTGAATCTCGACAGAGACAACTTCTGCGTCGAACCGCAGTTTGACCACCACTGCGCTAGCTCCAGAGTGCTTCTGGACGTTGTTCAGGGCCTCCTGGACGACCCGATAGATTGCCAGCTCGGAACTGGCGGCCAGGCGCACCGGCTCGCCTATGGTTTCAAAGTGGTAGGCAATGCCGGAGGTCTTCAAACCCTCGGAGAGCCGCCGTACTGCATGCACCAGCCCCAACTCGTCCAAAGCTGGCGGATGGAGGCCAGCCATAACCCGACGAATCTCCTTCAGACTCTTGTCGATGGTACTCTCGATTTCGGCCAACTCGCTTTGGGCCTCACCGTTGCCCCCACTTGACAACAGAGCACTGCAGGTCTGCATTCGATATGAAGCGCCGACCAGCCACTGCGCCACACTGTCGTGCAACTCAACCGAGATCCTGCGCCGCTCTTCCTCCTGGGCAAGAACCGTCTTGGCCAGTAGCTGCTCCACGCGCCGCTGATGCTCTTTGACGTCCTCAAGCATCATGGCATTCTCTATGACCATAGCCGCTTCACCGGACATGGTGGTGAGCAGGTCCACATCTTCCTTCGAATAAGCAGCGTATGACCTCTTCCTGCCAAGACCCAGAATGCCAACCAGGCCGCCTTTCCTCATTATGGGACAGAATAACTCGAGTTCCAGGGCATCGATGTCATCACACTCTCTCTCCCACAGGCCCTTGAACTCTGGGGCAATATCCAGTTTCTCCCTGTAGAGCACCCTCCCTTCCCTCGCCAGCCAGCCAATGATGGGGTTGTCTTTGGCTAGCCTCAATATTCCGTCCGGCGGATCAGCGGTTCGTGGCTGGGCAAAACGCACCACGAAATCTCCTCCGTCGGTCTCGGGCAACAGCAGGAAGGCTCTCCTGCTACCCAGAGCCATGGTTATGGGGAACAACATGTTGTCAGCCAGCTCACGCAGGTTCAGAACATTGCCCATGCGCTGGCTGAAGGTGAGCAACGTACGGCGGTAATCATAGGTACCGCCGTAGAACATCCTGTCCACCCCCCGCTGAATGATCTCTCGCAATGGCTCAAACAGGACGGCAAACGACAGCGCCAGCCCTGCTGCCAGGGCTACGAAGCCGTAGTCTGGCCAGTCCAGCGTCGATTTCTGAATGAGGAATAGCAGCAACAGGTAGGCGCTGGTTAGCACAATGCTCAGGGCCGAGTAAGCCAGTCCTCTGCGAACCATGATTCTGACATCCAGCAACTGGTACCTCAGAACAGCGTAAAAGACAATGAGTGCGTTGGCCAAATTGGCAACGTGATCAAGAGGATAGACCCCCAGCGACGAACTAAGGTTCGTCATGCCGCCCACGATAACCACGCCCAGCCCAATGCCAAGGTAGACGATTCTCCTGCGATCCAGAGAGTCAGAAAGGCGCCTATATCTCTGCAGGAGAGAGTATGCTGCCGTCAAGGCGATAGGTACACAGCCGCCAACGAGAAGGTACATGTACGACCCGTATTCGGTGTACAGGCCTCCGTCCTGCGTGTATGCCAGCCTCGGCATCTTGCCCGTAAAGGCGAGAACGGCAGTGGCCAACAGGAACAGATATCCCAACGGCACAAGAAACCCGCCAGGCCTATTGACGAAGGCGCGGACGAAGCGGTAGTAGCTAACCGTCATCCACACAAGGGCCACCACCAGAAACCGAACGCACAGCTCCGTGTCCAGGTGCACATTGGCACGAGCCATGAAGGACCAGAAACTCCAGGCGGTGGCTGCGACAAGATACCAGGTGAAGCTTGTATGGACCCTGGTGTGGCGGTGCCGCAGCATGATGGCCAGCAGGGGGAAGTAGGCCAGGAAGCCCAAGAACGGTATTACGGTGTTAACAATCACTAGAACAACTACCCTCTTGGCATATTAACCCAGAGTTAACATTTGTTAGACGACTGTAAACAAGCAAACAATTATGCATACGAGACTGGGAGTTGTCAATAGGTCACGTGAATATTGTTCGTGGAAATGGCCAATCGCCGAAAATCCTGGGGGCTGCAAACATAGCGTGTCACCCGAATTCGGCCACCTTTGACGTCAAATAGCGCGGGCTCGTTGTTTCGGTCGCGGACCGGGGGTGCCGCAGAGGTCACTCTGATCAACTCGACACCACGGCCCCGACAAACGAGGGAGACATAAATGGAGCAGACCCTTGCCTGAGGAAGACAAGGGTCTGCTCACACATTGATGTGAGACTTGGCATCACTTACCGGAGACTAAGCAGCTCACCCCCCTTAGCATCGCAAGACATGCTCGCCAACAGGCCATACTCCGGCCAGCAATGCTTCTACGGGCATTCCAACATCTATCACTCGTCACGACACTGCCAATCATTTGCGGTACCTCGCCCCACCCGATGCTTCTAAGAGCGAGCACACTCCAACAGGGTTCCCATCACTCTGTCAGAGGGATTGAGGTGGGGTGGCTTCAAGTGAGCCAAGTCAGCACCCGCTGCTCGCTGTATGGAAATGTATTCTCGAAATGCCCCTGCAGGAAGTAGCGTCACCTCAATAGGTTGTAGGCCTATCATGGTCTCCAGCTCTGCATATGACCTGTCCAGCTTCCGTAGCTGCTGATGTATGGCCCGAGCCACCTGATCCGGACGTCTGAAACCGTTGCAATTCTGCTTGAGTTCAAGGTATACCCGCAGCACCGGCTTCTCTCCTGCCTCCTTGCACGCCGTCCACTCCTCGTACTCTAACCCCGCATTCTCGATGGCGCGCCAGATGGTCTTCTCGGTCAGCCGTGTAAACCCGGCCAGGTCAATCAGGCCATCGACTCGGCACTCGTACTGCATCTGAGGGATGTCTATGTTTAGAGCCTCGTTTCGCAGTGAAGTTATCTTGATCAGATCGCCTATTCGGTATCTGACGAAAGCACCACCGCGAAAGTTGGTGATGACTATTTCGTAGTTCTGCCCGGCCTGGACCTCGTCCAGGAGCAGCGTTTTCGGCCGATAACCCGCATCCATCCTCGACCTGCGAGACTCGTTCTCTGGAATGAACTCCAGCAAGTTCAGAAATGGGATGAAGGTCATGTCCTGATAGTCCCAGGTCTGCATGGCTATGACTACGCCCTCGGTGCAGCCATATAGATCGAGAGGATATCTACCCCACATTTCCTTGATCTTGTTCTTGTAGATCGAGGCGTCAGTGCCCGCAACAGCGATACCCTTCAGTGACCACAGGTCCTTGGGCAGAATGGCACGACGCTCCAACTTGCTCTTCGCAAGTGCTTTTGCCAGGCGAAGAGCAAGTCTCGGTTTTGACATCATCGGCAGGATATCCTTGAGACCAATGCTGCGATTGAGACGCTCGCCCACACCAACAAGCACGCCAGGAAGGCCAAAAAACAGGTCCATCCCTTCGGAAAGGGCCATCTGGAAGCCTTTCTGGACTCTGTCCTCAAAGCCCATTTTCTCCGCCTCGTCCAGCGGGGGGAGAAACTCCAAAGGCAACTCCCGTTCTGCCAAACGCCCGATCGTTCCTGTGAGGTAGGGCGGAGGAGCCAACGCATAGAGGATTTTCTCATGACCACCAAAACTGATGTCACCGCGCTCTTTGCAGGTGCAGAAGATCAAGTAGGCGAAAACCAGGTTGCCCAGCTCGTCGTATAGCTTCTGTGTCATGGGAGCCCATTTGAAGCCAAACTCCCCCGAATTGCCCGAGGTATGGGTCCACAGCGCAGGCTTCTCAGGCAGCACGTCCTCCCTTCGATCCAGCAGATAGCAGGCATAGTCGGCATAGGTCGTGAGCGGCACCTGCTCCCGAAACTCTTCCACACTGCTGGGCTTTGCCCCCCGCATCACCTTTTCTCCTAACTCGCATCCTTTCAGGAGCTCCAACTGCTCCAGCAGCAGTCGCCGCTGTATGCCCATGCACTGGTCTATGCTGAGATCAATGTAACCGCAGCACATCTGCCACAGCTCATCGTACCTTCCCTGGTTCAGCAGCCTTATTGCGGACATCTTTGTCCCCTCCTTCCCTGGACTCCATGATGCAGTCTTGCTGGCTTCAAGGTCCTTAGACAGGCACTTATACTCTTTCTGGTAGGTATCAGCATCGGCGTGTTTCGCCTGTAGTCTGCATAGCCGGGAAACATCCTGCCGAAGAGGTACTTATCCTGGATAAGCACGTACGCAATCTCCATCAGCATCCATACCGGGAAAGCAATCAGCAGAAGCTTCGACTCGGTGACGAGGACAAGCGAGATGAGGAACAGGGCGTAACCGAGCACCCCGGGGTGGCGCACCAGAGCATAGGCGCCCGTCGTTACCAGCCTGTCTCCCACACCGGGAGCAACATACGTCCGGCGAAAGGGCAGGTTGACTAGCAGGGAATACGTGAGCGCAATGACAGATAAGATCAAGAGGCACCATCCCACTGACGACAACCACCCAGGCAACGCCAATCTCTCGGACCTGAGGCAAACCATCAAGGTGGCAAAGACGACCAGCCCGACGGAGACAAAGCCAACGGCCGGCTTGGCGCGACTCCTCTTGAGCGAGGCCACCTCGAAGACTGGCGCCACGAGGAAACCCAGTGCACCCACAACTATATATATATAGGCCATCGTGACTAATCTGTCACAGAAGAGAGTATTAGGGAAGTGATTATGTTCTAGAACAATGTTCTATTTGGACACAGTACGGCCGTGCCGAATTGAGAAGAACATGTTCCCAATCTGGGCTGCTATTGGCTCTACAGGCGACAAGGGGTGAGGTCAATCGGCAAGAATGCGACCTCAGAGCCAAAGCAGAAGAAAAGCAAACAAAAAAAGGAAAGTCCCTTTTTTGGGTGCCCAACTTGATTCTGAAGGGGTGTCCGTCGACTACCCGCTAGGCAGCCGCGCAGTGGATGCCACTGCTCACCGTTGCGTCTCTGCCCCCCTATTAAGACGCGCCGGAGGTTTTCTGTATTCCACTCAGTCTTTGATTGAGTTCTTCGAGGTCGCCCTTTACTGGCTGCTTGCCAAGTTCAAGGCCATAGCTAACAACAAATTCTAGAAAGCTTCGCAGGAGATCCTTGATACCGTGCTCGAACTCACGGAGTGCACCCTCTGTGACATACCCATTATCTCTGGGCGCTTCCCTCAACTGGTTGTCGATCAAGTAACTTATGAACTCTGCCTGGCTCATGTCGCCGCGATTCTCGTCGATCTTCTTGACCAAATCAACTGGCACTATCAACATCCTCTTCTCAGCCATGTCGGATACACCCCTTCAATCAAGATTTGATCGCGGACTTTCAGAAGGCTCGAACCCATCCCCCAAGCCCAACATCTCCAGCAGGCTTTCTATGTTTTTCAGCAGTCTGAGCCCGTTCTCATTCACTTTGTAGGTAGTGATCGGGTTACCCACCTTTATAATCCTCATGAATCCACGCTGGGTGAGGAAGTCGAGGTAACGTTGAAGCTGGCGGTAGCTCATGTTGGCGCTATACATGATCTCGGTCTTGCCCGCCTCGCCTAACCTGAGTATGTCGCCCATTACCTCGATATTAGAACGCCGACCATTCAACCCATCTGTCCTCATGCCTCTATCAACCCCCTCTCGTCGAGCGCTCCTCCGCTACTCCCGCACGGAATCTCACCGCACACAGTCCCATAACCCGATATTTCAAGTTTTCAGGCGGCCTATGACCCCAAAGGGCCAATTTGGCGAGCCACCCGGCCCACCTTTATGCATCCAACAGTATATCATGGGAAATGCAGTTGTCAATACATACCCGCGGAAGACTGAGTCGACGACACTAATTTGCCGGGCCAGACAAAGCGGCAGCAGCCCATTGCGAGTCGTCTCAATAGCTCCCTCTCGAACCACCGGGAACGAACCAACGCCGGCCCCGTTGCAGAGCCTCTTTGCCCACCGTGGTGAGTGTCTGATATCATTTGGCATCGGTAAATGCCATGAGAGTCGGACTGGTCTATCATCCCGTGTATCTGAATCACCAAACGGGGCGTCATGTGGAGAATGCTCACAGACTTGAAGAGACGGCTGAGCTGTTGCAGTCCAGTGGTGTTACACAGCAACTGGTGGAGATAAGCCCGGAGCAGGTCTCGCCGGACGAACTGGCGCAGGTACATTCGGTAGACCACATGGCGCGAGTCGAAAACCTGTGCCGATCAGGCGGTGGCTGGCTCGATGCAGACACGGTTGTATCACCGCCCTCCTACGATGTGGCCCTGTACGCTGCTGGCGGCGTCCTCAAAGCGACACAGGCGGTAATCACAGGGGAACTGGACAGCGCCTTTGCCCTGGTCAGACCGCCGGGTCACCATGCCACACACTCCAGAGCCATGGGATTCTGCCTTTTCAACAACATTGCTGTTGCTGCGAGGCAAGCCACCAGAAGTCAGCAGATCGCCCGCGTCCTCATCGTTGACTTCGACGTACATCATGGCAATGGGACACAGGACGCCTTCTACGACGACCCCGCCGTGCTCTATTTCTCCACCCACCAGTGTCCCCTGTATCCCGGCACAGGAAGCATCGAAGAGGTCGGCAAAGACAAAGGCGTGGGGGCCACGATCAATGTGCCACTGCCCCCATGGTCTCACGACGAAGACTATCTGCAGGTCTATGAGCGAGTTCTGGTCCCCGCCGCTCGGCGATTTCGGCCTGAGCTTGTGCTGGTCTCAGCAGGATATGACCCTCACTGGAAAGACCCCATCTCCTTGATGCAGGTCAGCACGACTGGTTTCGCCCAGATGGTACGAATACTGAAAGAGTTGGCCTCGGAACTATGCCAGGGTCGGCTGGTATTCACCCTGGAAGGCGGCTACGACACCTCGGCTCTGGCCTACTCAGTAAAGGCGACGCTGGATACATTGCTGGGACGAGGTGACATCGATGATCCTCTGGGCAAGCCGGTTCACGCCGATAACGCAGCCGAGGTCGATTCCATCATTCAACGGGTGAAGGCTGTGCATGGGCTGGCCTAGCACGCCTCAGCCGCTGCCACATCTCGCTTCGGGCTCCGACCCGACTGGTCAACCCATGTGAGCTGCCAGCCACGGGTGACGTTTGGCCAACGCGCTTCCTGTGACAGGAGCCACAAGAACTGAGACGGAGCACCGCAACGGAACGCGCTCTACATCGTCTCGGGCGCGGTCATACCCATGAGGTGCAAAGCGCGGGCAAAGACAATCTTGGCAGCCTCAACAAGCTTCAGCCGAGCTGCCGTCAAAGACTCGTCATCGGAAATCACCCGGCATTGCCTGTAAAAGCTGTGAAACAGCGTGGCCAGGTCCTGAGCGTAATACGGAAGGTGATGAGGTTCGAGGTTGCCAGCAACCATCTCCACCACCTCCGTTAGCTGAAGCATCTTTCTAATGAGAGTCAACTCAGGCTCACTGACAAGCAGACTCACGTCACCCTGGCTGTAGTCTATGTTTCTGTCTCGGGCGAGACGGAGAATGCTGGAAATGCGAGCGTGAGCATACTGAACGTAATAGACCGGGTTGTCAGCAGACTGTCTCTTGGCCAGCTCCAGGTCAAAGTCCATCTGACTATCTACTGAGCGCGCCAGAAAGAAGAAGCGACAGGCATCCGCACCAACCTCCTCCACCAGGTCTCGAAGAGTGACCAGTTCCCCGCTGCGCTTGGAAACCCGGATCTCGACATCGCCGCGCCTCAGCGTCACCATCTGGGTAATTATGACTTCCAGCCTGCCGGGGTCAATGCCCAGGGCGTGAACAATCGCTCTCATTCGAGGCACGTGTCCCTGGTGGTCAGCCCCCCAAATGTTGATAACCCGATCGAACTTGCGCTCCAGGAACTTGTTATAGTGATAGGCAACGTCAGATGCAAAGTATGTCGGCGTGCCATTGCTGCGCACCAGCACGTTGTCCTTGTCCCCACCCATTTCAGACGAGACAAACCAGACCGCACCCTCCTTCTCAGCTATGTACCCCGCCTGCTCCAACAACGACATTGCCTTCTGATACTGCCCCCGATCATACAGGTCTCTCTCGCTGAACCAGACGTCGAAGTTGACACCCAACAGTTGCAGGTCATCCTTGATCGAGTCAAGGACCCTTCCTAGCCCGATCGCTCCTATCTCGGCAACCGCCTGCTCGTGAGGCAGGTCAAGCAGGCTACTGCCTCTTTCGGCAACGATCTGCTCCGCCAGGTCCACCACGTAGCCGCCGTGGTAGCCATCCGCTGGTATCTCAGCACTCACACCCAAGGCTTGCTGGTAACGCGCGTATAGGGACCGGTAGAAAGCATCCATTTGAGCACCAGCGTCATTGACATAGTACTCCCTCTCCACAGCATATCCACAGGCATCCAGCACATTCGCCAGAGTATCCCCCAGGATCGCCCCCCTCCCGTGCCCGACGTGCAGGGGTCCAGTGGGATTGACGCTCACGAACTCCAACTGCAGCCTCGAGCCCTTCCCCAAATCCACCTGCCCGCACGCCTCACCAGCCCGTAAGATGACTTCAACCTGCTGGGTCAGCCAGTCATTCCTCAGAGTGAAATTGATGAACCCCGGAGGCGCCACCTCTATCTTCTCCACCTCCGGGATGGGCGCAATCAACTTTGCCACGCTCCGAGCCAGGTCCAGCGGACGGGCCCCCACGGCTCGAGCCAGCTTCAGAGGCAAATTGCAGGCGTAGTCTCCGTGAGCCACATTCTGGGGATGCTCAACAGTAATCTGAGGTAGATCGACCTGGGGTAGTGAGCCAGTCTGCTGCGCCTGGACAGCAGCCTGCTCCACAATACGGGCAATCTTGTGTTTAAGCATGAAGACTCTGGCTTGTTCCGACGACAATGCCCCGCTACAGGGCTAACGAGGAACCCTCAATGAAGGCAGGCTGAACCTTCTACCTCTCCTCTCCTCGCCAACAGCTCGTTGGACCTCTCCCCGTCCCTGCCTGAGGGCCACCACCAGGGCGCCGGGACCACCATGAACTCCCAGCCCTGGGCCAACTCTGGATACTATGGACTCCTTCTCCGGGATAAGCGACTTCAGTCGCGTGACGAGGCTCTCCGCTTCTTTTGGCACGGTGTTGTGCACCACAGCTATATCCTCAACAGGCAGGCGTTTCTTGACAAATTCATACAGGCGCTCCAGACCTTTGACGCGAGTGCGCGCCAGGCCCACCGGTGCCACCTCTCCATTGCGCATGGTGATCATTGGCTTCACCTTGATCATAGCTCCAAGCAGGCGCGAAGCTCCGCCCAGGCGTCCACCTCTGAGTGCATACTTCAGTGTGTCAAGCACAGCAAGAACGTGTATTCTAGGAATGGAGTTCCACACCACCTCCAGCACCTCCTCCATGCCAGCACCAAGCCGCGCCTTCTCAGCGGCAGCCATGGTAACAAGCCCCAGGCCCATGCTCACCGACTCGGAATCAACCACCTCAACACGGCATGCACGCTTCAACTCCTCTTTGCCCAGGACGGCCGACTTGTAAACAGCGCTTAGCTTGGAGGTGACTACCACCGAGACGATCTCGTTGCTCTCCTCAGACAGCCGATCGTAGACCTCGGCAAAATCGCCCGGCGACGGAGCCGAAGTCGTCGGATGCACCCGGTCGTCCTGCAATCTGCGGTAGAACTCGTCGCCGCTTATGTCGACTCCATCCCGGTACGTCTTGTCGCCAAAATGCACATATGCAGGCACTACCGTGATGCCCAGCGCTTCCGCTATTTGAGACGGGATATCGCAAGTGCTATCAGTGACTATCCTTACCGTCATCAGTTCTCCAACACAGCGACACCGATTACATGCGGGCCAACGTGTACTCCTACCGCAGGCCCAACCCTGGAGATATAGATACGCCCCCTAGGGAACAGGCCACCCAATCGGTCAGCCAGTGCTTCTGCTTCGTCGGGGGTAACGGCATGCTCAACGGCCAGCTCCCTGATGCGAGGATAACTCTGAACAAAATCGACCAGCCTGTCTATTGCCTTGGACCGACTCCGCTCCCTGCCGAAAGGGTGTACTTCACCACCCTTCACACCAATGATGGGGTTCACCTTCAGTACAGACCCCAGCAGCGCCTGTGCCCTGCCGATGCGCCCACCCTTTCTGAGATACTCAAGAGTATCGAAGCACATGTAGACGTGTGCCTTCGGAACGGCCTCCCTGGCAGCATCGATCAAGCGGTCCAGGTCTGCACCCTTCTGAGCCTCTTTGGCACACGTGATGACTACCAGGCCTTCCGCCATACCCCCTGTCTCAGAGTCGACCACCTCCACCCGACACCTCTTCTTCATCTGCTCCTTGCCCCGAAGGGCTACTTCACAGACGGCGCTGAGTTTGGCGGAAGCGTGAATGGAGAGGATCTCATCCGTTTCTTCGGCCAGTCTGTCATAGACTTCGCTCATTTCTCCCGGCGACGGCGTACTGGTGACAGGCAACCTGCGGTTCGTTGCCAACTTGCGATAGAACTCATCAGTGCTCAGATCCACACCATCCCGGTAGACATCTGAGCCGAAGCGCACATACAGAGGGACAACAACAATGCCAAACTCTTCAGCTAGCTTAGGGGGGAGATCAGCAACGGTATCCGTTACTATTCTAACCATAGCGGCTGCCCACGCTATTCGACAGAGGCAATGTAATTATAGTGGGGCTGACCCCCGTATACCAGTTCCAGTTCGAGGTGCGGATACTGGTGTCGAATCCTGTCCGTAGTCCGCTTGGCTTCTAGCTCTCTTGTGTCCCTGCCATAGTAGATCGTGACTACTTCACTCTGCTCCGTATCGAGACGCGCCAGCACGTGCCAGAGGACTTCGTCAGGCCTCTCACCCACGTAGGCCAGCTTCCCATCGACGAACCCGATGGCCTGTTTCACCCTGATCTTCAGACGGCCGATCTTCGCAGGGCGCACCGCCCGGGTGACCTCTACCGTCGTCACCGCGGAACTGGCCTCCCTCATTAGAGATGCATTCGTCCGCAGATCGGCATCGTAGTTGAAGCATAAAAGAGCAGCTATCCCTTGCGGCATTGTCTCCGTGGCCACCACTCTTACCTTCTTATCTGTCAGACCGGGCACCTGCCTCACAGTGGGAATGATGTTCTTATTGTTGGGCAGGACTATCACCTTGTCCTGCGGTACCGATTCCACCGCCGCCAGCAACTCCCGAGTGCTCGGATTCATCGTCTGACCACCGGGCACAATAGCAGTCACTCCCAGGCTACGGAACACCTCAGCCAGGCCCTCGCCCGAGACAACTGCCACGGTTGCGATGTCAGCCGGCGGGGCTTGTGCCTTGGTCGCCTCGGCAAAATCCCTGTGCTGGTCATCCATGTTCTGTACCTTTATCTCGTGAAGTACACCCATCGAGGTAGCATATTGGATAACCTTCCCCGGCTCAAAGGTATGGATATGGACGTGAACCATCTTCTCATCGCCCACAACAATGAGGCATTGCCCCTGCCTCATTAACCGCTTGACAATCTTGTCCCGGTCCAGTGGCTTGCGACCTTCCGCCACGAACTCGGTGCAGTATCCGTAGGGCTCCTCAGTCTCCGCCGTCAGTCGTGGCACTCTGGATGCCAGAGCAACGCTGCTGGGAACGACTTCGGGGCGCCCGTGCTGCATCTCAGCGTCTTCCCCTTTAAGGTACTTGAGGGCACCTTCCAGCACTACGTACAGCCCCTGCCCCCCGGCATCGACAACCCCTGCCTGTCGCAGGACAGGAAGCAGATTCGGGGTGTTAGCCACGGAATCCCTGGCCCCCACCACTGCAGCCTCCAAGACTGAAATGAGGTCCTGGGTCTGCCCAGAAACCTCCCGAGCGGCAACGGAGGCATCCCTGGCTACAGTCAGTATCGTTCCCTCCGTGGGATGCGTCAGCGCCCTATAGGCCATAGCAGCCCCTTCGGCCAGAGCAACAGCAAAGTCACCGCCAACGAACGATTGCCTGTCCCCCAACCCCTGGGCCAGACCCCGGAAAATCTGAGACAGGATTACGCCGCTGTTGCCCCGGGCACCCATCAGGGCCCCACGCGCCATAGCCTGTGCCACCGCAGAGGCGTTGGTATCCGGAGCGCGATACGCCTCTTCGACCGTGGACCGCATAGTAAGAAGCATGTTTGTACCGCAGTCACCATCAGGTACGGGGAAAACGTTCAGAGCATTGATGTCGGGAGCGCTCTTCTCCAGCCACGACGTAGCTGCGCCGAACATCTCCCGCAACTCCCGCCCGTCGTAGGACGCCGCTTTGCTCCCCTTCCTGCCCCGAGCCTCTTGCATCTTGTTAGCTCCCCTTGTATTATTGTTGTGGTAATCTTACAGGAAAAATACTCTTTGTCAAGATTGTAGCCAGAGACGATGCCGAAGTGCGATATCTGTGGGAAGACAGCCCAGTTCGGGCACAACGTGAGTCACTCCAAGCGTCATACAAAGCGCCGCTGGTTGCCTAACATACGTAGTGCCACACTGTCAGTGAACGGAATTGAGAGACGCGTTCGGGTGTGCACGCGCTGCCTGCGAACCAGCTACAAACTGGTGCGCTAGTCGACAAGCTCTCTCCGCTGACCATCCGGTAACCGTGCTCCAAGCCAACCGTTAGACGCTAGGCGCACAAAACCTAGACGCTAGCCTCACCCTCAACAACATTTCTTGCCCTGGTCAGTTGGGCTTCCACCTGCTGAGGCGCGGTGCCACCCACGTTATTCCGAGCAGCAACAGAGGAATCCACCGTAATGGCATAGACGTCATCCTCGAAAAGGGCCGAGAAACGCCGGTATTCGTCGAGACCAAGCTGATGCAAGCCGACGCCCTTGCCGAAGGCATGACTTACCAGCTCGCCCACAACGCCGTGGGCCTGGCGGAACGGCATCCCCTTCCTCACCAGGTAATCAGCCACATCGGTGGCCAGACTGTAGCTTTCCTCGGCAGCATGGCGCGTCCGTGAAGAATTCACCTTCATGGTGCGTACCATTCCTGCAAAAACTTCCAGGGTAGAGACCAGCGTGTCTACCGCATCAAACAGACCCTCCTTGTCCTCCTGCAAGTCCCTGTTGTAGGCCAGGGGTAGTGCTTTGAGGACGGTCAGGGTAGCCATCAGGTTGCCGTAGGTCCGTCCAACCTTCCCACGGGCCAGCTCTGCCACATCAGGGTTCTTTTTCTGAGGCATCATGCTGGACCCGGTGGCGTAGGCCTCGTCTATGTCGAGGAAATCGAACTCTGCCGACGACCACATAACAAACTCCTCAGCCAGGCGTGAAAGGTGCATCATGGCTATGCTGGCCGCCGCCTGGTAGTCGATCACAAAGTCCCTGTCAGACACGGCGTCAATGCTGTTTTGACTTATCTGGCTGAAGCCCAATTCTTTGGCCGCAAAGGCACGGTCAACAGGATACGGCACACCGGCTACCGCTCCGCTCCCCAAAGGCAGAACATCGGCCCGCCTGAGGCAGTCCTTGAACCTGGATATGTCACGCTCCAGCATCTCGAAGTAAGCTAACAGATGGTGAGCGAACAGCACGGGCTGGGCTCTCTGGAGGTGAGTATAACCCGGCATGATTACGTGCTTGTTGGCCTCGGCCACATCCAGAAGAGCACTCTGAAGCTGCCTGACTCGCCTGATTGTGTCTGCCACGGCTTCCTTGGTGAACAGACGCATGTCAAGGGCAACCTGGTCATTCCTGGAACGGGCAGTGTGGAGCTTGCCCGCCAACTCGCCCACCTTCTCCCCGAGGCGGGACTCGATGTTCATGTGAATGTCCTCCAGCTCAGACTTGAACTGGAATGTCCCCTGCTCGATCTCTTCCCTGATTGAAACCAGCCCCATGATGATGAGTTCCGCTTCCTTCTCCGATATGACGCCCACCCTGGCGAGCATCTTGGCATGAGCGATGCTACCGGCAATATCCTGCCGGTAGAGCCGGTGGTCAAACGGTATGGACGCCGTGTACTGCCCGACCCGCTGGTCAGTGTCCTTCTGCAAACGACCTCGTAGATGTCTCATAATCTCCCGCGCTACTTAGTCGCTACGGTACCCCCGTATCCTTGTCTCTGCCAGTTGAACATATTGCGGGTCAACGTCGTAGCCTATGTAGTGTCTCCCAGCCCTGATCGCTGCAAGACAGGTGGAACCACTACCGCAAAAAGGGTCCAGGACGACTTCGTCCTTGAACGTATACAGCTCAATCAATCTGTAGGGAAGTTCAACGGGAAAGGGCGCCGGGTGCCCGACCTTGTGCGCCTGCTCAGCAGGAAACGTCCACACGCTCTTGGTGAACTCCAGGAAGCCGTCTCTTTCTATGGTACTGGCCTTTCCATCCGAATTCTCTCTGCCCAATGCCTCCTTCGAGAAGACCAGGATATACTCATGGACATCCCTCAGTGCAGGGTTGGCAGCGGACAACCAGGTCCCCCAGGCTGTTGAAGGGCTGGCGCTGGATGCCTTGTTCCAGATGATTTCCCCCCTCATCAGGAAGCCGATATCAAGCATATCCTGAATGATATAGCTGTGTAAAGGGATATAGGGCTTTCGCCCCAGATTCGCCACGTTTACGCAAGCTCGCCCGCCCGTAACGAGCTTCCTGTACGTTTCGGCAAACACCCGCCTCAGCAATGCCCTGTACTCGTCCAGCGTCAAGTCCTGGTCGTATTCCTTGGTGACATTGTAAGGCGGCGAGGTGACCATCAGGTGCACGCTGGAGTCGGGGACCTCATCCATGCCCTCACTGCTCTTGCAGAACACCCGATCCAGGACTGAGGGATCAATCCTGTTCTCAATATGTGGGCCAGGCTTCTCTGTGCTCCGGCCCTCATATAGCCTGCTACTATAAAACCTGCTGGAATCATGACCGATCCGGCCCGGAGTGCCAAAGGAACTCGTCTGGGTCCCTCTCCTTCCCCGAACGGACTTTCGCTTGTCGCTATCCATGTATCACGCCAGCCTGCACAGGTTGTGGTAAAGCCACGGCCAGTCCGGGGCAATCTTGAGCGCTTTGTCAAGCTCCCTCTCGGCCCGGCGATACTTGCCCCGGTCCCTGTAGGCCACCGCCCATTGAAGGTGCTGTCTTGCTGTGTCCGGTTGCGGATGATCGCATATCCCCCCCTCCACCTGACTGCTCTCCACCTCGGCAAGCACCTCCAGTCTGGCGCCGGGGTGAAGATCAGCCACAGCCCCGAAAGCCTGCAGGGCCTTCTCCACCTCCCCCAGATACATGTAGCCCTCTCCCAGGACCATGTAAGCTTCTGCGTAATCCGGTTTGAGTCTCAGCGCCTCCTTCGACTCGGCGATGGCCTGGTCTGCCGACTCGCTGAGTTTGAACCCGTTATGAACACCCCGCGTCACCGCCAGAAGCGGTGCAGCGGCATAAGCCCGGCCAAGTTGACAGTGGAACACGGGGTTGTCCGGCTCAAGACTGATAGCCTGCTGGAAATGCCAGATGGCCTGGCCAAAATTGAATGCCTTCTTCCTGCGATCCCGGTACCGCAGGGCCTGCCTGTATTGGCTCTGAGCCTCACTAGCAGGTCGCCTGAAAAATGTGAGCAATTCCTTCACCGGCGTCTGCACTACGTCACATCGATGCCAGGGTGCTGCACCTGTGCCTGTACCCTGACGGACAGACCCCATATGTGTATGAAGCCAGGGGAAGCACTCTGGTCAAAGAGGTCGCCCTGGTCATAAGTCGCCAGTTCATGACGATAGAGCGAATAGGGTGACTTCCGACCAACCACGCTGCAGTTGCCCTTGTGCAGCTTCAGGCGCACCATACCGGCAACATGGCGCTGCGTGCTCTGCACATAGGCAGCAAGGTCCTGATGCAGGGCACCAAACCATAACCCGTTGTAGATGAGGTCTGCGTACTCATCAGCCACCTTTCGCTTGAACGCCAACTGGTCCCTGGACAGGGTCATTGCCTCCAGGGCACGGTGTGCAGCCAGCAGGACGGTACCAGCCGGTGCCTCATATATTTCCCGTGACTTTATACCCACCAGCCTGTCCTCTACGTGGTCAATCCTTCCCACCCCATGCACACCAGCCAGGGCGTTCAACTCCTGGATAAGCTTGACGCCATCCAGTTGCTTGCCGTCAACAGCCGTGGGAACCCCTTTTTCAAACTCGATCTCAACGTAGCACGGCTCATCCGGAGCATCTTGCGCCGTCCGCGTCCAGGCGAAAACGTCGTCAGGCGGCTCCACCCAGGGATCCTCCAGAACACCACACTCTATGCTCCGCCCCCAGAGGTTCTCATCGATTGAGTAGGGGCTGGCAGAGGTCACGGGTATGGGTATACCGTGTTTCTGGGCGTAGGCAATAGTCTCTTCCCGTGTCATGCCCCACTCCCTGGCCGGCGCCACGACCTTCAAATGCGGAGCCAGCGCAGCGACGCTCACATCAAACCTCACCTGGTCGTTTCCCTTCCCGGTGCAACCGTGAGCTACGGCTGAGGCCCCCTCTTGACGGGCAACGTCGACCAGCAACTTGGCCATCAGCGGCCGAGATAACGCGGTAGCCAGAGGATAGGACCCCTGGTAGATCGCATCGGCCTGAAGGGCAGGGAAAACAAAGTGATTCACGAAAGTCTCCCTGGCGTCTTCCACCACGGCTTTGATCGCTCCCACCTGGAGCGCTTTCCGCTGCGTGGTCGCAAGGTCACGGTCACCACCCACATCAGCAGTAAGAGCGATGACATCCATGCCGTATTCGTCCTTGATCCACCTGATGGCGACCGAGGTATCAAGGCCACCGCTGTAAGCCAGCACCACCTTATCTGCCATTATGTCACCTCTGAAACGACAGTCCTGCGTTACTCACTATTCAAGAACCTTTGCTCCAGGAAGTCCAGGACCGCAGACCGGACTCCAGCATGGTCCCACGTATATTTGTGCCCGGGCGCCCTCAAGTACCAGTTCAGCGCTTTAAATGAGCCGTCCTCGTCCGGTGAAGTGGAGGGAAGTTGACCAAGATTGGCTTTGCCAAGCTCCCAGAGGAAGAACAGCGCGCCCCGTGTGCTCAAAATATCCGGCATGACGCCGTTGTTCTCAATAACCAGGCTCCTTGCGTCAGCAGGATCAGTATACCAGAAAGGACGGCCCGCTTGAACGCTGTACACCTGATTGTTCCCAGCCAGAATCTCCAGCACCTCGTTGCTGAAGATCGCCCCGAAGCACCTGCCGGTGACGATTACATTGAGGTCAGGATTGTACTTGGTCAGGAAGGCAATCTTGGCCGCCAGCTCGGGTGCCTTGCCAGCATAGTCCTGCTTGATCTCCTCCACCTGGCCGAGGAAGTCTACAAACCCGCCCTCACCCCGCTGATACTCCACTATCATCGAGTCATAGTGCGGCGCCAGCGTCTCCCTGATGCCTTCCAGGACGCTTGGCCACTCCGGGTCCTCTGCCATGGTAGCGCCTGCAAAGCCGCCAGTGTTGTACACCAGCAAGAAATCAATGTCCCTTGAAGCAAAATAGAGGTCCGCAACCTCATCGGCAAAACGATCGCGCCGGCCAGCGTCGTCGAAGAGGATGCCGGCCAGTCCATACGCCCGCCCTCTGACGGAATCGAAGTCAGTCGGCCCCGCGTCAAGCGAATCAAGGCAAGACTGGATATCCTCTGCCGTGACCTGGCCTCCAAAGGGCACAAACAAGACCAGGCAGAGCGAGAGGATGACGGCAAGTATGACCGACAGCACCAGCGAGCGTTGACCGGTCTGGCTCCGCGTGATCCGCCTCCACTGACGCAAAACGGACCGCATTCAGGACCACCCGTGGCAGCTCACCCGGGCGCCTGTGCCTCGTCGGTCTACGATGTGCCTCCTGCCTGGAACGGCCAGCATGCTGCAATCCGCGCGCCGAGCTACAGGAAGAGAGCGAGCTTGCATGTCAGACTGAGCTAGCATTGTATCACACGGCGGTCGAGACTCAGGATGTAGGAAACCGCGAACCAGCGTGCTCAACGGTGAAGTGCCAGGACTTCGTCGAGTATCTCAGTGGCCTCGTCAACCTCTTCCTCGCCGATGATAAGGGGAGGCATGAGGCGCAGGGCGTTCGGCTTTAAGCGGTTGACCAGCATGCCCCTCTCCAGACAAGCTGACACCAGACTGTCGCCAATGTCCCTGGTGAATTCCACAGCTTGAAGAAGCCCTCGACCACGCACCTGTGCCACAAAATCGAACTTCGCCTTCAACTCCTCGAGCCTGCTTCTGAGATACTCGCCTACCTGCCGGGCCTTGCCAGGTATGTCGTTGTCGATGACGAATTTCAAAGTAGCGTAGGCGGCCGCAGAAGCCAGCGGGTTACCCCCGAAGGTGGTCCCATGGTCTCCGGGCTCGAAGACCGCCGCTTCGTCTTTGGCCAAGATGGCGCCAATAGGCACCCCACTACCCAGACCTTTGGCCAGGGTCATTATGTCGGGTTCAATACCGAACTGTTCATAGGCAAAGAGCGTGCCGATCCGTCCTACGCCCGTCTGCACCTCATCCAGTATCAGTAGCAGCCCCCTTTCGTCACACCAGGCCCTCACCTTCCCCAGGTAATCTTCGGAAGGAATATTGACGCCGCCCTCGCCCTGTATGGCTTCCACCATAACGGCGCAGGTCTGGTCGGTGGTTGCGTCCTGCATTGCCCTGATGTCATCGTATCTGACATTGGTGAAACCGTCCGGTAGAGGAATGTATGGTCTCTGGAACTTCTCCTGGCCAGTAGCAGCCACCATGGCCAGGGTCCGGCCGTGGAAGGAGTTCAACGTACTGATAACCTTGTAGGCCCCGTTCAGATACACCTTCCCGTACTTGCGGGCCAGCTTCACGGCACCGTCGTTCGCCTCGGCCCCACTGTTGCACAGGAAGACCCTGTCCAGGCAACTGTGCTGTACCAGCAACTCAGCCAGGCGTATCTGAGGGATAGTATAGAACTGGTTTGAGGCATGGATTAGAGTATTCGCCTGCTCGGTCAGGGCCTGCGTCACCACCGAATGGCAATGTCCCAGGCTGTTCACCGCCCAACCGCCAACGAAGTCGAGGTATTCCCTGCCCGCGTCATCCCACACCCGTGCCCCCTGGCCTCGCACCAGGGTGATAGGCACGCGCTTCACAGTCCGCAAGAAGTACTTCTGCTCCAGTTCCTGCCAATCAGTCACGACCACGTCCTCCGCCGATCAAGCGATGGTAGTCCCCTGGCCCCTCCCCTCCATTTCCGCAAGCAGAGCGTGGGGAGACCGACCGTCGACTATTCGCGTCACGGGAACCCCAGACCGAGCACGGAGGCAAGCCTCTATCTTGGGAATCATCCCTCCCGAGGCCACTCCAGACGTAACCAGGAACTGCGCCTCCCCAGCAGAAAGCTGCCGTATGAGTTCTCCCGAGCCGTCGCAAACACCCGCCACATCGGTAAGGAAGATCAATTGTTCAGCGGACAGTGCAGCAGCGATCTCACCCGCCACAGTATCTCCATTGAGATTAAGCACGAATCTATTCTCCTCCGCTACACCATCCGACTGCAGCCCGAGTGGGGCTATTACTGGAATAAGACCCGCTTCAACAAGAGCCTCTAATAGAGGCAAGTTTACCTTTGCCACCTCACCGACATAGCCCATTTGAGCGTCCTTGATCTCCGCCTCAAACAGTCCGCCGTCGATACCCGTCAGGCCGATGGCCCGCCCACCCAAACGCTGAATAGCTGCCACCAACTCTTTGTTCACCAGCCCGGCCAGCACTGCAATCACTACTTTCAGGGTCTTGGCGTCCGTCACTCTCAGGCCCTTCACAAAGCTGACCGGAACCTCAAGCTGGTCGAGCCAATCTGTGACCAGGTTGCCGCCGCCGTGGACGACCACCGGACGCAATCCTTTCTGTTGCAGCGTCACCAGATCCGCCAGGGTGGTATCCTGATTCCCCAGCGTGCTGCCTCCGATCTTGATCACAACTACTCTGTCCATCTGCTCTCCGGGGCGCATCCGCCTGTCTCAATGGAAGTTAAGCATATCAGAAGAGCAGGTCGTTATCAATGAGGAATGGCCCAATGCAGGCGCTGACGACCTGAGACCGCAGGACATATTCCACTGACCGGACCGGGGTCAGTTCTGCCTGACAAACCGTCGTGTTATAATTTCCACCGACTCAAACATGGCCCAGCAGAATACCGACAGGACTCTCAGGCTTCGTCCCCACCACATCTGCTGCATACCTTTTCTCAGCTTCGACGACGACAACCTGCACCCCGAATTCTTTGAGATGCTGATGGAGACCAGGCGCCTGCTGACTTCCGAACCTGATCTTGCTGTGACCGTCGTTCGAGGCGTGGACGACGTGTGCCGCCTATGCCCCTCGTGCGTGTCAGGCCGGTGCGACAGTCCTCCCATCAAGGAAGACAAGGTCAGGAAACTGGACACCTTTCTGCTGAAAGACCTGGGAGTACGCTACGGTGAGACGCTCACTGTGGGTGAATGGCAGTCCCTGATCAGCACCAAATGGCCATATCGCCTGTGCCGTATATGCCGCTGGAGGTCAATCTGCGGTGCTCAGGTCACGTAGTCACTGTTGATAGCTACGTATTCCTCTGAAAGGTCACAGCCCCAGGCAACTGCCGATTCCGAGCCGAGATTGAGACACACCCTGACACACACCTCGGCGCCGCTGAGGGCTGTCCTCGCCTGCGCCTCATCAAAAGCCAGCGAGCACCCCGCCCTGGCGATAGGCAAGTCTGCAAAGTAGAGGTCCACCCTGGCAGGGTCCATCTCCACCCCACTCCGCCCCAGTGCAGCGAACACCCTCCCCCAGTTCGGGTCGCTGCCGTGCAGAGCGGCCTTTACCAGAGACGAGCTGGCTATGGTGCGGGCTGCCAGCCGGGCATCTCTTCGACTGACAGCGCCCTCCACTGCGATTTCTACCAGCTTGGTCGCCCCTTCCCCGTCCCGGGCTATACACCTGGCCAGATAGCCGCAGACTTCGCCGAGAGCCTTTTCAAACAGTTCCGCCTCAGCCGAGCCAGCCTGCAACGGCTGGTTGCCAGCCAGCCCATTGGCCAGCAGCAGCACCGTATCATTCGTGCTGGTATCGCCGTCAACGGCGATCATGTTGAACGACTCGTCCACTGCCCTCCGTAGAGCAGTCTGGGCCACGCCCGCATCCAGGGCCGCGTCCGTGGACAAAAAGCAGAGCAACGTAGCCATGTCAGGGTAGATCATCCCCGCCCCCTTGGCCACCCCCCCGACGACCGCCTGTTTGCCTTCCAGCTCCAGGCCAACGGCAATCGCCTTGGCAAAGGTGTCGGTGGTCATCATCGCCCTGGCCAGTTGAGGCCCCCCACCCCGGGACAGCACAATACCGTCGATGCCCTTTTGAATCCGCTCCACGGGCAGAGGAACGCCGATTACGCCGGTGCTGGCCACCAGCACCTCTTCCGCAGGTACCCCCAACTTGCCGGCCGCCAGGCGCGCCATCTCCTCGCAGTCCGCCAATCCGCGGTCACCCGTGCAGGCATTGGCACAGCCCGAGTTGACGGCTACGGCGCGTGCCCCACCACCGGCCAGCCTCCGCTGGCACAGAACCACCGGAGCCGCTTTGACCCTGTTGCTGGTGAAGACGCCGGCTGCCGCACACGGAGCCTCCGAAAACAGCAGACCAACGTCCAGCACGTCTTCACCCAGCGTCTTGATACCTGCGTAGCTGGCGCCCGCCAGGAATCCCTGGGGTGAAGTCACCGTTCCGCCTGGTATAGGGTTGGATATGCGGTCCATCCGTAGCGAGAATTATAAGCTACTCCTTTTCGGGCTGTCTAACCCGGAGTCTTGCTGCCGCAGGTTGTTCCCTACATTGCATTGGCCATGCGTTGTGTCAGTAGACCCCTTACCACTGCCCGCAGACACCCGCAGGGCGATGTCTGGTACTTCAGTACAGTCTTGCAGCGTTTTCTTTCCAGATGATATAATTCGAGAAGGTTTGAGGGACAGGCGGTGCATCTTCTGCTTGTACGCGTTCCTGTTAGCTGGCGCAGTCCTTGTTGCCATGCCCGTTGTTCCATTATCGTCCAACTACCACTCAGTTGTCCCCCCAATCCCCCCGTTGACGACACATTGGACCTTACGGGTGGTACGCGCGCCCATCTCGATCGAACCGGAGGTCTTCAGTGACCGTCCCCTGCAGCCAGACCTGAAACGAGTGCCCTGGGCCATGCAGGACTGAGCCAACCGGCGACCTCAGCCAAAAAGGGTAGAAGGAGGTGACACCATATGCCGGCTGAAATAATAAGTGGGACCAAAGTCGCGGAA
>CAZTYW010000001.1:84242-86212 GCA_964617695.1 uncultured Dehalococcoidia bacterium
AAGGAGGTGACACCATATGCCGGCTGAAATAATAAGTGGGACCAAAGTCGCGGAAGAGATCCGCGCCGAACTGAAGGGCAAGGTAGGCGAACTCAGGCAAAAGGGCATCACGCCGGGGCTGGTGATAGTGCGGGTCGGCGAGGACCCGGCTTCGGTATCCTATGTGTCCGGCAAGGCCAAAGCCAGCGAGGAACTGGGAATCTATTCGGAGACAATTGTCTACCCCGAGAACGCCACGGAGGCAGAGCTGCTGGCCAAAGTGGAGGAGCTGAACAAGGATCCCAGGTTCCACGGCATCCTGGTCCAGCTTCCCCTGCCCAAGCACATCAATGCAGACAAGGTGCTGAACGCCATAGACCCCCAGAAGGACGTCGATGGCTTCCATCCAGTAAATGTAGGAAAACTGCTCATCGGCGAACCTTATTTCATGCCCTGTACCCCGCACGGCGTTCAAGAGCTGCTGATCCGCAGCGGCAACAGCCCCGAAGGAAAACACGTTGTCGTATGCGGGCGTAGCAACATCGTGGGCAAGCCGGTGATGGCCATCCTGATACAGAAGAAGCAGGGTGCCAATGCCACACTGACAATGGTGCATACGGGGACCAAAGACATGACATCCATAACCAGACAGGCGGATATCCTGATCGCTGCCATGGGTAGTCCCAAGGCAATCACAGCCGACATGGTCAAGGACGGCACAGTAGTCATAGACGTCGGCGTGAACCGGATACCGGACGCAACCAAGAAGAGCGGATTCCGGCTGGTCGGAGACGTCGATTTTGACGCTATCCAGGAGAAGGCAAAGGCAATTACGCCTGTGCCCGGAGGGGTGGGCCCCATGACGGTAACCATGCTCATGGCCAACACCGTCAGGGCTGCCGAAATGCGGGCATCATAGGCTAAAGCGCATAGTCCGATGGCAAGGTCACTGCAGTGAACCGTCACTGCCCTGACCAGAAGTGAATCCACAACCCAAAACCGATTAAGGAGGTGTATATGCCTTACGATGCAACCAAGATGAAAGACTGGGAGATCTCCCAGGCAGCAGAAGCCAACATGCCCAGGCCCTATGACTGGGTAGACAGGCTCGGCCTGGAGAAGGACGAGATAATCCCGATGGGGCGGCTGTGCAAGCTCGACTTCATGAAGATCATTGATCGGCTGAAGGACAAACCGGACGGGAAATACATCGAGGTGACCGCCATCACGCCCACACCTCTGGGCGAAGGGAAAAGCACCACCTCTTGCGGCCTCCTGGAGGGTTTGGGCAAGCGGGGGCTGAGTGTGGGCGGCTGTCTGCGTCAACCCTCCGGTGGCCCCACCATGAATATCAAGGGGACAGCCGCCGGCGGCGGCAATGCTCTCCTCATTCCCATGACCGAGTTTTCCATGGGCCTGACCGGCGACATCAACGACATTATGAACGCCCACAACCTGGCCATGGTGGCCCTGACGGCACGTATGCAGCACGAGCGCAACTATGATGACGAGCAGCTAGCCCGGCTCACCGGAATGCGCCGCCTGAACGTCGACCCGACCAGGGTAGAGATGGGCTGGATAATGGACTTCTGCGCTCAGAGCCTGCGGAACATCGTCATCGGCCTTGGCGGACGCATGGACGGTTTCACCATGCAGTCGAAGTTCGGCATCGCGGTTGGCTCTGAGCTAATGGCCATGCTGTCCATCGTCAGAGACCTCCGGGACCTGCGTGAGAGGATGGACCACATCACCCTGGCCTTTGACAAGAAGGGCAAACCCATCACCACAGGCGACCTGGAAGTGGGCGGCGCAATGACAGCCTGGATGCGCAACACCATCAACCCCACACTTTGCTGCACCGTTGAATACCAGCCCCTGATGGTGCACGCCGGTCCGTTCGCCAACATTGCCGTGGGCCAGTCTTCCATCATCGCCGACCGCATCGGCCTGAAGATGTTCGACTACCACGTCACCGAGAGCGGCTTCGCCGC
>CAZTYW010000002.1:0-77139 GCA_964617695.1 uncultured Dehalococcoidia bacterium
TGGCTGGGCATTGCTCGGCGTGTGCTGGGGGACCGGGTACTACCTGGTGAGGAAGGGCGGCAGCAAGTCCAGGTGAAATAGGGGCGCCAGAATCCGCCCTGGCGGACAGATGTAATTGGCGCCTGCTGTGCGGGCTAATCCAGTTCCTTTTCCAGTCGTTGGGCGGCCTCATCGACAGGTATCTCGACCTGCTCGCCCCTCGTCATGGCCCTCAGTAACAGCGTCCCTTTCTTCATCTCATCCTCACCGATAATGAGGGCGTAAGGCGTACCCAGGGAGTTGGCCTGCTTGAGCTGCGATTTGAGGCTCTTGCTGCCCAGAGACAGGGTGGCCCCGATGCCGGCCCGGCGCAGCCTGGCGGTCAGCTTTGATGCTTCTCTCCTGGCTTCATCGCCGAGATGGGCAACGTAGACCTGTGCCTGCCGGGGTCGCGGCGGCTCGACGCCGTGTGTGCGCAGGCTGAGGATGACCCGTTCCATGCCCGTGGCAAAGCCAATGGCAGGCGCAGGTCTACCTTCGAGCTGTTCTATCAGGTCGTCGTAGCGCCCGCCCCCACCCAGCGCGCTCTGTGCTCCACCGGCCTCCCCGGGCTGAATCTCGAATACCGTCCTGGTATAGTAGTCCAGGCCCCGCACCAGGTAAGGGTTTATGTCATACGGTATTTGAAGGTGGCTCAGCAGCTCCTTGACAGAATCGAAGTGGCTGCGACAGGCGGGGCAGAGATGCTCAGACATGGTTGGGGCACCCCTGATGGTGTCCTGGCAGGAGGTCTGCTTGCAGTCCAGCAAGCGCAGGGGGTTTCGCTTCAGCCTCGTCCGGCAGTCCGGGCACAGCACCCGGGCATGCTCTGAATAGTAAGCTTTGAGCCGTTCCAGGTAGTGCGGTCGGCAATGCTGGCAACCGATACTGTTGAGTTGGAGGCTAAGCGCCCGCAGACCCAGCGACGTGTAGAAATACCACGCCATGTCGATGACCTCTGCGTCCAGAGCCGGGTCTGCGTCACCTATGGCCTCGACCCCGAACTGCCGGTGCTGGCGCATTCGGCCTCTCTGTGGCCTTTCGTAGCGAAAGATCGGCCCGAGGTAGTAAAGCCTTACCGGCTGTGGAAGGTTGTGCATGCCGTGCTCGATGTAGGCGCGGCACACCGGAGCCGTGCCTTCAGGACGCAGCGTCATGGCGTCCCCGCCCCTGTCTTCGAAGGTGTACATCTGCTTCTCCACGATGTCCGTGCCTTCACCAACACTTCGGAGGAACAGCCCCGTCTGCTCAAAGACCGGTGTATCGATGCGTCTGTACCCGTATAGCTGGCAGACCTCGCCGGCCTTCTCCTCCACGAATCTCCAGTAGGCCTGGTCCTGGGGTAGTATGTCCTGTGTGCCTCGGGGAGCCTTGTACACGCCAGTTTCCTCGTCGTGGCAAGCATACCTTCGCAAACCGCGGTTAGTCAAGGCAGACCCCGTCCTGCTTGGTTGCGTTGATAACACGCTCGTGTTTTTGCTATCCTTAGCTAAGGCTGGCTGATACAGCCAGAGGATGGTGGCCAAGGCGAGGGGCTCCAGAGACCTTCAGGGCGTAGTTGCCACGCAGGAGTAAGGAGGCGAATTGGACCTGGACCTTTCCGAAGACCAGAAGATGTTGAAGACGGCAGCGCGAGACTTTCTGGAAAAGGAGTGCCCGAAGCAGTTTGTGCGTGACATGGAGCAGGACGAGAAGGGTTACTCGCCGGAACTGTGGCTCAAGATGGTGCAACTCGGGTGGCAGGGGCTACCGTTCCCCGAAGCTCAGGGCGGCGGTGGTGGAAGCTTCCTCGACCTCGCAGTCCTGCTGGAAGAGATGGGTCGTGCTTGCCTGCCTGGGCCCTTCCTTGCCAGCGTAGTGCTGGCCGGATTGCCGATTCTGGCAGCGGGCAGCGAGGAGCAGAAGCGGGAGCTACTGCCGGCAATAGCCCAGGGAAAGATCTACACGCTTGCCCTGACCGAGCCTGATGGAATGTATGACGCCGTCTCAGTCCGAACAACGGCGACACATGACAGGGATGATTGGGTCATCAGCGGGACCAAGACGTTCGTCCCCGATGCTCATGTGGCCGACGGTATCCTGTGCGTGGCCAGGACCGGCGAGGCTTCGTCCGGCAGCGACGGGACCAGCCTCTTCCTGGTTGATGCCAGAAGCCAGGGCATCAAGGTGACTGTGCTGCGCACCATAGCTGGCGATAAGCAATGCGAGGTAGTGTTCGATGGGGTGAAGGTGCCTGCGGCGAATGTGGTTGGCAGCGTCGGTCAGGGATGGCCGGTGGTGGAGAAGGCCCTGCAGTGGGCGGCCGCGGCCAAGTGTGCCGAGATGGTTGGTGCGGCCGAAGCCGTTCTGGAGATGAGCGTCGAGTATGCCAGGGAGAGAACTCAGTTTGACAAACCCATTGGGAGTTTTCAGGCTATTCAGCACCATTGTGCCAATATGCGCATAGACATTGATGGCATGAGGTATCTCACATATGAGGCAGCCTGGTTGCTCAGCGAAGGGCTTCCGGCTGCAACGCAGGTTTCCATGGCCAAGGCCTGGGTTAGTGAGGCCATCTCGCGGGTCACCCGCCTGGGGCATCAGATCCACGGCGGCGTGGGCTACATGATGGACCACGATATGCAGCTCTACTTCAGGCGGGGTGAGGCAGCCAGGGCGATGTTTGGTGATGCCAGTTTCCACCGTGAGTTGGTGGCCAGCCAGTTGGGCCTGTAGTCAGAAAGGGAGGGTAGGATGGCACAGGAGTGTGTCTTTTGTCGCATCGTCGCGGGGCAGGTACCGGCCACCATCGTGTACCAGGATGACATGGTCATCGCCTTCCGGGATGTCGAGCCTCAGGCGCCGACACACCTGTTGCTAATACCCCGGGAGCACGTAGCCTCCCTGGGAGAATTCGGCTCGCAGCATGAAGGGTTGATCGCCCAGTTGGTTCACGTTGCCAATGAGTTGGCGGCCAAAGAGGGGATAGCTGAGAGGGGGTATCGCCTGGTGGCGAACTGCGGCAAGGAAGGGGGGCAGGTCGTGCCTCACGTCCACTTCCATCTGCTTGGCGGTCGTGAGCTGTCCGGCGACATGGGCTAGAGCACTTCTGGCCCCAGGGACACGTGCTGAGGTGCCACATGAACTTCTTTGACAAGCTTCTTAGGACAGTCGAGAGGAACGACAGCCTGCTCTGCGTCGGGCTTGACCCTGACCCGGCGATGATGCCCCGGATGAGCCTTTTCGACTTCAACAAGGCCATCATTGACGCTACCTCGGACCTCGTGTGCGCCTACAAACCGAATCTTGCCTTCTACGAGGCCCTGGGCATTGAGGGGCTCCAGACACTCCAGCGGACTGTGGAGTACATACCTGATGACGTCCCTGTGATAGGAGACGGAAAGCGCGGTGACATCGGCAACACTGCCAGGGCCTATGCCAGAGCACTGTTTGAGGTGTTTGGCTTTGATGCCGCCACTGTGAACCCCTATATGGGCTACGACTCCGTCGAGCCGTTTCTCGAATACACGGACAGGGCCACGTTCATCCTGTGCCGCACCTCGAATGCCGGTTCGCTGGATTTCCAGGCCCTGAACTACTCGTCAGGAAGGCTGGAATGCAGGCAGCAGCCGCTGTTCACGCTGGTGGCCGAAAAGGCCAGGCAGTGGAACAAGCATGACAACGTCGGCCTGGTTGTGGGAGCCACCTATCCGCAGGAACTGAAGGAAATAAGGCAGCTTTGCCCCGAGATGACCTTTCTCATACCGGGTATCGGAGCGCAGGGAGGGGAGCTGGCATCGGCCGTTCGCTACGGAGCGGGCTCTGACGGCCGGAAGGCGATTTTCAATAGTTCAAGGCAGATTCTGTACGCTTCCAGGGGCAACGACTTCGCACAGGCTGCGCGGCAGGCGGCCGACGGGCTGCGCTGCCAGATTAACTCCCTCCTACCTGACTGATCAGAGGCCCACGGTGTTGCTGGAATTGAACCCAGGGGATATACTACGGCTTAAGAAACCACACCCTTGCGGCAGCTACGAATGGGAGGTGGTGAGGCCGGGGTCAGATGTCAGCATCAAGTGCGTTGGTTGCCATCGGCTGGTGCTTATGCCCCGCAGCACCCTCGAGAGAAAGGTGAAACAAATACAGAATGCAAAAGGAAAAGCTCAGGATTGACTGCTCTTCGTTTTGCATTTTGGGCTTTGAATTCTTACTCAGGGGGTGATTCGTCATGGCAGAAGAACAGATAGTCGGCACTGTCAGCGATTTCTTCGCCCGGCCGGTAGTCGCAGGCGTCGATCTGACGGCGGCCTTGAAGACTGGGGACAGGATACGGATCAGGGGACACACCACCGACCTTGAGCTGGTCGTTGAGTCGATGCAGATTCAGAACCAGAACGTGCAGGAAGCCAAGGCGGGGGACTCTGTGGGTATCAAGGTGCCCGACCGGGTACGGCGGGGAGACAGCGTATACAAGATCGTTGAGTGATGTCTCAGAGGGCGAGACCGGTGGCCTCGCCCTCAACTAAACCTGGGAAGTGGTGCTTGGTCTGACTACAGGTTCCTGACTAGGTTTGCCATTTCGATTGCGTTCATGGCGGCCCTGAAGCCCATGTTGCCTTCCTTTGTTCCTGCCCTCTCAATGGCTTGCTCCAGGGTGTCAGCCGTAATCACGCCGAAGATGACGGGCACGCCTGTATCCAGTCCCACTTTGGCAATCCCCTTGCTCACCTCAGCGGCGATGTAGTCGAAATGGGGTGTTCCGCCGCGGATAACCGCGCCCAGGCAGATGACGGCGTCGTACTTCCCCGACTGTGCCATCTTCTTGGCAATAAGCGGTATTTCGAAGGAACCTGGCGTCCAGGCGATCTCGATGTCGTCCTCTTTGACACCGTGGCGCAGTAGCGCATCCTGGGCTCCCTCAAGTAGCCTGACCGAGATGAACTCGTTGAAGCGAGCTACGACCAGCATGAATTTGAGGCCCTCTCCCAGAAGCGCACCTTGGTAATGCTTGCCCATCATCTCCTCCTATCTAGGCTCGGGCACGAAGTGGTGTCCCAGTTTCTTGCCCTTGGTCTCCAGGTACGAGGCATTGTAGGGTGTTGCCGGGGCCACGATGGGTACCGTCTCTACCACCTTGAGACCGTATCCCTCCAGACCGACCACCTTCTTGGGGTTGTTGGTCAGCAGCCGAATGTTCTGCAGGCCAAGATCGACCAGAATCTGGGCCCCGATGCCGTACTCGCGCAGGTCAGCCGCAAATCCCAACACTTCGTTGGCTTCCACGGTGTCCATCCCCTGGTCCTGGAGAGCGTAGGCACGAAGCTTGTTGTGAAGCCCAATTCCCCGGCCTTCCTGGCGCATGTAAAGGAAAACGCCCTTGCCTTCAGCCTCAATTTCTTGGAGCGCCATGGCGACCTGTTGGCCACAGTCGCAGCGGAGGCTGCCGAAGACGTCTCCCGTGAGGCATTCACTGTGCACTCGCACCAGCACCGGCTCGTCGCCGGCGACATCGCCTTTGACCAGGGCAATGTGCTCGTCCGGGTCGACCGTGCTCCTGTAGGCAAAGGCCTTGAAGTCACCGTGTTTGGTCGGCAGGTTGGCCTCTGCCACGCGGCGGATCAGTTTCTCGTTGCGGCGCCGGTAAGTGATGAGGTCGGCCACGCTGATGATCTTCGTGTTGTGCTTGGCCGCCATGCTCTTAAGCTGAGGCAGACGGGCCATGCTTCCGTCGTCGTTCATAATCTCGCAGATGATGCCGGCGGGGTAGAGGCCTGCTAGCCTGGCCAGATCGACGATCGCCTCTGTATGCCCAGCACGCACAAGGACGCCGCCGCCTCTGGCTCTGATCGGGAATATGTGTCCGGGACGGGCTATGTCCTCCGGCTTGGTTGCCGGGTCGAGCACCGCCTGTATGGTGGCGGCACGGTCGTGGGCAGAGATGCCGGTGGTGACTCCGTGCTTGGCCTCGATAGATACGGTGAAGGCTGTGGAGAACTTGGATGTGTTGTCGTGGACCATCATCGGGATTCTCAACTCATCGAGTCTCTCGCCAATTATGGGCATACAGATCAAGCCCCTCGCCTCCCTGGCCATGAAGTTGACTACCTCGGGGGTAACCACCTCTGCAGCCATGGCCAGGTCCCCTTCATTTTCCCGGCTCTCGTCGTCGACAATGATGACAATCTTGCCGGCCCTTATCTCTTCGATCGCCTCAGGAATAGTGTCGAGCATCCAGACTCCTTCGCTAGCTTGAGTAAGCGGATCCGGTAGTTGAGAAGCCGTGCTCTGCCAGAAAGTCGAGGCTTATCCCCCCACGCTCTCCCGCAAACCGCTCCACGTACTTGGCCATGATATCCACTTCAAGATTGACCGCGTCACCTGGGCGCTTCCTGCCCAGGGTGGTGCGGTCCAGCGTGTACCCGACGAGCGAGACACTGAAAGTGGTGGTGTCATAGCCAGTGATAGTGAGACTCACTCCGTCGACGGCAATGAACCCTTTTTCCACCACGTAGCGCATCACTGACCCTGGGGCAGTGCATCTGGCAATAAGAGCCCTGCCCTCGGGCACCAGGGAAACGATCTTGCCCGTGGCGTCCACGTGCCCCTGGACGAGATGGCCACCGACACGGCCTCCCACCAGGAGAGCTCGTTCCAGGTTCACTACGGAACCAGGCCGCAGCAGGCCCAGGTTGGTGCGCCGCAACGTCTCCGGCGTCACATCCACGGAGAAAGACCTGTCACCCAGGGCACCCACAGTCAGGCATGCGCCATTGACAGCCAGACTATCGCCGGGCTTGGTTCCCTGCAGTACCTCAGCGGCGGTGACCGTCAGCCTATCTGACCGGGCCGCTCTTACCGTACCTACTTCTTCGACAATACCGGTGAACAAACTGCTTTTCCCTTGTGCCTCTCACGTATCCGGCAATACGTTTCAACACTCTTCATCTGACAGGGTATCCACTGACCAGGATATCATTGCCTATCTTCTGCACCCTGACGCGGTCCAGGCTCATCGCCTGGGCTACTGTCTCCACGCCTTTGCCCTTGACGGGATTCTTAGCCTCCTCCCCGCCGATGATGATAGGCGCGACGAACACAAGCAGCTTATCCGCCAGACGGTGCTCAAAGAGTGAGCCAAAGACGCCGGCACCGCCTTCCACCATGATGCTGGTGATCTCCTTCCCCCCCAGGATCCCCAGCAAGGCTTCGAGGTCAACCAGCTCATCCTTGGAAGGTGCCACCAGCACCTCCGCCCCGGCCTTGGTGAGCGCTGTGGCTTTCTCCGGTTCCACCCCTTCCGATACCGCAATTAGGGTCTTGCCTGGGACCTGCAGCACGCGGGCAGTGGGTGGGGTGCGGCCTTTGCTGTCGACTATCACCCGCAGGGGCTGTTTCTCTGCTTGACCGCCCTCTCTGCCTGCCCTCGCCGTAAGCTGGGGGTCGTCGGTGATTATGGTATCCACTCCGACCATGATGGCGTCCATCTGATGGCGCAGGCAGTGAACGTACCTTCTTGACTGTTCGCCGCTGATCCACTTGGCGTCGCCAGTCTTGGTGGCGATCTTCCCGTCGAGACTCATGGCGAACTTGCCTGTTACGAAGGGTAAACCCTCGGTGACGTACTTGACATAAGCCTCATTCAGCTCCTGGGCCTCCTCCTCGTGTTCGCTAAGGACGGTGGTTATGCCTGCCGCTTCCAGTTCCCTCTGCCCCCGTCCAGAGACACGCGGGTTGGGGTCGAGCATGGCCATATGGACATCGGAGATGCCGGCGGCTATTATGGCCTGGGTGCAGGGGCCGGTGCGCCCCTGGTAGCAGCACGGTTCCATAGTGACGTACATGGCCGCGCCGCTGGCCTTGTCGCCTGCCTGCTGCAGGGCGACGATCTCGGCATGATTCGATCCCGGCGGCTGGGTATAGCCCTCGCCAACGATGGTCCTCCCCTTGACTATCACGGCTCCGACGGCAGGGTTTGGGCTGGAGTGCCCGAGAGCAAGGTTTGCCAGAGAGAGGGCATGCTTCATGTAGTCCATCACATCGGTCTCCCTCATTTATTGGGGGGGAACTTCACTCCAGAGTCCGTCCTGAAAGCTTCAATCGTGCGGCAGACCTTCTCTTCCTCTGTCCGCCGCCGTGCCTGCTATTCGTCCCTCGCTATCACGGATACGAAAGTATAACTTTCGCCACAGCTTGTCAAGTTTTGGCAGCCTGGGGTTCTGCCAACCGGTTGAATGGTCTCGATACCCAGTCTATACTATATCCATCCTGCCTTCAAATCAGGGCGTCATGCGGTTCGGCACCGTGGCACGCTCTGGGCTATTTCCTTCGAGTTGGATGGAACAAGGGATTGGCTGGATAGTCAGTGGGCTGGCAACATGGCTCTCTTGAGCAAGGAGGACCAGAATGGGGGAAATAAAGAGCGCCTTTGAGATAGCTATGGAGAAGGCGGCGAAGATCGGCCAGCCTTCGAAAGAGGAGACGCTGAAGTGGAAGTATGTTCCCGAGGGGCAGAGGTTGGCTGCTGAGTACTTCAGGGAGGAGGCCAGCCTGGTCGCGGAACTGGGCAAGTATGACCAGGAGGCGAGGCGCTTTGTGGCTCTGGGAGCGGAGGAAGTGCTCCTGGGCAACATCGGCCTGCCGGTCAACGATCTTGGCGAGAGGAACAACAAGCGGGCCATGGAGGCTATCAAGGCCATAAAGGGAGACAAGGGCGCGATTGAAAACGTGTATAGCAGGATGCGGCGCGTTTTCGAACACTATGAGCAACAAGGCGAGCAGCAGAGAAGAGAAGCCTATGAGGCCTTGAAGCAACACTTCCATGCGAGGCTGCAGCAGGCAGTTCGCCAGCAGGGCGGCTTGCCTGCCGGGGCCAGGATCGACGTCGAAAGCCAGCCGCAGTTTCAGGAGGAATGGCGCAGGACCCTTGCTCAGCTCGACTCTCAGTACGTCAAGCTGCTGGAAGAGTGCAAGCAGGAGATATCAAGCATCCGCTAGGTTGGTCATGGCGCCACGCGCTGCCTCGGTGGCCTCTTGCGTCGGGATGGCGCAACTCCATGAGGTCCCGTTGCGGGGTGTTCGGTGACCTCCATTCGGACACAAGGCGGTTGTCACAGTGGGTCAGGTTCGATAGCACTGCCAGCCGACGATCATGAATCCAGAGCCTGCGACCGGGTTGCTCAATATCACTTATGTCGGCCATGCTACTGTGCTGGTCGAGATGGACGGGACCCGTCTGTTGACAGACCCCGTTCTGCGGCATCGGGTTGGCCCTTTGATTCGCAGGGGCCCGGTGGCCGACCTCCAGGATCAGAGCGTGGACGCCGTGCTGATCTCGCATATGCACTGGGACCATCTTGATCTGGCATCCCTGCGGCTGCTGGGCGGGACGACGCGGCTGATTGTACCGAGGGGCATGGCTACCATGCTGCGGCGAAGAGGGTTTCAGAATGTCGAGGAGATGATGGCTGGTGGGACTACTTCAGTGGGGTCGCTGGTCATAGCTGCCACGCATGCCAGACACTCTCGGTCTCGCCATCTGTTCGGCCCGGCTGCCGACTGTCTGGGTTTCCTCGTGCGCGGGCCCTACGACGTCTACTTTGCCGGTGACACCGGCCTTTTCCCCGAAATGGCAGCCCTGGCCGGTGGTCTTGATGTGGCCCTGTTGCCGGTGTGGGGCTGGGGCCCGGTCCTGAGAGGCAGTCACTTGAGCCCGCGCCAGGCGGCCGAGTCTCTCACCCTGCTGCGGCCGCGTTTTGCCGTGCCGATCCACTGGGGCACGTTCTATCCACTGGGTGTGGGGTGGATGGGGCTGGAGTTCCTGACCCGTCCTCCGTATGCCTTTGCCCGGCTGGCGGCTCACCTTGCGCCTCAGGTGGAAGTGCGTGTACTGGCACCTGGCGAGAGCCTTCAACTGAAGGGGAGAGGCTAGCGCGGGGGTGACGCAGAGACAATGCATGGGCCCGCTCTGCTCGCTGGTCTTGTTCATAATAAGCGAAACACTTAAGGTTTGGCCTCCTTAGAGGAAGCGCTGTCTCGGGGGAGTTGGGCCTGGTGGGAGGGAGCATGAGGCGCTTCTTACGCCTTGTCGTCCGCTTCTCAGTTGTTTGGGCCTTTGAGGCGCTATCGCTGCTGGTGCTGCACTGGCTCGTTCCGGGGATCAGCCTATCTGATCCGGAAGGGGTCGGCATCGCCACCGTGGCAATGTCGGTGGCGCTGGTCCTGGCTGTCGTCAACGGCCTGATACGGCCCGTTGTCGTCATGCTGGCCCTGCCACTCAACATGATCACCCTCGGTCTTTTCACCCTGGTCATCAACGCGGCTATGCTTCGCCTCACTGCTTACGTTCTGCCGGATTTTGTCGTGGACGGCTGGGGAGCAGCCCTGTTGGGCACCGTGGTGCTGGCGGCCGTCAATACGGTGCTGACAGCTATCACCACCATTGACGATGATTTCTCCTTTTTCGAAGGCGTGGTCCAGTGGCTGAGCAAACGCCGGCGGGTGGAAGTGGACGCCCATCCGGGCCGCGGGCTGGTGCTGCTGGAGATTGACGGGCTGAGCTGTCACCGAATGAGGCGGGCCGCGGAGAAAGGCTATATGCCTACGGTGCGTGAGATGGTGCTCAACGGTACTCACAAGCTATCGGACTACGACTGTGGCCTGCCATCGCAGACCTCGTCGTGCCAGGCCGGAATAATGTACGGCGACAGCTTCGACATCCCGGCCTTTCGCTGGTACGACAAGGATCGTCGCAAGCTGGTGGCCTCCAACAACTTCCGGGACGCCGCGGAGATGAACGCTCGCTTCGCCCGCGGGCAGGGACTGCTGCGGGGTGGGTCGAGCGTCAATAACCACATGGCCGGCGATGCCAGGAAGACGCTGTTCACCATGAGCGTTCTCACAGACAGGCCAGATGATATGCAGCGGCGGAGTCTCGGTGACCTCAACCTGTTCTTTGTGAACCCCTATATGTTCATCCGCACCCTCCTGTTGACTCTTTGGGATGTTCTGGTGGAGCTGGGCCAGGGGCTTCGGCAGCGGCTCCGCAACGTTCGGCCGCGGGTGAACCGTTTGCACAAAGGCTACCCCTTCGTGCGGGCCGCCACCAACGTTTTCCTGCGTGACCTGGCAACGTTCATGGTCATCATGGATGTGATTCGCGGGGAGCCCGTCATCTACACCACCTTTGTGGGATATGACGAGGTAGCCCATCACGCCGGTCCGGATACGAGCGACGCAATGAGGACCCTCAGGGGTTTCGACAAGCAACTCCGACGCATCATAGACGTCATAGAGCGCAAGGCCCCGCGTCCGTACGACGTGATCCTCCTCTCCGATCACGGCCAGACTCTCGGAGCCACGTTCGAGCAGCGGTACGGGCAGACGCTGACCGAGTTCATTGAGGGGCTATTGGAGGAGAAAGCTACTGTAACCGAGGTGAATGCCACCGAAAACAGCTACGGCCATGCGTTGAAGCTCATGGCCGAGATCCAGGCGATGGAGCAGCATGTGCCCGTGGGGAGGGTGAGAGAGGCTACGGTGGGCCGGGCCCGTGGGGCGATTCAGGGCCGGCTGGAGCGCTCGCAGCCTGCGGCGATGGATGCCCAGGTCATCGTGTGTGCCAGTGGCAATCTGGCCAACGTCTACTTCGACCTGCGTACTGGAAAGGTCAGCTTGCCCGAGTTGAATCTGGCTTACCCGGGTCTGGTGGACGCTCTGGTAGCACATCCCGGAGTGGGCTTTGTGGTGTCGTACGATCAGGATGGCGCGCCGTGGGCCTTCGGAAAGGACGGTGGGCGCAACCTCCAGACCGGCGCCGTGTCAGGGGCCGACCCGCTGCTCCCCTATGGTGCCCCCGACCATCGGGCGGCCCAGCTCCTCGGGATGGCAGGGTACCCCCACGCAGGGGACTTGATCGTCAACAGTACCCTTTTCCCCGATGGCCAGGTAGCGGCCTTTGAGGAGCTTGTCGGCAGCCACGGGGGTCTGGGCGGCCAGCAGACCGAAGCCTTTCTGCTGCACCCGGCGGATATGGTGGTGCGCCCCACATCCAGTGCGACGGAGGTGTTTTCGATGCTGGATGCGCGGCGTGGCCTTCCTGGAGAGCCACTCCGCCCCATCAGCGCATCCGGGGTGAATGCGTGGGCGCCGAAGAACCTGATGGTGGGTGTGCGCCAGGTACACACCTGGGCGCTGCGCCTGGTTCGAGCACTGCGTGTTGATCGCGCCGTATTCAGTGAAGTAGCCGATGACCCCTTTGCCACCGCCCAGGCGCTGGTCACCGTGCTGACGATACTGGCTGCCACGGCCCTGGCAAGCAGTCTGGCCGTCCATGCTGAGGGGTCTATACCGGCCAGGTTTGCCGCCGAGCTTGTGGGCGGGCTTATTCGCTGGATGCTGATCGTCCTGTTCGCGCACACCGCCGGGCGGCTGCTCAGAGGAAAGGGCGACTTTACCCGGACCATGCGGGCCATGGCGTTTGCGCAGGTGCCCTACGTTGTTGCCGTGCTGGGACTCCTGCCGATAGTCGGCCCGTTGCTGTATCTGGTGGCCGTCCTTCTTGTGCTCTTCGCTACGTGGGTCGCATTGCAGGAAGCCCTTGGCCTGCGGCGCCTGGTGGCACTGGCAGTTCCCGTGTTGGGCACCCTGGTCTACCTGGCGGTGGCGCTGTTGGTCTTCGCTATGGTGGGCGGCGCGGCGCTCACGCTGGAGACGCTGCTGTCGCAATTTGGGATTTCCACGGGTTGATAGGACTGTCCCAGGTCGCAGGCATGGGCCAGGGGGTGCGAGCCTGTCTCCTCCATTTCGCACGCCTTGTCCCGCTCCCACCGCCGCGGAACGGCAAGTACAGCCGTGCCGCGGCGTGTGCTATCATGGACAGGGATCGGAAGCATCGGCGGCACGCCACGCTTTGTTCTCTGCTTGGCTCCCCTGGAGACAGTTCGTCTTGCGGTCATCTGCCTTCCACAGTCGAGATGCTGCAGCGGAACAGGAGTTGGTCTATGGCTGAGAAGGTAGTCCTGGTGAATCCGAACCGGATGAAGCCGGCGGTGGCTCCAATAGCCCTGGACTATCTTGCCCATGCCCTCACAGAGCGCGGGTTCCAGGCGGACGTGCTCGACCTCTGCTTTTCCCCCGACTGGCAGGAAGACATCAACAGCTATTTCGCCAGGAACTCGGTTTCGGCAGTTGGCATCAGCCTGCGCAACACCGACGACACCTCTTTCGCCAGCCAGCAGTTCTTCATCCCTGAGTTCAAGGATGTGATTGACGAAATCAGGACGCGGACGTCTGCTCCGCTGATATTGGGAGGCTCGGCATTCTCCATCATGCCTGAAGAGATCCTCGATTACTGTGGGGTCGACCTGGGCCTCACTGGGGACGGTGAGGAGTCGCTGCCCCTCCTGGTAAGCAGGCTCGTGTCCGGTGGGGACTGCTCCTCCGTTCCGGGGCTGGTCCTCCGTGAGGGAGGGGCCTTCAGGTGCAATCTCCCCTCGTATATTGACCTCAGCCACAGCCCGTGTCCCGGCAGGACCTCGGTCGACAATTGCCGTTACTTTGCTGAGGGCGGCATGGGAAACATTGAGACCAAACGGGGCTGCAGCAAGGGCTGCGTCTACTGTGTTGATGCGCTGGGCAAAGGGCGGGCATTCAGGTTGCGCTCCCCTGAAACCGTGGTCGATGAGATGGCGTCTCTGCTTGAGATGGGCATTGACTGTTTCCATGTTTGTGACAGCGAGTTCAATTTGCCCCCCTCTCATGCCGAGCAGGTCTGCCACCAGATCGTCCGCCGCGGGCTGGGGGGCAGGGTGAACTGGTATGCTTATGCCAGCCCGGTGCCCTTTACCAGGGGAATGGCTGCCCTGTTTCAGAGGGCCGGCTGCGCCGGGCTGAACTTTGGGGTGGACAGCGGTAGTGACGCTATGCTCCATGCGCTGGGCCGGGACTTCGGGGTGGAGGACCTGCGCCGCACAGGCGGCATCTGCCGGGAACAGGGTCTGGTCTTTATGTATGACCTTCTTCTGGGAGGTCCAGGGGAAACCCGGGATACACTGAGGCAGACCATCGAGGTCATGAAGGATATCTCTCCGGCGAGGATCGGAGCCGCCACGGGGCTGCGCATCTTTCCCGGAACGGCGCTGGCCAAAATGGTGCGGGAAATGGGGCCACTCCGCACCAACCCACACATCCAGGGCAACGTTGACGGGAACGAGAACTTCTTTGCCCCTGTGTTCTACCTGTCAGCAGCCCTGGGGCAGGAGGCCGTGGACTATGTGGATGACCTCATAGGCGGCGATGAGCGGTTCTTCTTCATGAGGCCGGCCACGTCCAGCGACAGGAACTACAACTACAATGACAATACCTTGCTGGTGGAGGCAATTCGCCAGGGCTATAGGGGAGCCTTCTGGGATATCTTGAGGCGATTGTCTGACCGCGACCCTTCAGCCTGAGACAGGCTACTTCCCCTGCACCAGGGAGAGGAACTCGGCCCTGGTGGCCGGTCTGGTGCGAAAAAGCCCGCGGTTGGCCGAGGTGACGATATTGCTCCCCGGCTTCTTTATGCCGCGCATGGTCATGCACATGTGCTCCGCCTGTATGATCACTGCCACCCCCTGGGGCTTGAGTGCATCCAGAATAGCTTCGGCGATCTGAGTGGTCATCCGCTCCTGGATCTGGGGACGGTGGGCGATGATTTCTACCACCCTGGCCAGCTTGCTGGCTCCGACCACTCTGCCGTGGGCGTTGGGAATATAGCCCACGTGGGCCACTCCGTAGAACGGTAGCAGGTGGTGCTCGCACATCGAGTAGAACGGAATGTCCTTCAGCACCACCATCTCCCTGTGTCCCTCCATGAAGCCGACACTCAGTTCCTCTTTAGGGTCCTTGTCGACTCCGCTGAAGAGATCGGCGTACATCTCAGCCATCCGCTCCGGGGTGCCTATGATACCCTCCCTCTGGGGGTCGTCACCGATGGCTTCAATGATAGACGTTACTGCTTGCCGAATCTTGGCCTGGTCGACGGCCATGCGCCCTCCTTCGAGCGGAACGGTCTACGCCGGTGGCCCGTTCCAGTGCCTTACGCCGACGCCGCCGTGTGGCTGCGCGGGCGCAACCTTCGGGTCAGCATGGAAAGCGACTGTTACTGCCGGTTCGTGGCAGCAACAGGAAGACCGACCGCCACCTATATAACTTGTCAGGGCTGCACGGCCCCGACTATTCCCTGACTGAGCCTCAGACGGGCTCGATTCCCTCGCGGTGAAGAGACGCCGCCCTTTGCCTGCTACCTCCAGCCGAGCGCCTCTTCCACCCTGCTCAGGTCCGCAGGAAGCTCGATGAAAGGAGCCGTATCTCTCGTAGCAGTGTCCGGGTCCTTCAGCCCGCTACCGGTAACCACGCAGACCACCCTTTTCTCAGAGAAATCGTACTTTGGGGACGACTTGATCAGACCGGCAAGCGAAGCCGCCGAGGCTGGCTCGCCAAAGATGCCCCCCTTTGTGGCCAGGAGGCGGTAGGCTGCTATGATTTCGTCGTCACTAACCATGTCAATAACACCGCCGGACTCGTCTCGTGCGGCTGTCGCCCCTTTCCAACTGGCCGGATTGCCGATGCGTATCGCCGTGGCGACAGTCTCAGGATGGGAGACCCTTTGGCCTCTTACGATGGGGGCTGCTCCCTCTGCCTGGAATCCCATCATTTTGGGAGTCTGGCTGGCGATTCCCGCTTTGCGGTACTCGACGAACCCCTTCCAGTAGGCAGTGATATTGCCGGCATTCCCCACAGGGATGAACAGATAGTCGGGCGCCTCGCCCAGGCTGTCTACAATCTCGAAGACAGCCGTTTTCTGGCCCTCGATACGGTTAGGGTTAATGGAGTTGACCAGAGTGACGGGGTGCTTCTCTACCAGGCTCCGCACTATTTCCAGGGCCTGGTCAAAGTTGCCGTCAACAGCGACTATCGTCGCCCCGTAGACGATGGCCTGTGCTAGCTTGCCCAGGGCAATGTTGCCCTTTGGCACAACTATGATCGTTTTCAGGCCGCAGATTGCCCCGTAAGCTGCAGCCGAGGCACTGGTATTGCCGGTGGAAGCACAGATAATGGCAGAGTTTTTGGCCTCCGAGGCCTTGGCCACGGCTACCACCATGCCCCGGTCCTTGAATGAGCCGGTGGGATTGCATCCCTCCAGCTTGAAGTACAGCTCCCCGCACCCGATATCGGCCTCCAGCCTCGGGGCCCTGACCAGCGGAGTGTCTCCCTCTCCCAGGGTTATTCGGGGAGTGTCAGGTGTCAGAGGCAGGAATGGAGCGTATCTGGCCAGTACCCCTGAAGGGGACTCGCTGTCCCTAGAGGAAAGTCTCGGACTCGTGTCCCTTTTCATCGTATTTCCGCTTGAGGTATCCCTTGGCTTCTGAGCACTGCTGACACAGGCGCACAGGCGGCTGGCCGTCTTCGCAAACATAGCCGTACCTCTCAGGATGTCTGACGACCCTGCCACAGCCATCGCACACCAGCTCTCCAGTAGCTATCAGCCCAGCAACCCAGGATGTCATCTGGCAATCACCTACCCTTCAACCCTGATGAAATTGCATATTTCTTTGACTGCCACAAGTTTCTCCATTTCTTCCAGCGCCTGCTGCATAAACTGCTCCCGGGCGGGATGCGTCATGATCACTATCTCAGCCGTTTGAGTGGCCGCATCGGCTTCTTTCTGAATCACTGAGGAAATACTGATGGAGCGGTCGCCCAGGACCTTGCTTATCTGGGCAAGAACACCGGGGCTGTCGACCACACTCATTCTCAGGTAGTAGCGGGTCTCCAGTTCCGAAATTGGCTTGACGGCTTTGACAGCCTGCGACGCAGCGGAATCGGGGGACATGGTCTCAGCAAGGGACGGTGCTCGTGATTGTGACTCGTCTTGACGCATGATGGCCTTGGCAGCCAGGATGACGTCGGCCACGATGGCGCTGGTGGTGGGGGACGAGCCAGCTCCCTCACCGTAGAAAAGTACCTTGCCCACCAGGTCACCTTCTATCTGGATGGCATTGTAAACGCCGTCCACCTTGGCCAGCAGAAAGTCCATGGGAATGAGAACGGGGTGGACCCTGGCCTCGATAGACCCGTCTGCCTTCTTTGCGATAGCCAGGAGCTTTATCTCGTAGCCCAGCTCTTTGGCGTACCGAAAGTCGCGTTCCCCAATGCGGGTGATGCCCTGGAAGTAGATGTCCTCAGGACGGACCGGGGTGCGAAAGGCAGCAGTGGCAAGAATAGCCAGCTTAAAGGCCGCATCTGTGCCCTCAATGTCATTGGCGGCGTCAGCCTCGGCGTAGCCCAGTTCCTGGGCCTTCCTCAGGGCATGTCCAAAGCTGACTCCCTCAGCGGACATCCTGGTGAGAATGTAGTTGGTGGTGCCATTGATTATGGCGTAGATGGCTGAGATCTCATTGGCGGGCAGGCTCTGGCTGAGCGGAAGGAGCAGGGGGATACCACCGCCCACACTGGCTTCGTACAGCAGGCTCACTCCGTGCTGGCGGGCTGTTTGTCCAAGCTCCAGACCGTGTTTGGCTATCACCTCTTTGTTTGCTGTCACCACGGACTTGCCAGCCAGGAGAGCCTCCCTGATATACACCAGAGCAGGGTGCTCGCCGCCGATGAGTTCGATGACAATGCCTATTTCGGGGTCAGCCAGGATCGCCTGTGGATCGGAGGTCAGAAGTTCAGAGGGCACTGCAGCCGGGCGTGGTTTTGAAGGCTCGCGGACCAGGATTCGGCGCAGTTCCAGGTTGGAACCTACCTCCTCCGCCAGGGCCTCGCCCTTCTCCTGTAGCGCCCTGGCTACCCCGCTGCCCACCACCCCAGCCCCCATCAGCCCGACCCCGATACTCTTCTTTTGCCGCACTGCCAGCTTCCCTGCGATCAGATATGGTCCAGGGCCCAGAAGATCTTCTCGTCGTCCAGGTAGTCCTCTATCCGGTTGTCTTCCGACTCCCGTTCCTGTTCAACCCACTCCCGAAATACCTGGTCGACCAGAATATCCCTGTGTTGGTCGCTGAGGACTCTCTCTTCTTTCTCCACGACCTCTATCAACCAGTACCCCGACTGCTTGCTGGTGTCTTCATTGAGAATAGGCTCACTCAGGGTGGTTCCATCCCGGGGAAGATCAAGAACGGCCGCCCCGATTCTGGTCTCAGCGTCTTCCAGGCTCAGCCAGCCCATGTCGCCACCGGCGCCTTGTGAAGCCGAGTGCAATGAATGTTCTTCGGCCAGTTCGGCGAAATTCTCTCCGTCGAACTGGCTGGCCACTTCGATGGCTTTGAAACTGCTGTCCAGCAGGATTCCCTGGATGTGGAGCTCTGTCTCCTCGCCCTCTTCCCTTTCCTCAAGAACTATCGCCAGCCAGTAGCCACCCTTGGTCGGGTATTGTGTGTCAGCGGTGGGGCTGCTTACCACGCCTATTTCCGTTACGTTGCTGAAAGCGTAGTCGTCGAAGGCCGAACTCTCGATGCCCGGTGGCAGCCAATCCACTCCATCTGCGTCGGGATAGTAATGTGATGACGATGTCATGTTGACAAGTTGTTCAATAGTCTCTGTAGTCTCTGTCCCCCAGGTGCTCCTTATCTCTAGTGCCTGATCCTCGGTTCCCACCAGTATGGCTTGGATCCTGACCTGGGTAAATGGCTGGTCCTGGGGGTATTCGTTGTTTCCAAGGTACGCTCGCAGCTCGGTTTGGATCAGCATCGGCCCGATGTAGATTTCCCTGAAGGCTGCATCGGATACTCCGAACGTGTCGAGCACCTCCTTGTACCGCTGCTTGAATTCTTCGTCGCTCAACTCTTCATCAGATGAGGTCAGCAGTTCCTTGATCTTGGCGTCAATGCTCTCCTCGCTGATGACAATGCCCACCTCGGGTGACTCTGCCATCTGCCTCATGAGCTCGTAGTTCTGCATTACCGTGACCACCTGGCGGGCCAACTCGTAGTCCTGGTAAGGATTCTGCCCCGCACCCCAGAGGCGGAGGGTATTCACAAAGTAGCGCATGTCAAGTACGGTGCCGTTTACCCTCACTATGGCCTGGTGCCACGGCCTGATGCTGCTATCGTAGTAACCGTAGCCGACTATTGACACAACGGCAATAATGGCTATCAGGATTGCGATCTCGGCGATGCGTCGTCTTCGGCGCTCCCTTTCCCACTTGGACGGGACACGCTTTGGCTCCGGCGGTCGTCTTCTGCTCAAGTCTTACTCCCTCAATAAGGAAACGACCGGTCGCATCAATGGAACACTCTGGAGGCTCGCAGGCAGGGAAGGCCCGGCCCAGCGGTCAAGGCCCTGCCATTTCGTGGATATGCTCTGCGGTATAAGGCAACAGAGCCAGATGTCTGGCTCGCTTTATCGCCTGGGCCAGAGCCCGCTGGTGCTTTGCGCAGTTGCCATTCCTGCGCCGAGGTTCGATTTTCGCCCGGTCGGAAACGTAGCGGCGCAGGTGCTCCGGCTTCTTGTAGCTTGCCTCAACTTTGTCAGCGCAGAAAACGCACACCCTGCGCCTGGGAACGTATCTCGAGCCCCTGCCGCCCTTTCTGCTGGTCTTTGGTCTTCTTCCGTACGCCATCTTGCTCGTCCTTACCTAGAAGGGGAGATCCTCTGCCTCCACTACCACATCCTCTACCTTATCCTCTACCTTGGCCTCATCCGATAGAGGAACGGTTGCCGGTTGCCTGTCGAGGAAAAGGACTCTGTCTGCCACTATCTCAACTCGACTGCGCCTCTGCCCGTCCTGTCCTTCCCAGGCGCGGGTCCGCAGCCTACCCTCAACATAAGCTCGCTTGCCTTTGGTCAGGAACTGGTTGCAGCTCTCTGCCAGTTTGTTCCAGGTGACTACCGTGAACCACTCCGTCTCTTGCTTTCGCTCCCCTTCAGGGGTGGTGAAAATCCTGCTGGAAGCCATGCGAAACGTGGTTACCGGGTTGCCATTAGGGGTGAAACGCATTTCGGGGTCAGTTCCGATATTCCCAATGATCATTACCTTGTTCAAATTCGCCATCTCTAGTTATCCCCCTCCCTGTTACTCCAAGCATGCTTAGCATCTTACCTCACATAACGACTGAAGTAAAGAGGTCGGACTGTGGGGGGTGGCTGAGGTCGTGAGAGAAACGTGCTCAGTCCTCCAGTCTTACCAGCAAATGTCGCAGTATCCCTTCCGAGCTTTCGAGGTTCCTCTCCAGTTCTGCCGTTTGGCTTGGGTCGAGCGTGAACTGCGTCAACACGTAGTTCCCTTCCCTGAAGTTGCCTATTGGATAGGCCAGTTTACGTTTTCCCCACCGGTTGACCCCGGCGGTGATGGCGCCCTCTTTCTGGGTGATGAACCCGGTAACCCTCTCGATCTCGTTGTCTATGTCCTCATCGGCAATCTCAGGGCTGAAGACTACTGTCAGCTCGTATTCCTTCATGGCTTGTACCTGTTATTTCCTCCTTTGGGCATCAGCTAATCGGACACCCGTTGCCAAAACAAAATCAACTATAGCACATAACTGAGTGGCTGGACAAGGATTAGTGTATCGGGAAGCGGCGACAGATCCCCTCCACCTCGCCACAGGCCTGGCTTTTCACCCTCTCGTCTCGCGGGCTGGTCAGCACGCGGTGGATCAAGGACGCAATCTGCCTCATCTCCTGCGGCCCAAGCCCCCTGGTTGTCACCGCCGGAGTGCCGAGCCTGAGGCCGCTGGTCGTCTGCGGGGGTAATGGATCAAAGGGGATGCCGTTTCGGTTGGCGGAGAGACCCACGCTGTCCAGGACTTCCTCGGCTGTCCTGCCTGTTATTCCCAGCGGGCGAAGATCGATCAGAAGCAGGTGGCTGTCGGTCCCTCCGGTGACTAGCCGGAACCCCAGCCTGGTCAGTTCGCTGGCCAGAGTCCTGGCATTCTCCAGCACCCTCTCCTGATAGGTGACAAAATCCGGTTGCATCGCCTCGTGGAAGGCAATGGCTTTGCCGGCGATAGCATGCATCAGCGGTCCCCCCTGGGTCCCGGGGAAGACGGCAGGGTCAAGGCGCCCGGCAAACTCCTGCCGGGACAGGATAAAGCCGCCGCGCGGCCCGCGCAGCGTCTTGTGCGTAGTAGAGGTCACCACCTCGGCCCAGGGGACCGGCGAAGGGTGCACCCCGGCGGCAACCAGGCCAGCAGTGTGCGCCATGTCTACCATGAGCAGCGCCTCAACCTCGGCGCCGATATCGTGCAACCTCTGGCAATCAATGATTCTGGGATAGGAGCTGGCTCCAGCCACGATCAGCTTCGGTCTGTGTTCCTTCGCTAGCCGCTCTATCTCGTCATAATCGAGCAGCTCTGTTTCTCTGTTCACCCCGTAGTGGACAAATCGGTACCATTTGCCTGAGAGACTGGCCGGGCTCCCGTGACTCAGGTGGCCACCGTGAGCCAGGCTCATGCTCATGACAGTGTCTCCGTACTCCAGGAGAGCAAGATAGACTGCTAGATTCGCCTGGGTTCCGCTGTGGGGCTGGACATTGGCGTGCTCCGCGCCAAACAACCGCTTGGCCCTGTCGACGGCCAGCCTTTCCACCTGGTCGATCTCCTGGCAGCCGCCATAATAGCGGCGTCCCGGGTAACCCTCCGCGTATTTGTTTGTCAGGACTGAGCCCTGGGCCTCAAGCACCTGTTCTCCGGCGTAGTTCTCGGCAGCGATTAGTACCAGTTTGCGTGACTGGCGCTCCTTCTCCCTCTGGATCAGCGCAGCGGTCTCAATGTCTTTCTCTGACATGTCTCTCATCCTTCCCGAGCCAAGGTTAGGCCCCACACGGAGCTGGCCCCCGCTTCTTTCAGGGCCGCGGCACAGGAATCTAGTGTCGCTCCTGTAGTGCAGACGTCGTCGATAATCAGTACCTGCTTTCCTTCCAGCCTGCTATCGTTGCAGCAGAAAGCGCCTCGAACGTTGTTGCGGCGCGCCTCAGCGCTGGCGGTTCGGGCTTGAGCAGGCGCATCCCTGTGCCTGACAAGCGGCTTGTCCGTGACCGGCAAGCCGCTTCGTTTGCCCAGCTCCTGGGCCAGGAGCCCTGACTGATTATAGCCGCGCTCCCGCAGCCGCCGGGGGTGAAGGGGCACCGGTACTATGACGTCCGCTGGCACAGGTTTCGTTTCCAGGCTCTCGGCCATGAGTTGGGCGAGTGGGGAAGCCAGGGATTTGACACCATGATACTTGAACTGATGGATCGCCTGTCGCACCGATCCCTGGAAGAGGAACAGGGAACGAATACCATCGATTTCCAGCTTCCATGTCGAGCATGTGGGACAGCGGTCCTCCTCGATCAAGGGCCTACCGCATCTGGGGCACAGCGGCGGAAGGAGGCGGGGAAGAGTACGTCGGCATGAGGTACAGATTAGAGTACCTTCTCTGCCACAGCCCAGGCAATGCAGCGGGAAGAACAGGTCAAGAAGCACGCCCTTTAGCTGGTCGAGCTGGGCATTGAAATTCACATCCGGTGTTCACCAGGATATTCTAACGTCCTCGGGCGGAAGCATGCAGTGCGCCGTTTATGACTGGCTCGTTTATGTAAACGTCACCGTTCCTTATCTTCAGGTTGAAGCCACAGGTCGGGTTGGTGCATACCCATGCCTTGTAGTGGATGGCTGCCCCCTGGCTGCCAAAGTCGGACAAGGGCACGAGATCACCAACGCTGCATTTCTGGCACTTGGGGAAAGAGGAGTTCTCCACAAAGCCACCTCCCAACTAAGTAGTTTGGTTAAAGTAGTATATACTATCGCCCCGTGCTTTGGCAATATTGGGGCGTGCGTCGGCTGCAGGGCCGTACCAGGCCTCGACCAGGCTGAGCGTACCAGGACGTCGTACCGATTGACGTCCAGTCCAATGTGTTGGTAAACTCGTGTCGGTACGGGTGTGAGGAGCAAGAAGCAGTGGGCATAAGCCTCCCCTTTCTTCCCAAAGGTGACAAGTTCTTTGACCTGTTCGAAGAAGGAGCGGCCAATCTGCTGAAGACAGCCAGGGTGTTCTGCGACCTTGTGGGAAGCTGGGAGGACGTCGAGGCCAGGGTAAGGGAGATCACCGACCTGGAGCACGCGGGCGATGACATCACCCATCGCATTATGTCTAACCTGCACAGCACCTTTTTCACGCCTCTGGATCGTGAAGACATCGCCGCTTTGTGTCAGTCGTTGGACGATGTGGTCGACTTCATCAAGGCTGCAGCCGACGCCATGCTGGTCTACAAGACAGGTCGTCCGACGGCGAGTGCCATCGAGCTGGCGAACATTATTGTGGACGGTGCCCTTGAGATAGAGCGCGCCATGCCCAACTTGCGCCGTCGAAGTGCACTCAAGCGGATGTTACCATGCTGCGTGGAGCTGAACCGCCTCGAGAATGAGGGGGACCGGGTGCAGCGCCAGGCGCTGGTCGATCTGTTCGACCACGGGGCCGAGATCACTGACATAATCAAGTGGAGGGAGATCTACGAGCACATGGAGAGTGCCACGGATCGTTGTGAAGACGTAGCCAACGTGCTTGAGGGAGTCGCGCTCAAGCATGCCTGATGAGCCGTCTCTGGCGCTCTTTGTAGTTATCACGATTCTTGCCCTCGCCTTCGGTTTCACCAACGGTCTCAATGACGCTGCCAACGCCATCGCCACAGCCGTAGGTACAAGGGTCCTCTCACCTCGTGCTGCTGTCCTTGTGGCGGGTGTGGGCAACTTTGCCGGGACAGCCACCGGCACTGCCGTGGCCGCCACGATTGGCAAGGGTATTCTGGTGCCCGAAGCTGTCACCCAGTGGACGTTGATTGCCGCCCTGGCTTCTATCGTCGTCTGGGGTCTGCTGTGCACCCGACTGGGCCTGCCCATAAGCCTCAGCCACGGTCTGGTGGCCGGCCTGGTGGGGGCTGGAATAGCGACCGCAGGCACGCAGGTGATTCAATGGAACGTCTTTGGCAGGGTGCTGTCAGCCGTAGCTATCGCTCCGGCCCTGGGGTTCGTGGGTGGATTCGCCTTGATGGCGGCCTTGATGTGGGTTTTCCGTGACAGCACGCCAGCCAGCATGCGCAACCTCTTCGGCAATCTCCAGATTCTCTCCTCTGCCTTCATATCTTACAGCCACGGCAAGAACGACGGACAGATGGCCATTGGAGTGATCACGGCTGCGTTGATCTACTATACAGGGGATGAGACGCTCTGGGATGGCATTCCCTGGTGGATCATCGGGTCATCGGCTTTCATGATGGCGCTGGGGACAGCCTTGGGTGGTTGGAGAGTCATGCGCACGGTTGGCCTGAGGATAACCACCCTTCGCCCGGTGCACGGGTTTGCTGCTCAAAGCTCGGCGGCCGCGGTCATCGAGGCAGCCTCTCATCTGGGCATCCCGGTGAGCACCACGCACTGCATCAGCTCGTCCGTTATGGGTGTGGGGGCTACCAGGCGCTTGTCCGCCGTGCGGTGGGGAGTGGCGGGCAACATGGTGGCCGCGTGGGTGATAACTTTTCCGGCCTGCGCTGGGCTTGGCTGGCTTCTGGGCTGGATATTCCGGGCCGGTTTCTAAGGTTCGGCCACGGGCTCCAGCCCCAGACTCTTCCCGATTCCCGCCAGTTGAGCAAAGGTCACTTCCTCCCCCCAGAGTTCGCCGCAAAGCTTGTCTACACTGACTTGAGGCTCTCTGCCGGGGCACAGACTCTGCATGACCCTTTTAGCTTCTTCCAGCCGTTCAGCCCTGGAGTAGTGGGGCCTTCCCAGGGCCTCCAGTCTGCCGTCAATGGAAAAGTGCCACAGCACATCCAGCCATTCGCCCACGTTCACCAGCGGGTGAGCAGCGGGGAACCTGCGTTCCCACCGGTCCTTGGCGTGCATTGCCTGATGCCACAGCACCAACTCGTATTCGAACTTATATACAAAGGGGTTCTTGGTGAGGATGATCAACACCGTGTCCCTGTCCCCGTTCACCGGGGCTCTTCCTTCGACGGAGTAAAGACTGTTGGCAGAACCGTGCTCCCAGAGTTGCAGCACGGTCCTTGATGGCTTCACCGCCAGGTCCCTGAGAATTCGCTTCAGCATCCTGGCCAGTGAGCTGACGCCTTCTGGTGGAAACTGGCTGTGCAGGCGCTGCTCAGTGTAGTCTACAAGTGCGTAACTGATGCTGACTCCGTGTCTCTCTTCGCTGATGGGGACAGCGAGAGTGTCGATCACTTCGCCTTTGCCGGTAACGTAGGGCACTTCATATGTGAGCTTCAACTCTTCGACAACGTCGGCTCTGGTGCTCATCGCTCACTATTATAAGGCTTGTGAGTCCCTGTTTCCCATTTTGACAGGCTGCAGGTGCCCACCTATACTCTGTTATGTTATCTTCGAAGGTGTTTTGTGCCAATGAGCAGCCCGAAGCAGGAGATTGCTGAGCGCGTTCTGGGGTTCATCCGACGCCACAGCCTTGTCTCACCGCCGGAGACTCTGGTGGTTGGAGTCTCTGGCGGGCCGGACTCGGTCTGCCTGCTGCACCTTCTGGTACGGCTCAAGGACAGCCTTGGCATCGGACTGCACGTGGCACACCTGGATCATGCTTTGCGAGGAGCCGAGTCGCGGGCCGATGCTGAGTACGTTTCGGAGCTCGCCCATCGGCTGGGCATACCCGCTACTATGGGACGGAGGGACGTCAGGGACTATCGGGCCAGACACCGCCTGTCCCTGGAAGAGGCGGCGCGCCGGGTGCGATATGAGTATCTTGCCGGGGTGGCTGCTGATGTGGGGGCAGGCAGGATCGCCGTAGGCCACAATGCGGATGACCAGGCAGAGACCATCCTGATGCGATTGCTGCGCGGGGCCGGCGCTCTTGGGTTGCAGGGCATGCAGCCCCTGACGGCGTGGGGTTCACTCGGCGGCAACAGGGGCCTGAAGGTGATTCGCCCAATCCTTGAGGTGACCAGAAAGGAAGTGGAGGCGTACTGTCAGCAACATGGCCTCTCTCCGAGGCAGGACTCCTCCAACCTTTCCCGTTCACATCTGAGGAACCGCGTTCGCCACGAGCTCGGACCTTTGCTGGAAAGCTACAACCCGAGAATCAATCAGGCCCTGCTTCGCACCGCCGATACGCTGGCCATTGAATCGTCCTTCTTTGAAGAACGGGTCAGAGATGTATGGGATGAAGTGGTCAGTGAAGAGGGCTCGGGGCTGCTCCTGAGGGCAACCGAGATCAGGTCATTGCATCCTGCCCTGCAGCGCCATCTGCTGCGCCAGGCGGCGAGGAGGGTGCTGGGCAGCCTCGAGGATATCGAGTGGAAGCACGTGGACAGGATGGCACGAGCTTTGAAGCTGCCTGCGGGCAAGCGGGTGGTCTTGCCCCGTGGCTTGACTCTCTACGTGGAAGATGCTGGCTACCGCGTAGCCGTGGAATAGGGCCTCCGGCGCTACTCCCTGGACGCCCAGTCCTGCATCAGCTTCTTGATTTCCTCTGCCAGCTTGGGGTTCGATTTCAGCCGTCTGACGAAGATCGGGCAGCCTTCCAGGAGCACGTTCTGTGCCACCGCCGCCATGTTCGTCATGAAGCTGCGAAATTCCTGTTCACTCTGTTGATTGTAGCCTGTGCCAGGCATCTGGCGCATCTCTCGCATCAGGTCCTCTGTTCCGAACCTCATCGGCATGACGCAAGATTTGTACCAGGGGCATTGTTTGCACTCTATCAGGGAAGAAGCTTCATCCAGGATGTCACCCATGTCTGTCCTCCGTCACCAGCTCCCCAAGCAGCCCACCGGCACGCTCGGCTGCCAGCCTTACTTCCAGCAATTGATTTGTCAGGTCTTCCTCGCTCTCGGTGAATACCCGAAGATAGTTGGCAGTGAGTCCGCTCCAGGTTGATTGCTCCATTCTACTCTCCCACAGCACTGTCATCCTCCGCCCTACGTGCCGTTCCATGAAACGCTGCCTGCTTTGCCGGGCAAGCGCCAGCATTCTCTGGCTGCGCTGTCTCTTCACCCTTTCATCCACACGGTGCGGCATGGCTGCGGCAGCCGTGCCGGGCCGCATCGAATAGGGGAAGACGTGAATCCCGGCAAAGCCGATACTCTGGCAGAAGCGATAGCTCTCCTCAAACTCCCTCTCCCCTTCACCCGGGAAGCCAACAATGATATCGGTGGTGATGGCCAGGTCAGGGATTGCCGCCCTGGCAAGGGACACTGCCCTCTCGTAATCGGCAGCGGAGTACGGCCGCTTCATTCTTTCCAGTATTACCTGGCTGCCGCTTTGCAGCGGCATATGGATGTGAGGGCAGACGCGTTCGTTAGCCCACAGCCCGAGCAGCGCCGGGGTCAGGTCCTGAGGCTGCAGGGAAGAGAGGCGCAAGCGCTCGATATCCGTCCTGTCCAGAATAAGATCAACCAGGTGTGGCAGGCCAAACCGCCCCTGTCCATTCCACCGGTAGGCTCCTACCCTGGTTCCGGTGAGGACGACTTCCTTGTAGCCTGACGCTGCTCTTACATCGACCTGATGCACGATTGTCTCGGGGGGAAGGCTGTGCTCCTTGCCTCGTGTGTACGGGACCACGCAGAAGGAGCAGAAGCTGTCGCAGCCCTCCTGGATCTTGACCAGGGACCGGGTCCGGGTTTGATAGTCCCTGCCGCGTCCTCCCTTTGCCGTGGCTCCGATGCTGCCTCTGGCCTCCAGTATGTCCACCAGCCTGTCCTTTTCCCTGTTTCCCAGGACCAGGTCTACCGCACCCAGCCGGCCTAGCTCATTGCCTGCCCGCTCGGCGTAGCAGCCGATGGCCACCGTGGTCGCTTCCGGGTTGGCCCGCTGCGCTGCCCGCAGCAACTGGCGAGCCTTCCGGTCAGCCACGTGTGTGACGGTGCAGGTGTTCAGCACGTACACGTCGGCCTCTTTGGCTGACTCCGTCAGTTGATGACCTCTGTCGATGAGCTGGCGGGCAAGCGACTCGGTCTCCGCCTGGTTCAGCTTGCACCCCAGGGACTCCAGGGCGATCTTGCTCATTTCTGCATCCAGGTCCAATTCTATAATGGATGCCGTGGGACTTCAAAGAGGGCCAGGGCTGAGCCAGCAGCCCCTTCGATGTTGGAGCAGGGACGGTGCTTGTGCACGGGACCAGAGCGGTGGTTGGGCGGCGGCCGCGCTTGCCCGACTTACCCACTTGGTATAAGATATAACCCTTGCGAGCACTGGACCCAGAATAGGCCAGGAGGGGCGGTATGTGGCTTCAAACGAGAATGTTCTTGCTGGTAGCTCTGCTCTTCGCCATTCTGTACGGCGTGATCACCGGAATTGGGACGTGGGTAGGTGGCTTCAACCCCATTGTTTTCCTCATAATCGGGTTCGGGTTCCTTTTCATCCAGTACCTGATCGGGCCGTCGATAGTGGGCTGGACGATGAAGGTAAGATGGGTATCCGAGAAAGAGGCTCCGGACCTGCACAAGCTCGTTGCGGAACAGGCAGAGAAGGCTGGCATCCCCAAGCCCAGGGTGGGCGTTTCTCAGTTGTCCGCTGCGCCACCCAACGCCTTTGCCTTTGGCAGAACGCATCGAGACGGGCGGGTCTGCGTCACGCCGGCGATCGTGCGTCTGTTGAGTCGGGATGAACTGAAGGCCGTCGTGGGGCACGAAATGTCACATATAAAACACAGGGACATGGCTGTTATTACCGTGCTGTCGGCGATCCCGCTCATCATGTACTGGATTGCCTTGACCTTCATGTTCCGGGGCATGTTCGGTGGCAGGAGAGAAGGCGGCGGCTATGCTGTCTTTATCGGTCTCGGCGCATTTGTGCTCTACCTGATCACCAACCTGCTTGTGCTCTACGGTTCTCGCATCCGCGAGTACTATGCCGATCGAGGCAGCGTCAGGCTGGGCAATCCGCCGCATCATCTTGCCACGGCCTTATACAAGCTGGTGTACGGCAACGCCCGGTATAAGGACAGGCCGGAGCTCAAACAGATAGAGGGGGTGAAGGCGTTCTTCGTCAATGACCCCAGCCGGGCCTGGAGTGAGGTCAAAGAGTTGTCTCAGGTCGATACCGACATGAGTGGCACCATTGACCCCCTTGAACTGCAGGCGCTACGTTCCAAATCCATTCGCCTTACGTCGCAGGACAGGATGATGGAGGTAATGAGCACCCACCCCAATATGCTGAAGCGGCTTCAGCACCTTTCCTCGCTGGCGCCTGGCCAGTAGTCGGGAGGCTGGCCCGTTGGCAGGGCCGCCCGGCATCGTGGGATGCAATAGCGAGCCCTAGTTCCTTCGGCCGCGGCGTGGGGCGCCCCTGGCCTGCTGAGCGGTGGAGCGGTCAGCCCGGTAGTCGGGAGCAACGATGTTGAACACCAGACTGAGTCGCGGGTCTGCCAGACGTGAGCTGATTCGGCTCTCGATTTCCTCCAGTGAAGAGCACATGGTGACGGCCATGGGCAGGCGGGCATTGTACCGGTAGTTGATGAGCTGGTACAGCTTCTCCTGTGCCCAGGGCGTGCTGCTGTGCTCCCCAAAGTCATCCAGGATGAGAAGAGGCGTAGTCCTCACCTTCTCGAAGAGTTCGTCGTATGTCACCTTGCTTTCCGGGCCGAAAGTGGACCTTAAATGGTCCAGGAAATCGGGGACGATGACGAGACAAACAGGGTTGCCCCGCCGCACCCGGTAGTTGGCAATGGCGGCGGCCAGATGCGTCTTGCCGCAGCCGTTGTCTCCCTGAAATATGAGCCAGCCGTCTGGAGACTCGGCAAAGCTCTTGGCAAGGCGAAATGCCTGCTCCAGGTTCTGGCGTTGGTCCGGGGGCAGATTGACGCGTTTGGCGTCAAAGTTGTCAAAGGTCATGCTGCTGAGCAACTCCAACCCCAGTACGCCTGAATAGTCAAGTATGGAGCGACCCTTTTCCTCCAGCACGTGAACCTGGGAGAGGCTCGGGGCGGTCAGCCGGCTGTACCATCTCTCATCCAGTTCTTCCAGGACGACGCCGGCCGCTATGTTTATCACGGTAGGCAACTGGTCGTTGAACCGGCGGTTGATGATCTGCAACAGCTTCTCTTCTGCCCAGGCGGTGCTGGTGTGGATTCCCAGATCGTCCAGCATGAGAAGCGGCGCGGCCTGCACCTGCTCGAAGAGTTCGTCGTAGGAGACGTCGCTTGCCGGACTGAAGGCGGAGCGCAGATGGTCGAGCAGATCGGGAACGCTGATGAAGAAAGCTGGCGCCCCTTGCCCCACGCGCTCGTTGGCGATAGCCGCGGCCAGGTGGGTCTTGCCGCAGCCGCTCGGCCCCATGAACACCAGCCACCCTTCCGGGTGCCTGGCGAAGGACATCGCTGCCTTGCAGGCACGCAGGAACCTCTCCTGATTGGATGGATCACTGCTGCGGCCCTCGGGTATCAGGTTTTCAAAGGTGAGGCGAGTCAGGCAGCCCAGGTTGCTGTAGCGTTGAAGTCTGGCCTGCCGGTTCTCTTCAAGCTCTTTCCGGGCGCATTGACAGGGCACCAACTGGCTGTAGTCCGGGCCGCCTGAAGGCAGCCGGGGGTGGACGAACCCCGCCCCCCTGCAATGAGGGCACGGCGGGGGCACCTCCGACGGCTCAGCGCTGGACCAGGTGTCCGTACTTGCCCTTGAAGTATCGGTTAGGGTCCTTTTTCTTCTTAGGATCTCTCCCAGGCTCTCCACTCTCCCTACCCTCCGACGACCATCGCTCCAGAATGCGGGCGATGTATTTCCAGTTGCGCTTATTCAGGCTGACGGCCTCCTTGAAGGCATCCTCGATCCACCGCGGGGGATAAAGCCTCTCCGCCTCCTCCAGTTCGTCGGCGATGATCGGGGTCAGCAGACCGATGTTCTGCTCGTACAATGTGTAGATGTTGGGCCTTTCGTCTTTCGTGGCTGGCTGCGGCTGCGGCAAGGCACCCAGGGACAGTCTGCCCTCCTGTACGTCTGCGATAGTCCCCCTGTTTGCTTCCGTGTTTATGAAATAGACCTCTTCCTGATCTCCCTCTTTCTCAACAACCAGGCGCAAAAGGATACCGTCGGCTACGGCTGCCTCCAGCGCACCTCCCACGGCTTCAGCAGGGTCGCCGCTGGTATCCATACCTGTCACCAGCCCCTTGTCGCCCATGAGCTCCTTCCCGGTGACAAACCTGACAGGGCCCTGCTTCTGGTACAGCCGCCAGAAGATGTGCAGCACCAGCTTCAACTCTGCCAGGTTGTCGATGTCGGGCAGTAGCCTGTTGAAGAAAAGGTTCGGGACAGGCGTGAAGCTCAACCTACTTGGGAAACCGCGGAAGGGTTGTTTGTTCACTATCCTCGTCCTGCGACCAGTAGTTCTCGAACTTGATGACATTCTGGCGGAACCTCAGGTGCCTCTGTCCGGTGGGCCCGTTGCGATGCTTGGCTACTATGATAGTGGCCAGTCCCTCGGGATACTGCTTGTCGGGGTGCCGCATCTCCCATTCCTCCCTGGTGTGGTACACGTCTTCCCGGTAGATAAACAGCACAACATCGGCATCCTGCTCGATGCTGCCACTTTCCCTCAGGTCGGAAAGCTGAGGCCGCGGAGGGCTGCGTGATTCCACGGCTCTGCTCAACTGCGATAGGGCAAGGACGGGGACTTCGAGTTCGCGAGCCAGAGCTTTGAGTGAGCGGGAGATTTCGCCAATCTCCTGCGCCTTGTTCTCCGACCTGCCGTCACCCCGAATTAGCTGCAGGTAGTCCACAATGATGAGGTCTATACCCTGATCGTAGTAGAGGCGGCGGGCCTTGCCTCGCATCTCCACCACCCTCAGAAGTGGCGAATCGTCCACGTATATGGGTGCCCCGGAGAGTTCGCCAGCGGCCTCCATGATGCTCCTCTCCTGCGAGGCCGTGTACTGTCCCGTTCTGACCTGCCTGGAGTCGACCTCAGCCTCGCTGGATAGGAAGCGCTGCACCAACTGCTCCTTGGACATTTCCAGGCTGAAAATAGCCACTCGGGCCCCCTGGTCCATAGCCGCATTCCTGGCGATATTCAGCGCCAGGCTGGATTTCCCCAGGGCTGTTCTGGCCGCCAGCACTATCATGTCAGAGCGCTGCAGACCGCCAAGCATGTCATCCAGACCGGCAAAGCCCGTCAGCACGTGAGGCAGATGGCCGGCGGAGTCGGGTGGCGCCGGGGCAAAACCGGTCTCCTCGAAGTACTCGTCCAGGACGCTGCGGATGTGGACGAAATCGCGGCGGCTCTCGCCGCGGCGTATGCGGTACAGTATGTCCTCCGCCTTGCTGAGGGCTGTGTCCACATCGGGGTCCGCTTCGTAGCCTATGGCGGCGATTTGCCCTGAGGCGCTGATCAGGCGCCGCATCAACGCCAGGCGGTGCACAATCTGAGCATAGTATTCAGCGTGAATCGAAGTGGGAAGTACAGAGACCAGATGACTCAAATACGCAGCACCGCCAACCTCATCCAGCTTGCCTTGCCTGGTCAACTCCTGGGCGACGGTTATCTGGTCTATTCGCTCGTTTCGCTCGTAGAGAGACAGGCAGGCATCGTAGAGCCACTGGTTCTTCTCCCGATAGAAGGCCTCAGACCTGAGAAAGTCCGCGGTCTTGAGGATTGCCTCGGGGTCAACAAGTAGCGAGCCGATTACCGCCTCTTCCGCCTCAATATTGTGAGGAGGTAACCTCTCGCCGTCGGCCACGCTATTCCTCCGGGGAAACGGTGACTCTGATCTTGGGGGCGGAATCCGTACCCAGCCGGACGGTTACCTCGTATTCTCCCAATTGACGGATGGGCTCCTGAAGCTCGATCTTTCTTCGCTCGATCTCCGAGCCGGTCAACCGGCTCAACTCATCGGCGATGTCGCTGTCCCTGATGGAGCCGTAGAGTCGGTCCTCTTCCACGACCTTGGCCTTAAAGGTGACCAGCAGTCCTTCCAGTTGCTGCGCCAGTTCGCCGGTCTCGGCGGCAACACGCTGTTGCCTTTCTCGCTCCTTCTGGACCTGCACCTCTGCTGCCTTCAGAGCCGACGGTGTGGCCAGCAAGGCGAGCTTCCTGGGAAGCAGGTAGTTCCTTCCGTACCCATCAGCCACGTCCTTCAAGTCTCCGGCCCTGGCTACGTTGGGGACGTCTTTGAGGAAGATGACCTTCATCGGCCAATATTATACCCCGCAGCACGGAAAACCGAAAGCCCTTTTCGAAGATGCCAGGCAGTCATTTCGCGTTTCATCTGGCGGACTGAGCGGGCGACACCCGCCATGTCGCAAGGCCCGCCCTCGGTCTTTGGCGAAGCGTCGCTGCCTGGTTCCAGCCAGGACTGGCATTGTGTGCTGCGCCTTCGCTATAATGACAACGCTTTGAATAACGCAGCGGACAGGCTCGACAATCAGATCATTGATGAAGTGGAGGCTCACCGCGCTGAACTGATTGACCTCAGCCTCCGGATCCATGCCAATCCCGAGTTGGGGCTTCAAGAAGTCAGCGCAGCGGCCTGGCTTACGGAGTTCCTGGAAGCCAGGGGCTTTCAGGTCGAGAGGGGCGTGTGTCAGCTGCCCACTGCTTTCAAGGCTACGTATGGTCAAGGCAGCCCGGCGATCGCCTTTCTGGCCGAGTATGATGCTTTGCCGGGCCTGGGGCATGCTTGCGGACACAACATAATAGCCGCGGCTGCGGTGGGGGCTGCGCTGGCCACCAGGGTTGCAGTTGACCAATCGGGAGGGCGAGTCCTGGTGATCGGCACCCCCGGCGAGGAACTCTATGGCTGCAAGGCCAGCATGGTGGAGAGGGGGGCTTTCGACGGCGTGGATGCGGCAATGATGGTGCATCCGGGAACGCGGGACATCATCGCCCTTCCGGCGCTCGCCTGTTCCTCCCTGGAGGTGGAGTTCTTCGGGAGGGCGGCTCATGCTGCCGCACGCCCTGACGAGGGCATCAATGCTCTGGAGGCCTTGATCCTGGCCTTCAACAATATTAACTCGCTGCGCCAGCATGTTGCGGAGCGCAGTCGCATCCACGGGATAATCATCGAGGGTGGCCAGGCAGCCAACATTGTCCCCGCCCATAGCAAAGCACTGTTCCTGGTGCGGGCTGCCAACGAGGCGTATCTTGGCGAGCTGAAGGAAAGAGTGTTGAACTGCTTTAGTGCTGCCGCTCTGGCTACCGGCGCTCGCCTGGAGTATAGATGGGCGGAAGTAACCTACGCTCCGCTTCGCACCAACGCTGTACTTGCGGAAGTCTTCACTCAGAAGATTGAGACTTTGGGCCGCAAACTCGACACTTTTGATCCCCAGCGGGGTCTTGGCAGCACGGATATGGGCAATGTGAGTCAGGTGGTGCCCAGCATCCACCCGTTGGTAGCTATCGCCTCTCCCGAGGTCCTGGAGCATTCGCCCGAGTTCGCTGCTGCGGCCGCCTCGGAGGCGGGGCAGCAGGGGCTCATGGACGCAGCAAAGGCACTTGCTCTTAGCGGGGCTACCCTCCTGGTTCACCCGGAGTTGCTGGATAGAGTCAGGGCAGAGTCTGCGAGTGGGCAGGGGCCTGCGTAGGAGGCGGCGCTGCGCCCAGCGGTCCGGCCTGGATTGTGGACATCCCACCATGCTTCTAGGGAGGACAACGTGAGGAAAAAGAGGGACTTGTCACAACGTGAATCTGCCACTATACTTAGCAGAAAACCAGACGAAGCTGGAGAGGAGGTAAAGATGAATCTGCGATGGCTGGTGTGCGGGGGTGGTAACCTGCATATCGTCGGCCCTTGCCCCGATTGCTATGGCACTCAAGGGGGGTTGATTCTGGGCACTGTGGCCAGTACCTTCAAAGGCAGGATAGCGGCAAAGTGTGTGGACTGTGGTAAGGCCCTGGACTACTATGTCGATGCCAATGAGGGTAAGATCTGGAAGCTCGAGCCTGTTGACGCAAAGGGGATCCGCGTAGAAGTATAGACTTGACCATCTGAAGAACCCCTACACCAGACACCCTGATTGCTGCCTTATCGTCTGCAAGAACCTCAAGGAGGAGGGTTTTTCAGAACGTTCGTTACAGGGTGCTGGGGTCGCCCAGGGGCTCAATCATAACCGCTCAGGGTGACCTTGACTCATAAGCTGGCATCGGCGATAGGTCAGCCGTTAGCAGGGTTGGCTCCGGCAAGTTTGGCTAGCTTCGATCTGGTTCAGTTAGAGCCAGAGCCAGTTTTCTGACAAGATCTTTGTAGGTACAGAGTTCATTCGAAAGTAGTTGCCCCCGAGGGATCGGGGGCAACTGCGTTTCTGCTCCTGGCACTGTAATCGAAAGCTTCACGGCCTGCAAGGCACATCGGCAGTGGCTGGCAGGTCCCTGGTGTCTACCTCCCCTTCCACACTGGCTTTCTCTTCTCGGCAAAGGCCCTCGGTCCCTCCATGGCATCCTCGGTCTTGATCAGCCGCGCACCGATCTCCTGCTCCAGTTTCAAACCGTTGGTCAGGCTCATCTCCATGCCGCGATAGGCCAGTTCCTTGACTGCCCTTACTGCCAGGGGGCCATTCTCGCAGATTCTGCCGGCCATTGCCTCTGCCTCGGGCATGAGTTGATCGAAGGCGACCACCTTGTTGACCAGCCCCAGGCGGCAAGCTTCCTCAGCATCGACGAGATCACCGGTCATGAGCATCTCCAGGGCCTTGGCAAAAGGTATAAGGCGGGGCAGCTTCTGACTGCCACTGTTCCCCGGTATAACACTTGACTTCACCTCGGCCAGGCCCAGCCTGGCCGTGTCCGCAGCTATCCTGATGTCGCAGGCCAGGGCCAGTTCCAGTCCGCCGCCGATGCAAAGGCCGTTGATGGCGCAAATGACCGGTTTCCATATCTGCATGCCGCGCATCGGGTTAATCTCGGGCAGGGGCATCGGAGGACGCTTGTCCTCCGGAATGGCCATCCACTCGGCCACCTCCTTCAGGTCCTGTCCTGAAGAGAAAGCCTTGTCTCCGGTGGCGGTTACTATGGCGGCCCAGATGTCGGGATCGTCTCCCACATCTGTCCATGCCTTGATCAACCCGTCCCAGACGGCGCGGTTCATGGCATTGCGGGCCTCGGGACGGTTTATGGTCAGGATCGCGATCCTACCTTTCTTCTCGTACATGAACTCTGCCATTCAGCTACCTCCTTTCCGAGTCGCAAAGCTGCCCCATTTTACGACAAAACCCGTTTGGCTGGCCACCGTCTGAAGCGGGCGTAGGGATCTTTCGGCGGTTGGCGAACGACGGCGCCGGTTCACCCCGTTCGTGCGCACCGGGCCTCGGCTGGCTCGCTCCGCTACTGGCAGCCCCGAAGAACAGCACGGACTGTGCGCAAGTTCTCGGGCAACCGTTACCGAGAGGCCACTCCTTTTTAACAGCCAGCAACCCGTTCTTTACCCCCCGGTCTGTATCCTGTACTTGGACGGCTCCAGAGTGAGGATGTCCCGGGGGGTCGAGGTTGGGTAAGTCTGCCCGGAGCTGAGAATGTTGCAGGCGACGTTTGACAGGGGCGGGTCAAAGAGGGTGTGAGGCCCCGGCGGGCCGCGGGAGGTGGTGAGGACAAATGGTTTAGCGAGTTGCTGCAGTTGACTATTTCATTCGTCAGAGAAAGGAGAGGTAGATGAAGATAAAGCGATGTATGGCAGGTCTAATCGTGGCCGCTCTACTGGTCCTGGCCATGGCGTTGCCGGGAGCGGCGCAGCCAGGCCCGGGTGATTCGGTGCCGGTGTGGCCCTCGAACGTGACGGCCGAACTGGCGCCCGGGGAGACCATGTGCGTCAACAAGACTGTGACGGTCCCTACGCTTCTTCCCAAGGCTGATGTGGTCATATCCGTGGACCTGACGGGCAGCATGATTGAGGAGTTGACCAACCTCAAGACGGAGATCGCCAGCATAGTCGAGGCGCTCTCGAATGAGACTGCAGACCTGAACGTCGGGATAGTCTCCCATGAGGACTACCCGGAGTATTATGACTACTGCGGCTACGCAGCGCACTACGGGGACGCAACGAACGAGCCCTTCCGGGTTGATCAGGCCGTGAGTGGCGATTTTGCAGCCGCAAAGGCTGCCGTCCAGGCGATGAGTGCGGGAGGCGGAGCAGACCTCCCCGAATCGTATGCCCGGGTCATGTGGGAGAGTGGCCACTCTGACAATCTGATGGGCTACCGCGCCGATGCCCAGAAGATATTGATCATGTTCCTGGATGACCGTCCGCACGACTGCGGTCTGGATACCGGACGCGACCCGGGACGTGACGCAGATGTCGGGACAGGGGACGACATCGACCTTGAGGACGATGCTATTCCAGCTATGCAGGCTGCCGGGGTGACATTGCTGGTGGTGTCCAGCGGTACTCATACAGCTCTGTGGAATGGGATCGCTGGGGTCACCGGGGGCTCTGCTGTGCAGATCAACGCCGATGGCACAGTGCCGGGTGGAATCAGCTTGACGGAGCTGATCCTGGACCTGGTAGCCGAGGTGGAGACGGACGTATGGTGGCAGGTAGCGGCTGATCCCGGCCTGAGCGTTGTGCTTACCCCCGCGGTACACTACGATGTGCCGGGCGGGAGCACCGTTCAATTCCAGGAGACGATAACGGTGGCCGAGGATGCAACCCCGTGCACTACTCTGGATGCTGTTGTCACCTTCTACGCCAACAGCTACCCTGAAGAAGGGGCGGTGATCGGCCGGCAATACGTCAGCATCAAGGTGGAGGAGGAGTGCCCTCCGCTCGTAGTATGGTGTGTTGAGAGCGTCAACCCGCACGGGCAAAAGGTGCCGCCTGCCGGCAAGACTACTATGCCGGGTCCGAAGGGCGGCCAGAACGAGGACGGTTTCTACCAGCTTCTGGCCTCCGGCGGCTGTGGCGAGCCAGAGGACATTGAAATATATGTCGACTACGCCGGCGGCAGCTTCGGGCCGTTCGTGAACGGGACCGTCATCAAGTTCACCGAGGCACCTGGGGCGCCCCCCTCGCAGAAGAAGATAGGCAGTGCCAATGGCCAGGCAGGCGCAGTGTCCTGGCACATCACCCTGCCTTCCGACCCGGTGATCAGAGCTGTTGACGTTGCTGGCAACGTGGCGACTTGCGACTGCTGTCTGGTGCCGCCTCCTCCCAAGTAGGTGGGACCAGGGGCAGACACCCAGCACGTACGGACAGGGAGGGGATGCCAGACCGGCATCCCCTCCTTCGTTTGCCTGCGGGGCCTGGGGTAGGGGGGGTGTTTCTGGCTCGGGTGCCGCTGGCGGCGAGTTTTCGATTCGAGAGTGCAGTGTGCTATAATCTAGCTAGAGACGCCCTCAGGAGGTTTAGCCGTGGACACTGCGATCAAAGACCTGAAGGATAACGTAATCATCAAGGCGGTCAAGGGCCTTTACAGGGGTCAACAGAGGGTGGACGAGGATGCCGGCTACAGGGCAGAGGTGAAAGTCTGCCTGGAGCGGGCCCGGCTGATCACAGAGTCCTACAAGGAGACCGAAGGTGAGCCCATGATTACCAGGAGGGCCAAGGCCCTCAAGAAGATCCTGGAGAACATGACTATCTACATCCAGGACAAGGAGCGCCTGGTGGGCAACCTGGCCCGGGACCAGTTCTCCCTGCCGCTTTATCCCGAGCTCTACTGGAGATGGCTGGAGAAGGCCCTGGACAATGAGTACCAGCACCTGCTGGACGATGAGGGGAAGAAGGAGCTCAAAGAGATTAACAAGTACTGGGTCAGGCTGTCTGTGCACGGCATGGAGCGGAACCTGGTGCCGCCCAGCCTCAAGCCGTTTACGCGCTACACGCCGGTGACCGTCTTCAGCTATACGTGGGACATGGTGTTGCCCAACTACGAGAAGATACTCAAGGTGGGCCTCAGGAGCATCGTAAAGGAGGCAGAGGACAGGCTGAGGGAGATCGAGTCAGACGTCACAATGCATGCCAGGGAGTACCTGGAGCAGAAGAGGTTTCTCCAGGCCGCCATAATGTGCCTGGAGGCGACTATCACTTTCTCCAGGAGGTACGCTGCGCTGGCCAGGGATAAGGCAGCGAGTGCCACCGATCCGGAGGAGAAGGCCAGACTGGAACGGATTGCCGAGATATGCGATTGGGTGCCGGAAAACCCGGCCAGGACGATGCACGAGGCTATGCAGTGCTTCTTCATAATCCATTTGATCGTCGGTTTTATCGAGCTGCCTTCGGTAGGCTGCGGCGTGAGACTGGATAAGGTCATGTACCCGTACTATAGGAAGGACATGGATGAGGGCAGGCTGACCAAGGAAGAGGCCCTGAACCTGATAGAGTCGCTGTGGATCAAGTTTGAGGAGATGGGATTCATCCATCCACCCAGGTTGTTCGGGTCGGCTGGTGGGGGGCTGGCCTGGCAGAACGTCACGCTCGGTGGAGTGGATGAGAAGGGCAACGATGCCAGCAACGAGTTGTCCTACATGATTCTGGATGCCACCAGGGAGTTGCATTCTGTTCAGCCTCCCCTGTGCTTCAGGTACCACGACAAGATACCCAGGGACCTGGTGTTGAGGGCGGTAGATACCCAGAGGACGAGGGTAGCCCAGCCAGCCTTCTTCAATGACAAGATGATGATTCCCTACCTGACGGAGAAGGGTATACCTCTGGAGGACGCCCGGGACTACGCCTACAGCAACTGCATGTCCTGGACGATTCCGGGAAAGAGTATGGTCTACCGGCAGGGTATGGGTATGTTCTCGTTCACCAACTGCCTGCAGTTGGCGCTTAACCAGGGCAAGGACTGGCGCACCGGCCAGCAGTTTGGCTGCCCCACTCCCGATCCGCTGACCTTCAAGTCGGTCGATGAGATCATAGATGCGACCATGGAGCAGTACCGCTTCTTCTTTGAGAAGCAGACCTACATCAACAATTTGGCGGATGCCCTCTACGAGGAGTACCTGCCCCGGCCGCTCATTTCGGCGCTGGTGGACGACTGTATCCAGAAGGGCAAAGACTGCCGGAGGTGGTACTACCATCACCGCAACTACGTGATGCCTACCGGGGTGAACAACGCAGCCGACTCGCTGGCGGCCATAAAGAAGTTCGTGTTTGAGGAGAAGAAGGCCAGCATGGCTGAGCTCCTCGAAGCTTTGAAAGGCAACTTCGAAGGAAACGAGGAGCTGCGTCAGAAGCTACTCGGTGCCCCCAAATTTGGCAACGACCAGGACTATGTCGACAACATCGCCAGAACGCTTCACGTGCGGATAAAGGAGGAGACGCAGAAGTATAAGACGTATTACGGGTATCCTTTCGACGTTGACGGTACCAACGCGTCGGTGGGCTACTACCTCGGCATCGACGTTGGCGCTACGGCCGAGGGCCGCAAGGCCGGAGAGCCGCTGCACGACGGCAGTATCTCGCCGGTGCAGGGCCAGGACAAGAAGGGGCCTACCGCCGTGCTCAACTCTGTGGCCAAGGTCGATCCGCTGCGCTCTGCCAACCACCTGTTCAACCAGAGGTTTGCGCCTGAGTTCCTGGAGGGACCCAACCGGGACATCTTTGCCAGCTACCTCAAGACCTGGGCTGATCTGGGAATTCACCACATCCAGTTCAACGTCGTAGACCCGGAGATACTTCGGGATGCTCAGGAACATCCCGAAAGGCATGCCGACCTGATAGTCAGGGTGGCGGGATACGCGGCCTACTTCGTGGACTTGACCAGGTCTCTTCAGGATGACATTATCGCCAGGACTGAGCAGCGCTTCTCCTGAGGTTTTGAGCCAAGCAGAGTAAATCCGGTCCAGGGTGGCATAGAACAAAACGACAGAAGGGGGTCAAACGTATGGAGCTAAAGGATGTTCGGGCTATCGACACCATGTGCCGGGCAGGATATGCCGGGATCGTGACCGAGGAGGAGTGGAAGGAGACCTGGAGCTTCTACGAGTCTCAGGCCTGTGTCAAGGGCACCTTCGGCGGCGTGCTGAAAAAGCTGGGTGTGTCGGAGGAGGACGGCTGGAAGGTCGTCGCCTCTCAGTACAAGGCTTCGGTCGACGACATGATCAAGGAGATGGACGAGGTGGGGGTGGACAAGGCCTTCGTAGACCAGCAGTTGATATGGTCCAGGCACGAGAACAAGCTGGTGACTGGCTTCACCGTGGATCGAATTGCCGAGATAGTGGACAAGGGCAAAGGCAGGATCGTTGGTGGTGCCGGCTATAACCCCTTCCGGATAGAGGAAAGCCTTAAGGACCTGGAAAGGGCGGTCAAGGAGTGCGGCTTCAAGTACGTGTGGTTTCACCCCAATAGCTTTGGCGTCAAGGCCAGCGATGCCAGGTGCTACCCGCTGTACGCCAAGTGCATAGAACTGGACATACCAGTCAGTTTCCAGACGGGGCACTCGGCGGAGCCCCTGCCCAGTGAAATAGGCCGTCCAATGTACGCCGACGAAGTAGCTATGGATTTCCCCAATCTGAAGATGGTCCTTACCCACACTGGTTGGCCGTGGATCGGTGAGTGGTGCTCCATGATCTGGCGCCACCCCAAAGTCTACGGGAACATCGGCGCCTACTATCCTGCCAGCCTCCATCAGGAGACGATTGACTTTCTCAGTGGGCCGATTGGCAGGAGCAAGGTGTTCTGGGCTACGAATGGCTTCGGGCTGACGCGCTGCAAGCAGGAGTTCGTCGACCTGCCTATGAAAGACGCCAACAAGCAGGCTATTCTCAGGGACAACGCCGTAGCCGTGTTCAAGCTATAGTGCGGCAGGCAGAGGGGGATTCGCTCAGCCGAACTCTCCCCGACCGAAGACATTGTACAACAGCATTGCCCCTTCCACTTCTGAAGTGGAAGGGGCAGATTTTATCTCAGGGCGTGCTGCACTCGCCAGGGCGCAAACCCGGCCCGTGCTGGGCTCACGACGTCAGGACGACTTGTCGGATTCTGATCTACCCCCCCAGTAGGAATATGGCTGCAGCCTGTAGTAAGTCTTGAACTTCTCCCAGCGATAGTACAGTCCTCTCGGCTGGAACATCATGAACAGGACGATTACCAGACCAAACACTATGAGCCCCATGGCCACGGGAAGCTGCCGGGCCCAGTCGGCAGGGAGATTGTCGACGAGGAATGGGTTTATGTAGTCATTCAGCATAACCTCTAGAAGTCCGAGAAAGGTGGCACCCATGTAGACCCCGGCCGTGCTTCCCCAGCCGCCGATTATCAACATCCCTACGTACCACATGGAGTTCATAAGCTCGAACTGGTTTGGATTCACCCTGAGCTGAGAGTAGGCCCACAACCACCCTGCCAATCCGGCAAAGACGCAGCCGATAAAGAAGGCCAGCATTTTGTAGCGAAATATGGCGATCCCGCTGACCTCAGCGGCCAATTCGTTGTCCCGAATGGCCACGAAGGCCCTCCCGGCGGCAGTCCTCTGGATATTCTTGGCGAAGAAGGTGGCCACGATCATGATCACCATGGTCAGGGCATAGAAGGCATTGCGATTGGCGAAGTCGATGGGACCCAGCCTGAGCGGCTCCAGACCCAGGCCGGAGTACCCGCCGGTGACCGAAGTGTAGTGTTCCACGAACCAAAGGATGATGAAGCTGGCGGCCAGTGTCGATATAGCCAGATAGAATCCTCTCAGCCTGAAACAGGGCAGTCCAAACAGCAGCCCCACGACGCCAGCAGACAACCCGGATATGGGCAGGCAAAGCCATCCGTTCCACCCGGACCTGACGGTAAGAATGGCAACCGCGTACGCTCCCACAGCCATGAACGCGGCGTGTCCGATGGAAAATTGCCCGCACAGCCCCGTCAACACGTGCAGGCCGAGGACTGCTACTATGGTTATGCCCAGCATGCTCAGCCAACTGACCCAGTAGGAACTTGCAAACAAGGGGATGCTGAACAGGACTGCGGTTCCCAGGGCCAGCAGGACCCATTGCGTCCGTGTACGCATGATGGCCATGTCTGACTCGTACCTGGTGTTGAAGAGCCCGCCGGGCAGCACTCTCAGATCCTCCGTATTCCTTTCAGACCGAAGAGACCGTGCGGTCTGATAATCAGAATAGCTACCATCAGAATGTATGGCAGTAGCTGCCTGAATCCGCTGACGTGCGGATCGATGTAGGTTCCGGCCAGGCTTTCTGTCAGGCCGATCACGATGGCGCCGATAAAGGCGCCGGGGATCGATTCAATCCCGCCTAGCAGCACCACAGGCAGAGCCCTCATGATGGCGAAGCCTCCTATGTTGCTGTTCACGACGAACATCGACCCCAGGAGCATGCCCCCAAGTGCGGCCGACAGGCTGCCGACCACCCAGGATAGGGCGAATATCCTCTTGACGTTTATGCCGAGGCTTTGACTGATGAGGTGGTCTTCGGATACGCATCTCATCGCCAGGCCGCTCTTGGTGGAGCGGAAGTACGACACGAATGCCAGGAACATGACCGTAGCCACGATGAAGGAAAACAGCCAGGTGTAGGGGAAGCTGACGTTTCCGATGCCAAAGCTGCCAGACGGAAAGATCTCGGGCATGACTCTGGGCGTGCCTCCCCAGATCAGCATGGCAGCCCCGTGAATAACCGAGAAGCCCAGTACCAGGGTCAGGATGAAGGTTGTCAGCCCGCTTTGCCCTATCATGGGTCTCATTATCAAACGGTCTATGCCCAGGCCAATCAACACGCTGGCAAGCGCCAGTATTCCCAGGGCAGCCGCAAGATGCAACCCCAGTGTGGCCAGCAGCCACCAGAGGAGATAGGCCAGCAGCATCAAAATGCCGCCGTGGGCCAGGTTGAACACCTTGGTGGCCTTGAACACCACTACCACACCGAGTGCAATTAGAGCGTAGACTCCGCCGAGTAACACTCCTTCAATAGACGCCCGTAGAAAAGTGTCCATTCTCGCTTACTAGCTCGCTACTCCAGCATCAGCTTCTCTTCGGGTGCGACTGTGACCACACCCCCTTGCGTCGAACCAAAGACCTGCTGCAGGTCGATGCCGATGGCGCGGAAGAACCTGACGGTTTCTGGGGATGCTCTCTTGCCGGCGGCGTAGACCAGTCTTGCCCTGTTGAAGCCATGCTTGTCTCTCAGTGGCCGGAAGACCAGGGCTTCGGCGATGGCGTGGCGGAATCTCTTGGGCAGGCCAACGCGGTCATTGCCCATGGATTCCTCCGCTACCTCCTGGCCAATAGACAGACTCCAGTTGAACAACCTCCTTTTCAGCCGGGTGCCGTCTGCTACATTGGTCTGAATTGCCGAGGCGATGTCCGCCCATACCCGGGGTGGATAGACCAGGACGTTTGGGGATATCTCTCTAGAGTCTTCAGGAGCGGTCTCCACGCGCTCGGCAAAGTTGAGCTTCTGACCTTTGACCAGACAGGCGGTGAACCCCAGTGTCTGTTCGAACAGCCAGCCGGGAGTGATGACCGATACGTAGTCGTCGGTGTCGTACACCGGGTTCGACGCCAGGACGTTTTCCAACGAGGAGATCAGGAACCCGTGCGTGGCCGGCACCACCTTCAGCGAGTCGTTGGCTCCCAGGGCGAAGATTATCATCGCCAGGTCATCGCCCCTGCCATGAGCCATTTTTCGCTCGAATTCTCCCGGGTGGTTCCGCTCCCGTTCTTCTCCCAGCTTGATAACTTCAGCCAGGCTGATCAGGATCGGGTTGTTGTAGTGCCGGAGTCCCTTCTCGTTCCAGTACACCACTCTCTGCAGCGAGGGGGCACCGTCCTTTACCTCCAGCAGCTTGTCGACCTGCTCCTGGTCCTGGGCCAGTACGAACTTTGGCTGCGCAAGAAGCATGAGACCTTTAGTGTCCTCCGCAGACCCTGCGGGGTTGAGCCCGGTGACAATTCCCCTGGCTGCCAGTACAGCCAGCTCACACCAGAACCACTCGGGGTTGCTGTCGGCCAGTATGGATACACCGCTTCCGGCTTCGAGCCCCAAACTTGCCAGGCCTCCGAAGATGGCCTTCACCTTGTGGTAGCAGTCTTCCCAGGTATGCTCTCTCCAGACGCCGTACTCTTTCTTGCGCAGGGCCACGCGGCTACTGCCCCACTGCTGGCAGTTACGAAAGAGCAGCTTGGGGAACGTATCTTCCACGTTCGGCAGCCTAGAATACCCTTTTCGCTATCATTTGTGGCCTGTCGGCCCACTCGTGGGGGCGAGCCCGCGCCCCCACCGGCCCCTTCCTCCCCCGGCTAATTGCGGGGCATTGGCGCCATTCCAGTCATCAACTTTCAGGATTTCAATTCCCCTGTCACCGACTGCAGCACGCTCCTGGCTTCGGCAACGATTCGCTCGATCAGCTCCTGCACGCTGGGCACGTCGTCTATCCTGCCACAGACCTGGCCGCTGGGCATCACTCCGAAATCTGTGTCACCTTCGATCATCGCTCTCACAATGCGCACGCCGCCCGCGGCCAGATGCCCCAGTTCCGAGATGGAAGCTTGGTACTCTTTCCTCATGCTCCAACCGGCGACTATGAACCGCCACCAGGAAACCCCCAGCATTCTTCGGACTTCAAGCGCGCCCGATATCTTTTCTGTCCAGGATAGGCTCCTGCCTTCACCCAACGTGTCGGTGAACCTGTTGCTGATCACCCTCAATGGTGTGCCAGTGATGGCAGGCGTGACCACGGTGTCGTTTTCGCTTGAGGCAAGGTATCGCTGCTTGACGCTGTCGGGGATAGGACTCTCCTTGGTCACTGCGAACCTGGTGCCCATGGCAATGGCTTCGGCCCCCAGAGCAAGGGCTGCCACAAGGCCCCTGCCATCGCAGAAGCCTCCTGCGGCCACCACCGGGATCTGGACCTTGCCTGTGATGAGCGGCAACAACACCATAGTGGTGACTTGCCCGACGTGTCCCCCTGCCTCAGACCCCTGCACCATGACGGCATCAGCCCCGTCCTGCTCGGCCCGGACGCCGTGCCTTACAGACCCAATCATGGGCATTATCTTGATGCCGTGTCCCTTAGCTGCCCCAATCAGCCATTTGGGGTTGCCTCTGGAGTGGCAGATCAGAGGCACCTTCTCCTCGATGAAAACCTCGGCCAGCCTTTCATAACCCGGATTGCCCGCTATGAGGTTGACACCAAACGGCTTGTCAGTCAGGTCTCTAACAGCCCTGATGTCCTGTCTGATTACATCGGGTGCAAGCCGGCCTGAGGCCAGGATTCCGAGGCCGCCGGCATTGGAGACTGCTGCCACAAGCTGCGGGACTCCAACGAAATTGGCTGGTGCCTGAATGATAGGATACTTTATTTTCAGTAGATCAGTTATTCGAGTTCTCATCCAACGGACGATCTGCGGTACGCTGAACCTATTCTTTTTCTCTCCAAACCCCGTCCACGAAGACCTTCTTCTCTTTCTCTTTAACGCGCACCCCACGAGAGGTGGTCAGGAATTCCTCGGGCATTGCGACCCCGGCCTCTGCTGCATATTTTGTCATTCTGGCAATCTCGACGACTTTCAAGGCCACGTTCCTCACACGCGCCATACCGAGCTTGTCATCCAGTACACCGTTCTTCAGATAGGCCGGCCTTCTGCCGAAGGCCGCTTCGCTGGCCACAGCCCAGCCCCTGGCTACCACAAAACCCGAGCCTCTGCCAACAACTTCCAGGTCTTCCAGCGCCCGCTCCATCCCCATGCCCAGGAAACCTACGGTGAGCAGGCCGGACACCTTGTTCCTGAAGTTGTAGGTGAAGAACTGGTGGTACCTCCATCTGGATATAAGTGTAGCCATGATCGGAGCGGCGCCAATATTCCATACGGGTGCTCCAAGGATCAAGCCATCACTTGCTATCATTCTATCGAATACCGCGTTGGCATCGTCCTCTATTCTGCACGGCGCCATGTTCTCTATGCACCACTGGCAATGACGGCAGAGTGCGATCTGCTTGTCGGCCAACGTGATGAACTCGGTTTCCACGCCTGGTATCTGGGAGGCAACGTTCAGCGCCTCCTGCACCATTGTGTCACAGTTTCCGCCCTTGATGGGAGTCGCGGAGATCCCCAAAACTCTGACGTTGACAGGTATCATAGATCGGGTTTCCCTCCGTTCCGAGCTTCTTCTGGTCAATTCACGCCTTCGTGGCGCCATCTGTTCCCAACTTGCGGCTGCACTCGGGTCGCCTGTTAAACCGACGCGGACTCCCATGTCCATAGCCCGCACCGGCCATCTCTGCTATTGCCGGCCCTCCGCCCACAGCCGCGGGCCCTCTATCTATTGCTTCGGCTGTGCGGGGCGGGAGAATTCCTTAGGAGGCCCCTTCTTGGCCAGCTCGCAAACAAGGGCAGCAATCGGGCTGGACTGGTTCAACTCGTGCCCGATGGCCAGAGCGTAGCTGAGGTCCTTGGCACCAACGTAGTAAGTGGGCGGCGGCGGATCCGTCCACATCGACTTGAGCCATCCCCAGTTTTGCACCGAGAAACTGTTCCCGGAACCTATCTTGATGTGCTCGACGAGCAAGTCTTCACCGGCGCCGTTCTTCATACCCCAGGCTATGGCTTCGGCGGCCACCCATGCGTTGGTTATGGCGCACATGTTATTCACCAGTTTCACGATCTGGCCCATTCCAAGATCGCCACAGTAGGTGATCCTGCCCATTCTCTCCAATACGTCGCGATACTTCTCAAGCCTGTCTTTATCGCCCCCGACGCTAATTCCCAATGTTCCCGCCTCGGCCCCCATGCGGGCTCCAACCACCGGGGCATCAAACACGTCCGCCTTCTTGGCCTTGGCCGCCTCTGCCACTTTGTTGCAGAAGGTAGGAGAAAACGTGCCCATGAGGAGAATGCCGTCGCCTTCTTTCACCCCTTCCAGAAGACCGTCAGGCCCAAAGACCACCTCCTCAGCCTGTTTGTCGTTCTGCACCATGATGATGGTGGCCTCAGATGACCGGGCAACCTCTCTGGGTGTCTTGACCTCCGTGGCTCCGAGGCCCTTCATTTCCTCAATGGGCGCTCGCCTTACGTGACCGCAAACCGTCGTCTCGAAACCGCCGGTTACCACCCTCTTCGCCATAGGAAGTCCTATATCTCCCAGGCCAATGAATCCAACCTTCACCGTCATTCTTGATTCCTCCTTTCCCGGCCGTTCTTCACCAAGTATCCCGATATGTCAATGCCTCATTGAACCGACACCACCACGAGCCACCTTCGGCTCGAAAGACACCGGTGCCATGGTGACGTCGCTTCGCGCGGCTTGGCGCATCCCCGGGCATGTTTCCGCCGGCTCTGCCGCACAGCGCTCTATGTGTCTTACTTCCTCTTGTACCTCATGAACTTGTGCTCATCCAGCTCAATGTAGTTCTGAGGGGGGACGAGCAGCGTTGTCATGGTATGCTCGACGATGGCCGGCCCGTCGACCCTGTTGCCCGCTTCCAGCAAGTCCTGCTCCCACAGGTCGAAGGTCACCCACTGCCCGTCGAAGAAGGCATCACGCTGACCTTTGTAGGCGTTCTTGGGCGGTTCTTTGCCCTGAGGCGGATGCGTGGGTATAATGGGCTTCGGTTTCTTGGCCACCGCCTCTACATAGACCTCGGTTATCTGGTAGCCTGACTCTGGATACCGGGCTCCGGCGGGATAGATGCTGGTATAGGTCTTCTCAAAAGCGCCTATCACTTTGTCGAGGTCCTCGAGACTCTGTACTCTGGCTACGTCAACAGGAACCCCCCAATTCGACATCTGACCTATGTATCGGCACGATATCCCACGCCTGAAGCTCACGTCCTCGGCTACGATGCCTTCAGCTTCGAGTTCCGTGAGCCCCCTCTCTTCCAGCTCTTGCCAGGCCTGGCTCAGAACGCTGCCCTGGAATATTTTGATCTCGTCGGGCATCTGCGGAGTCAGGAAGAAGGTGACGGCCTTGTCATAGCGATGGAAGTAGTCAGCAGCAGCCACTCCAAAAGAGGAAAACACTGCCGCCCAGGGTACCACGATAACCTCGTTGAAGTGGATGGCGCGCTCCAGCCCCCACAGGTGGAGAGGACCGGCAGCTCCGTAGACGAGTAGAGTGAACTCAGCCGGGTTCAACCCTCTCGACAGAAGCACACCGTTGATGTGGTCGGCTACTTTGGCGTGCAGCAAGTCCAGGATCTTGCTCGACACGTCGTAGACGTCCTGGCCAAGTGGCTTGGCCACCCTCTCTGTCAACTCATGCTCCGCCCTGTCGCGGTTGACCTTGATGGTTCCTCCGAGATAGTAGTCCGGGTCCAGGTACCTCATGGTCAGGTCAATGTCGCCGATCGTCACCTGGTCCGAGGCGTACATGGTGCCCAGGTCGGCCCTGACACTCTCGGGCCCGATGGTAATCCGCTTCGTCACCGGGTCTGCGTGTACCACGTGGCTGCAGCCGGCGCCGAGACAGTCGATGGCGATCATGGGCATCCTCAACCGGTGGCCGGAAAACTCCGGCTCCTTGTTCACCGGCAGAAGCCGGTTGGCAATCAGACCAATGTCGCAGGTGGTACAGCCCAGGTCCCAGCAAACCAGGTTGGGGATATTCAGAAAGTCGGCGATGAACTTCCCGCCGAGCAGGCCTCCAACCGGACCTGAGATGGCCGCCTCGGCCAACTTGGGATAGCGGATCGTTGCCGCCGCTCCGTAACCCAGCAAGGTCAACAACTCGTGGTTGTAGCCTTCTTTCCTGGCTGCCTCCTCCACCAGGAACAGCTTCCTCCTGGCGATCTCTGCTATGTAGCACTGAATAAGAAGGGTCTTCAGTCTTTCGTTCTCGTTGGGGACGGAACACATTTCGTGAGAGGCGACCACAGGCACGTCAAGGCCGCGCCTCTCCACCATCTCCCTGGCGATCTGGGCAATCCGCATCTCGTGGGCAGAGTTTGCATACGATGCGAGGGTTAGAATGCCAATTACCTCTACCCCGGAGTCCAGAAGTTCGGTGACTGCCTGCACTGCCTCGTCCTCCACCAGCGGAATGACGACCGTGCCGGGGAAGTAGTGGTGCTCCATGTAGTAGCTGCCAACCGAGATTCGCTCGGTCACCTCCTTGATGTTCTCAGGGTTCACCATCCAGGGCGTGTGTTCATGCAATTGCTGGTGCAGTATGTCCTCGTAGGACTGGCCTATCCAGGTGAGGCCCCTTTCCATGATGGGCATGTCGGCGAATCCCCTGGTTACGATCAAACCCACTTTGCTCCCACTCTGGGTTACCAGGATGTTGACCATCGACGTCCCGGTGTATGTGGATGACCGCGCTGCCTGATGAATCTGGGCCGTGGTCATTTCCCAACGTCGGGCCGCGTCTTCCAGCGAGCCAAGGTAGCTGATCGCCTCGTCTTCGGGGTGAGTCAGGAACTTCCCGGTAGAAAACGCTCCGTCCTCGTCGACCAGGAAGCAGTCTGTCATGGAACCGCCCGCGTCCTGGGCGATTATGTACCTCTCTTCTACCTTGTCCGCCATTCTTCTATGCCTCCTTTGCCCACTGGGCAGGCCTATCCAGCGTCTTGTCCTGGTACCAATCGGGGTTCTCGTCTCCCAGCGGTGCGCCCAACCACTCCCGATAGAACGTGTCCAGATCGGGCAGCATCTCGAATATCGGCGGATAGCCGATGGGAACAACCTCGACCCCTAGCTGGGCAAAGCATCCGGGACAGTAAAACTCCCTTATTTCTACCAGATGCGGGTCGTTGACCGCTTCCTCTACGGGCATTACCACCGCCATCTCTTCGTGCGTCCTCCTCCCCAGGATCCGGCAGCTCAGCTTCCAGTTGATGCGATAGTCGCCGAATTCCTGTCCGCAGTCGCACTTGACCACACGGCCCCCGCTGTCCTTGGCCACGATATAGAGGTGGTCCGAGATGCGGAGAAGTATCTTGTCCTGCCACGGAACGCGTTCCTGCAGCACCTCAAGGTACTTCCAGAACCGCCGTTTGTCTTTGGGAGACAGGCGCATGAGTCTCTTTGCGTCCTCCCAGGGCAGCTTGCCGTCTACCAGAAGCTTCAGGTTTTCCTTGGTAGCAATGTCCTCTGACATCTTCCCTCCTTACAGCCGATAATCGTCGTCCAACTGCCACATCCCCACCAACTGACGTCGGAACTTCTCGTATTTCATGCCGTCGGCAAACATGCTGTAAACGTCTTCACCCCAGTCCTTATTCAACACATGCTGCCTCTCTTCCCGCCACCAGTCCTTGGCGTCGACCGACTTCTCTTTCCTGGCGTTGCGAATCTGCTGCCTCAGCTCGCCGGTCTCCGCTGCCTTTGCTTTGCCGTTCTCATCGACTACTACGCCATACAGAGTCCTGGCCACATCCGCCGTGACCCAGCCATACCTTGCGTCCTCCTCCACCAGGCCCGGGTCCCTTTCCAGAACATCCCCCCAGCCTCCCCGGCAGGCTGAGGCGCTGGCGAACAGGTCGCCGTCCTTGCAGAGTATGTTCGGCGTGGCGCCTTTGAAGGCCTCCACGCTTCCAGCTTTTAGCTTCCCTTCTTTCAACCACTCCCTCATCTGGATGAAGTCGGTGGGATAAGGTTTGCCTTCCTGTATGAGTTCCCTCATGTTCGTGTCGTGGGCGAAGACAACAACGTCGTTCGACCCAGGGTAGCCACCACACATTCCCGTGGCGGACCTGCCCATGCCGTTGGTGGAGGCGAAAGTCGCCACTATCAGCGACTGGCCGGGCTCGGTGATCATCTGGAGCATTGCTATTCCCAGCCCGCCTCTGAATTTGCCGTGCCCACAGTAGTTGGGTACGAGCTTCTTGCCAATGTTGAGATTGGTTGGCTGCAAGAACTCAGCCAGCTCCGTCTCTCCCATATCCGGCGCGGGATTGGGTGTGCACACCGCAGCCGAAAGCCCGTCTCTGTAAGGCATACCGCCCTCGCTCCAGCAGGTGATGAGGGTCATGTCGCCCCCAGCCCAGCGGAACCCGTCTTTCATTATGCCAGCCAGCCCGTAGCCAACACCGCAGCCATCCATCGGGAAGGTCTCCTCCAGGTAGCCTCTGGCAAAGAACGCCATACTGAGCGTGTTGTGGAACAGGAAGCAGTATTTGCCGATCTCGGCCAGGCACATGACCGTGGCCGCAAAGGGGTTTTGTGGATTGAACATGCAGCCAGGAGGCAGGTTCCACTCAGTCATATACATCAGTGACGAGTTCAAGGTCGAGGTATAGGCGAACATTGGCCAGCAGCCGAGCGAGGTCAGCATTCTTACCGCAGGTTCATAGCCATTGCAGTGGAATTCGTCTTCGCTGGTTAGCCCTTCTGCATCCATGTACAGGCTGCCGTCCGGCCGGACATGAAGCGTGCAAGGCTCATGAAGGAGCCAGTCTCTGTTCGAACCGGCAAACAGCTTGCCCACGACTCCTTTGTACTTCACCATGTTCAGGTGAAGATAGTTGTACATCCCGGGCACCGCCTGAGTCTTTATCCTCTCTACCAGGAGTCGCCGCTCCCTCTCAATGATCTCCTTCACCCCCCTCCGGTAGTACTCAACCCCGAACTCTTCAATGATGTCCAGAACGCGGTCGTGCAGCGCCACCGCTCCGGCAGTCCTCATTTTGTCATCCAGGATATTGAAGGCCTCCGTCCGCGTCCGCCTCTTCCAGTGTAGCTCCCACCACTTGTGCGTCTTGAAATTCGCCCCTATTTTGGTGGGCGGATAGGTGAATCCGTCGGTGAAAACGCTGGGCGAAATGGTGCCCAGACCGCCGGGCTGGAGGCCCCCGACATCCACAATGTGGTTCAGCCCTGCAGTCCAGCCAATTAGTTCATCTTTATAGAATATGGGCACCCAGGTGTAATTGTCTGCGTTGTGGGGAGCGCCGTAGAGAGCGTCATTCGTGGCGAACACGTCCCCCACGTTGATTCCGGGGTCCTCTTCAAAGCCCAGATCAGCTATCGATCGGATCATGAAAGGGAAGGATTGGATATGCCCGGCCAGCCCGTAGGAAGCGGAAACAATGTCTCCCTCCGGAGTTGCCAGCATAAACAAGAGCTCCCCCTGGATCAGGGACATGGGGTTGGCCGATATCAACTTGGCCATCTCCCTGGCATTTATGCAGGCGGCTACCAGCCTCATCTGGAACCTCATGAATTTGGCCGGGTCACTTTCCACCAGTTCCAGGTTCTCCAGCCCGTAGGCAAAGCCGGTATCCTTGAATAGCCGCTCCTTCTCGTCCACTACCTCCTTCAGCGTGTTGGCCTGATAGCAAATGCCCATAGCGCCTCCTTCTAGAGAATCGTGCCTTCGCTCTTGAGCCCGGCTATGTCATCCCAGGTATAGCCAAGGTCCAACAGGATTTCCTCTGTGTGCTGTCCCAACTCTGGCGCCAGCGACTTCACCGTGGCTGGGGTCTTGCTGAACTTGACGGGGCTGTTTATCGCCTTGAACCGCACACCGGGGGCGTACTCCAATTCAATGAAGAAGTCGTTTTCCCAGGCTTGTGGGTCGCCGGCCACTTCCACGGGTGTCTGGATGCGCCCCAGAACCAGATCGAACTCCTGCGCTATTGCCTCCCACTCGGCAGCGGTCTTGCCGGCTATGATCTCATCCAGTGCTGCTATCAGGGTCAGGTTCTGCTCCATCCTCTTCATATGGGAGTCGAACCTGGCTTCCTTTTCCCACTCGGGCTTGCCTATTGCCTTGCAGAACGCGGGCCAGTGCCGGTCCGTTTGGGGCATTACCAGCATTATCCATTTCCCATCTTTGGCCTGATAGCAGTTCCACAACGCGTTGGTGACGCGTCTTCTGTCCGTCTGCGGCAGGTTGACTCCCTGATGCAACGCGGTGCCAACATCGAAACTCAGCCCCCATACCGCCAGGTGATACAGATTGAGCTCGACCTTCTGGGCCACACCTGTTTTCTCCCGACAGAACAGCGCTGCTGCGATAGCTCCGGCGATAGCCGGAGAGGCCAGGTTATCCCCCAGGCCCGGCCGCTGCGGACGCAGGGCCTCACTGGGCGCCGATAGTCGGTCCATCATGCCGCTCCTGGCCCACCACGCCGCATAGTCGAAGCCGGGCTTGTGCCGGTCGGGACCGCCGGTCCCGTACCCGGTGCACTGGCAGTAGATCAGGCTGGGGTTTATCTTGCTCAGAGTCTCGTAGTCGGCCTTTGCCCGCTCAATAGCTCTCGGATCGAAGTTTGTGGCAAAGACATCGGCGTTTTCCACCAGCTTGTAGAGTATCTCTCGGCCACGCTCCGTCATCACATTCAGGCCGATGCCCCTCTTGTTGCGATTGAAGTAGTGAAACCACATGCTGGGTTTGATGTCTGCAGGTGGCGCCTGTCCTTCTATGGCCTGCGGGAACCGCACCGGATCCCCACCCGCCTTGAAGTTCTCCACCTTGATGACTTCGGCACCCCAATCGGCAAGAATAGCGGTGGCGGTCGGCACGAGCAGGAAGTGACCGAACTCAATTACCTTCACGCCATCGAAAGCTCCACTGCTCATTTCTCCTTCAGCCTCCTTATCCTTCACGCGGCGGAGCAAGCTCCGCCGCGTGAGCAGTCATAGGAAACCTCCCAGGTCGGTCCTCCGTAACCGGGCCTTACTCGAGAACAATGGGCAGCCAGTCAGTAACCTTCCTCACAATATCCTCGTCTGCAGCGCTCCACTCGTATATACCGGTGTAATTCCAGGTATACCGCTTCGTGTCGCTGAAGCCCCACGTCTCGTAACCGTCCCAGGTCGTCTCAAACCCTATAGCTGTGTCATAAAAGGCCTGACTGTCGTAGTTCTCCAGCCCCACTTCCTTCACCGTTTCCTCCAGGACCTGGAAGAAAGCGTAACACTGGTGGAATCCACCTATGTAGCCTATGCCGGCATGGACCAGAGCGTCATACTGGTCCGGGTGATAGTTGCTCAGGAGCTCCTCGGCCAGCTCGACCACCGGCCCGGTCTCACCCCACCAGCGCGTTGGCTGACTGGCGAGCATTCCATCGACGGCGTCCCAGCCGGCCAGGTCAATAATCAGGTCCCTGTAGGCAGCGTGAGCGTCAGTGCCGATGAATGGGGCGTCGTATCCCTTGTCTCGATACTGCTTTATGAACGTGGACGTGCCTGTACCGGTCGAGGGCGGGAATAAGTAGTCACAGTTCTTCAACGCCTCCACCTCACCACTCCACATGTTCACCCCCATAGGAGCCAGGAACCCACCCACCCACTCGAACTGCTGCGGATGGGCCTGGGCATAGTCCCTTATGGCGTCTCTACAGGCGATAGCATAGGGTTCCTGCCAGCCGGCGGAGCCAATCTTGGCTGGTCCGTTCGTCTCCCAGTCCCAGTCTTCCTCGCTGATCCACTGCAGAAGGGTGTCAATCAGGCCGTAGGTGGGAGAGTTGGCGCAGAATACCCAGCCGGGCGGGTCTATCAGCGGGGGAGTCGTGATCAGTGCCCATAGCGGCATCTTGTCCGTCTCGGCGCGGGTGTCCAACGTCTCCGCGGTGGTGGGCAAGGCCGTCACGGCGACCTTCGCCCCCCTGTCCCTGACCCAGTTCCAGCCAGGTATGTCGTATTTAGGGTTATACCTGGCGTCGTAAGTGACGACCTTTATCTTCGCGCCCGGGATAATGTCGTTCTCGTTGTAGTACTTGGCCAGGTCCTCTATGGCGTAGTTGATTGGCACCAGCGCCGTCGAAGCTGGCCCCGTCATGTCTGAGATATGCCCTATGATAATCTGGCCTTCTTCCTCACCTGCGCAGCCTACGCAGAGGGTGGCGATCAGAGCCAGAACCATGAGAGCAGACACGGCCACTTTCCTCAGACCATATTTCATTTCTCCTCCTTTCTGCTCCTCTGCTCCGTTTGCCGGGCTGCAAACGCCCAGAGGAAGCCCTGTTGATGACGTAAGCTCGTCCCCATTGCCGCTATGGCTACCGGCATCCCTGTGCCGGTGGTCTACATCTCAGGCAGCTTCAGCACCCCGGCCCTGAACCGTTCCTCGCACAGAGTGGCCAGCGGACAGGGTTGCCCAACCTCCTGACTGATTCGCAGGGCGTATTCGAGGTCCTTCGCCCCCAGGTGAAACGTGAGTGGTGGTGGGTCAACGTTCATTGACTTGACAAACTCCCAGTTCTGTACCACCCAGCTATCCGCAGTGCCTATTCTCATCAACTCCACCAGCAGCTCTTCGTCAGCCCCGTTCCTTATACCCCAGGATATCGCCTCGTAGGCGCCCTCAACGTTGATCATCAGCGCCATGTTATTCGCCAGCTTGACTATCTGACCCATGCCCAGTCCACCGCACAATATGATCTTACCCATGGTCTCCAGAATGGGACGGTACTTCTCTACCAGTTGCCTGTCGCCGCCGACCATTATGCCCAGCTCTCCTGTAGCAGCCCGCATGCGGGTTCCCGTGACTGGGGCATCCAGAACGCCGACACCTCTCGGCGATGCTGCGGCTGCCACCTCTCGACAGAAAGCAGGTGACAGCGTGCTCATCAGTATGATTCCTGAGCCCTGTCTCCCCGACTCGACAATGCCGTCAGGGCCCATGACCACTTCTCGCGTGGCAGTGTCGTCTCGAAGCACGGTGATGGTCACGTCGGAGGCTTGCGCTACATCCTTTGGTGTCTTGACCTCCCGCGCACCCAGGCGCTTCACCTCGTCGACGGGCTGTCGCCTTTTGTGCCCACAGACTGTAACCTGGTAACCATGGGTTACCAACCTCTTTGCCATGGGCAGCCCCACGTCTCCCAGGCCGATGAACCCCACCCTTTCTGCCATCCTCAACCTCCTTTGCCGGCCTGCCCAATCTGCAGGACCCCCACCAGTATCGTACCCGAGCACCGTCTGCGGTTCAATCCGCCTGAGTACTCATTCTCAATGCTAACATCGCGGGCTCGCCGTGTGTCGGTAACAGCAATGCGCCTCGGGAGAAACAGCACAATACCCACAAATCGGTACGATGTGCTACGCCATTTGGGCGAGATCTCTACGCAGATTGCGCATCATTTGTGGCATGTTTGCTTGACACATGACGTTATCGTTGACTATCATAGTGCTTGCCACCGCCCATCAAATCTGCCGCAGGTAGAGAGATGTCTACTGCAGCTTCACCGGAGATGGTTACAGAGAAGATAAGGGTTCTCTTGGCTGATGATCATCGCGCCTTCCGCGAAGGATTGAGTCGGCTTCTTGGGGAAGAGAGCGACCTTGAGATTGTTGCTGTGGTAGGTGACGGTGCGGAGGCTGTTCGGCTCACCAGGGAGATGTCACCCGATGTTGCCATCATAGATATCGCCATGCCTGAGCTGAACGGGATCGAGGCAATCCGGCAGATCAAGGCGGCCAGGCCTGAGACGGCTGTCGTAGTGCTGAGTGCCTATGGCTACGAGTCGTACGTGTTGCCTGCCATGGAGGCTGGAGCGGCTGCCTACCTGCTCAAAACCGTGGGTGTTCGCGACGTCGCTGGCGCTGTCAGAGCTGTGCACGCCGGCCAAACGGTGCTGGATCCGACGGCGTCTGACAAGGTTCTGACGCGCCTTGCATACGCTACAGGCCGGGTCAAATCGGAAGGCGCGCCGCGGCCGTTGCATCAACGCGAACTGGAGGTGCTTCGTCTCGGGGCTCAAGGTCTGAGTAACAAGGAAATCGCCAGCAGGCTCGTCATAGGGGAGCGTACTGTCCAGACTCATTTCCGCAATATCCTGCGGAAGCTGGGCGTTGGTTCACGCACAGAGGCAGTGCTCCACGCCCTGAGGGAGGGTTGGATCGCTCTCGACGATCTGCCCTAGCTGCTGGGCCGTCAAAACAGTGCTGTGACGGCTACTTATTGTACTCAGGAGCAAGTTTGATGGAAGTCGCCAACTTTCTTACCGAGCGTTACCAGGAAATCTTTGAGGTCTTCAGCGATGCGGTGGTCCTTTGGCGGCCGGACGGCAAGATCATCGGTGCGAATGGCGCCATGGCTACCCTCACCGGTTACCCTCCCGGCGAACTTCGAGGAATGAGCGTCGCACAGTTCCTCACCCCAGACGATTTTGCCCGGCTCGTGGAGGGTCAGCGGCAACAGCTCACGGGGGAAGCCGTGAGCCGGTCCTACGAATCGGGGCTGATAAGGAAGGACGGCACGCACGTGGTTGGCGAGTGGGCCACCAAGCTGGTGACTCAGCGGGGAAAGCCTCTTGGCGTGCTGGCTGTCATCAAGAACGTCACTGAGCAGAAGCTGGTGGAAAAAGCCCTCCGCGAAGAGAGGGATAGGGCGCAACGGTATCTCGATGTTGCCGGGGTGGCCATCGACGTAATGGACGCCGGCGGAAACATAATGCTGCTGAACAAGAAGTCCTGCGAGATACTCGGGTACGAAGAGAATGAGATCGTTGGCCAGAACTGGTTTGACAAGATTTCCGTCGACAGGAATAGAGCCAGGGCAAAGGCGCTTTTCGCCAAGATGATTACCGGTGCGATCGAGCTGGACAAATGCCATGAAAGCCCAGTTGTGACCAAAAGCGGTGAGGAAAGGATCATGGCGTGGTATAACACCACTCTGCTACGGGATGAGGCGGGTAATGCCATTGGCGTGCTGGGTTCGGGGGAAGATATCACCGAGCGGAAGCAGATGGAGAAGGCGTTGCGGGACAGCGAGGAGAAATACCGCACGCTCTTCGAGGATTCCAGGGACGCCATCTGTATCCTCACCAGAACTGGCAAAGTCATGCATGCCAACCAGGTTGCGCTGGACCTGTTTGGTCACACCAGGGATGAAATGATGGGGCTAGACGTTTGGGAGACCCCGGTCTATCCCACTGAGGTGGAACGCTTTCGGAGTGAAATAGAGCATAGGGGCTTTGTCAGGGACTTCGCCATGAGGCTGCGCAAGAGAGACGGAACCGAGATGGACTGTCTGCTCACTTTCACCATTTGGCGCAGCGACGACGGGAGCATATCAGGATACGAGGGCAGTATCCGTGACACCACCGAGCACAAACGACTGCAGGAGAATCTTCAGCGCTATGTCACAGAGGTGACCCGGGCACAGGAGGAGGAACGCAAGCGCATTGCACGGGAATTGCACGACGAGACTATTCAGGATTTGGCCATGCTATCGCTTGACATCGAGGCCGTGATCAGGGCGAGGAAGCGGTCATCAGACGGCTCTGTCAAGGGGCTACTGCAGATTCAAGAGAAAGTCAACCGCATAGCCGAGGAACTGAGTCGGCTCAGCCATGCGCTGCGGCCAAACGTCTTGGACCACCTGGGTCTGGTACCGGCGGTGAAGGTGCTCATTGGCGACCTGAGCAAGGCCGGCAACGTTGCCATCGACTTGCAGGTGGTTGGCCGGGAGCGGCGTCTGTCACCGGAGGTGGAGTTGGGCCTGTTCCGTATCATCCAGGAAGCCATCAGGAACATCAGGAAGCATTCGGGGGCGGCGACCGCTGCGGTGACTGTCGAGCTTGACTCTGACAAGGTCAGGGTAACGATCGCTGACGATGGTGATGGGTTCGAACTGCCGAAGAGACTGGGCGATTTGACCGCCAAGGGCAAGCTGGGGTTGGTCGGGATGCAGGAGCGGGCGCAGTTGTTCGACGGAACCCTTTCAGTCCAGTCCTCGCCGGGCGAGGGGACCAGGGTGGTGATTGAGGTGGGCAATGCTGCGTCGCCCGTTGCCGTCCACGGTGGCTGACCCGACGGCGACCTTTTGTGTTGCGGTGTGACGTTGACTGGCAGGTCTCTCCGACTCTCTGGTTAGGCAGCGGCAGGACCTCAGCAACTTGTGGTCACGGACTCAGGACGCCCGACTGTCCAGTCTCTCCTTCTCCAGTCTGTCCAGCCACTGCGCTGACTTCAGCTCACGCTCCAGCAGGTATCGCAGGTACCGTTGCATCAGCTGCCGTAGCTCAAGGGAGAGTTCGGGGCCTACCTTCAGTTGATCAACTGCCGCATGCTCACTTCTTTGAAGGAAGCGGAGCACTTTGAGGGCGTTGACTGAGATAGGATGGAGGACTGATTCCTGGCTGGCGCAGCCTGGGCAGACGACTCCTCCACCGCTGGGGCTGAAGTAGTTGGCAGCGGGCCTGATGGCGGACTGGCAGACCACACATTGCTCAAGCTGCGGGCGGTATCCAAGATGACCCAACAGGTGAAGCTCAAAGTGTCGGAGAACCATGTCCCCATGCCGGGCTCGGCACAGCCAATCAAGTGTATCAACAACCAACCTGAAGAGAGGGTGGTTCTCCTCCTCTTCCGCGGTGAGTCGATCAACCAGTTCAACCACATAGAGAGCCGAAGAGGTTCGCCACAGGTCATCGCGCAGGCCCAGGAAGCTATGGATGGTCTGGCTCTGGGTGACGATGTCAAGATTCCTGGACCGGACCAGCATCAACTGGCTGTGGGCGAGCACTTCGACGTGGCCCCCCAATCTGCTTTTGGGACGCCTGGCTCCCTTGGCCACGGCCCTTACTTTGCCAAGACGTGGCGTGTACAGCGTGAGGATGCAATCGGCCTCACCCAGTTCGGTTTTCCTGATGACGATCGCTTCGGTGCTGCAGAGCCTGGGTATACTCACGGCGTCTGAGAATGTCCCTTCAATCCTTCAATCGGGAGAGACTGGCTTCTGGCTTGTACCCGCCTTCGCCTGGCCTGCGGAGCGCGTGAAGCAGCTCTTCAGGGGAGCCGGAATCTAAATCTCCTGCCTTCCCTCCAGTGCGCGGGTCAAAGTGACTTCGTCGGCATATTCCAGGTCGCTGCCAAAGGGAAGTCCCCTGGCCAGTCTGGTGATCTTCACTCCCAGGGGGGCTACCAGGCGCTGAAGGTACATGGCCGTGGCTTCACCTTCCAGATTGGGGTTTGTGGCTAGAATGAGTTCCTGTACAGACCCGCCCTGAAGACGGTCCAGGAGTTCCCTCATCCTCAGGTTCTCCGGCCCCACACCGTCCATTGGGGATATGGCGCCATGAAGGACGTGGTACAGGCCATGATACGCGCGGGTCCGCTCCAGCGCCAGGACGTCCAGCGGCTTCTCCACGACGCAGATTCTGGCACGGTCGCGCTCTTCGTCCTGGCATACAGGACAGGGGTCAACCTCGGTTATGTTCTGGCATGTCGAGCAAAAGACCAGCTTCTCTTTCACTGCTACGATGGCTTCAGCCAGAGCCCTGGCCTGATCCTCCGGGGTATGCAGCAGGAAGTAGGCCAACCGTTGGGCGTTCTTTGGGCCTATGCCAGGCAGCTTGTGTAACTCCTCGATCAGGCGTGCCATCGGCTCCGCCACGGGAACGTTGTCAATGCGCAAAGCTGCACTGCCTCCTTACATGAGGCCCGGGATGTTGAGGCCCCCGGTCAGCGCGCCGAGGCGGTCCTGGGCCAACTCCTGGGCCTTCTTGATGGCTTCGTTTACGGCTGCCAGCACCAGGTCTTCCAGGAGGCCGATGTCGTCGGGGTCAACCGCGTCAGGAGAGATCTTCACTGACTTGACATTCTGGTGCCCGTCAATGGTGACGGTCACCGCCCCGCCGCCTGCACTTCCCTCCACTTCAGTGTTGCCCAACTCCTCCTGTGCCTTGGCCAGCTTTGCTTGCAGTTCCTTCACCTGCCGCATCATTTGCTTGTTCATTCTGCTCCTCCTGCCAGATTCGGGTCTTCCTCCACTCTGGTGACCCTGCCGCCCATCTCGAGAGCCGCTTTGACCAGATGTCCTTCCATGACACGTTGCCTGCCCTTCGGCCGGAGGATGCAACGCACCTTGTTGGGACTGCCGAACTTGTCGGCCAGCTTCTGCTCCACCATTCGGCGATACTTGGTGTCCTCTATCTTGTCTTTGTGAAAGGGATAGTAGAAAGCCAGCACCAGTGTGTCGTCTTCAACACCCACTGGCTCGCAGGCACTCCTCAAGAAGGCGTCCAGGTTTCCACCGGAGCCGACGCCTCGCAGGGTGCCCACGAACTCATCCCAATGGGCACGCACGTGTTCCAGCCCGGCGTCTGGTACAGGAAGAGGTGTCCCCTCTTGGGGCAGCTCGGCTTCCCGGATCTGGGGTGGCTGGACCGTGGCGGTCTCGACACCGGCTGACATAGCTGGCTTGGCGGGAGCACTCTTACCCCTCTCAGGCGCAGGCGGCTTGCCCCGGAGGCCCGCTTTCTGGGGCAGTGTATCTCTTTCTTCGACCAGAGCACACTCCACCAGTGCAAGTTCCAGCGGCAGGGAGGAGTATTCCCTCGAACGGAAGTCTATTTGCCCGAAAAGCTTGATCGCTCTCAGGATGTCTTCCATCGAAATCTTTTCGGCCAGATGCTTGACCTCGGCTGCGTCTTCTGAGGCGAGGTCAAGCGAGGTCTCTGCCCCGGACTTGGCCAGCAACATGTTTCTCAGATACTCTACCAGCCCCCGGTTGAACTGTGGCAGGTCCAGGCCGTCGTTGAGAACGCTGTTGATGGTAGCCAGCCCGGCTGCAACGTCCTTGGCGGCTATGTGCTCGACCAGTTCCCTGACTCTGGAGTCGGTGGTGACGCCCAGCATGTCTTCGATCTGGTGGACGTCGACCTGGTTTCCGTAATAGACCACCAGTTGCTGCAGCAGGTTCTCGGCGTCGCGGAGGCTGCCAGAAACAGTCCTGGCCACCAGCCTCAGGCCCTGAGGTTCGATGGAGATACCTTCCTGCTGGCATATGTGCTGCAGTTTGGTGACGACGGCATCGTGGGACAGCCTGCGGAAATCGAACCTCTGGCAGCGAGACAGGATGGTGGTCAGCAGCTTATGTGGCTCCGTAGTGGCCAGTACGAAGATAGCATGAGGTGGAGGCTCCTCCAGGGTTTTCAGCAGGGCATTGGAGGCTGGCTCGGTGAGCATGTGGACTTCATCGATGATGTATACCTTGTACCGGGCAATGTTAGGTGAAAACTTGACCCTCTCACGCAGTTCTCGGATGTCGTCGATGCCGCGGTTGCTGGCCGCGTCGACCTCTATGAGGTCCAGGGCTCTCCCCTGGGTGATAGCCTGGCACATGTCGCACTCGTTACACGGCTCGCCGCTGCCGTTGTTGAGACAGTTGACCGCCTTGGCCAGGATTCGCCCTGTACTGGTCTTGCCTGTGCCTCTGGGACCACAAAACAGGTACGCGTGCGACAGCCGTCCTGTTTGCAGCGCATTGCGCAGGGTTTGCGTGACGTGCTCTTGCCCGACTACCTCGGCCAGTGTTTGGGGACGCCACTTACGGTAGAAGACCTGCGACGTCATCACCAATCTCCGTTGTCAGTGGTCGTCAAGTTGCCTTCAACTTCGGACAGTATCCGTTGCTCCACTGCCCTGAGTTCACGTTCACGGGCTGGCTCATCGTGTTCGAAACCCAGGAGGTGAAGCGTGCCGTGGATGACAAGCAGGGCCAGCTCCTTACTGGTGCCATGCTTCCTCTCTTTGGCCTGCTCCACGGCTCGTGGATACGACACGATCACTTCTCCCAGGTGCAGGATGCCATCGGGCGGCGCTACAAAACCAGGCAGGTCAGCCTCGGGCCTGCCCTCCGTCAAAGCAAAGGAGAGCACGTCGGTAGGCTCGTCTATGCCCCGATATCTCCTGTTGAGCTCCTGCACGGTCTCATCATCGGTGATGAGCAAACCCAGTTCCACCTCAGCCCCGTGACTTTGAACGGAGAGCGAGTGCTCGACCACTTTCTGCAGCCATTCCTGGCTGAGGCATGGTTGGAACTTCTGGTCTATCTGGATTCCCAGTTTCATGGGCTGCCATAAGTTTAGCCGAAATCGGCTCACCTTGAAAGTAGGGCCGGTGGGCGTCGGCCCTTCGAGGGCGAGATAGAGCCCAAGGGGGGTGACCCCTTGGGCTGAAGACTGAAGTTACCGTTGCGCCTACGGGCGCTGCAGGGTTCGCACTATGTTTCCGGCTTTGTCCCGTATTTTGATTTCCAGGGGCATCTGGCCGGGCAGGGTGTGGGTTGCACAGGCGAGACATGGATCATAAGCCCTGAACGCCATCTCAACCATGTTCAGCAGGCCCTCCTTGACCTCCGGACCTTTGACGAACCCCATGGCCGCCTTCTTAACCGACAGACAAATCGGAGCCGCGTTGTGCTGTGTGGCCACGATGAGGTTGACCGTGGTGGCTATGCCGTCGTCATCTGTCTCATAGTGGTGGATCAGCGTTCCGCGAGCCGCCTCAACGCAGCCAATTCCCACCTTCTTCAGCTTGAGGTTCATGTTGCGCGTGTCCCTGCTGATCAGCATGGGGTCGTTGGCGATCCTTTGCATGTCTTCGGCGGCCTGGAGCGCCTCAATCAACCTTGCCCAGTGGAAGGCCAGCGTGTGGTGACTTGGCTTGCCGCCGAGTGTGGTAAACATCTCTTGATACTCCGCTTGCGCCAGCGGCGTGGCCATACCTTCGGCTGCGTTCAACCTGGCAAGGGGGCCCACCCGGTATAACGAGGTGCCGTCGCCTTCGTTGAGACCGTTCCAGCCGATCTTCCTCAGGTGTGTCAACCTGATGTAGGTCCAGGGTTCGACCCACTCACCTACGTAGTCAACGTACCGGCTTGGATCAAACACCGCATATTCGTTCCCTTTTGGATCAACTACCCTCAGCTTGCCTTCATAGAAGTTCACCTTGTTGTTATCGTCTACCAGGCCCATGTAGTACGTCTTGAGGCTGTAGGGATCGCTCATGATGAGACCGAGGTACTCGTCGTCGGCCAGAACGACACGCTTGAATAGCTTCAGGGCGAACCTGGCAAACTCCACTGCATCGTCTGCAGTCTCCCTTATCCATCTGCGCTCGTCGGGGGTGACACGCCTGGAGACTCCTCCGGGGAGGCCGCCTTCGGGGTGGGGTGGCTTGCTGGCCAGAAGGCGAATTACCTCGCGGCACCTTTTCCTTATGTCAATCACCTTGCCGCCAATCTCCGCCCCGACCTTGTTGATAACGCCCAGAATGTTCCTGTCCGCAGGGCTGGCATCCGGCCCCACCACGAAATCGGGCGCAGCCAGGAAGAAGAAGTGGATGTAGTGGTCCTCAATCATGAAGGCGTTGTAGTGGAGTTGCCTTATCAGCTTGGCCGCCGGAGTCGGCTCCACGCTGTACAGGTCGTCGAGGGCTTTTGTAGACGCCATGTTGTGTGGGGTAGGGCATACGCCACAGATGTTTGGCGTTATCCGTGGCAACTCTTCGGCCGGCCTGCCGAGGCAGAACCGCTCAAAGCCTCTGAGCTCAACTACCTGCCAATAGGCATCTTCCACGTTGCCGCTGTCGTCGAGAAAGAGCTCGATTTTCCCGTGCCCCTCAAGCCTGGTAATCGGGTTTATGGTTATCTTCTTTCCCATCGTAGCATCTCCTCCGAGTTACTTGACTCTCCTCTTCTTCAACGTTGAGACAGGCAGTGAAAACCGGTACAGGTATCCGCCAAGATCGACGACAGTATCCAGGACCCTCTTTATCTCCTCTTCACTCTCGGCGTCGAACATCGAAGCCAGGGCGGAAATGAATTTGGCCCCGGAGTCCGCTACTCCTTCGACGGGGCCAAAACAGCCCCGGCACGGGATATTGATGTTAATGCAGGCCTCCCCGCACCCGGCGCGGGTGGCAGGCCCTGAACAGAGTATCCCCTGTGCCAGGAAACAGGTCTCAGGGTCAGCCTCGACTTCATGGATTCTCTTGATTTCTTTTATGGCAATCCTGTCGGGTTTGGATCTGTTGCGCGGGCAGGTATCACACAGAGCCTTGTGAGGCGCCAGCGTTGATCCTCTGGGCGGGAGTTTGCCCTCCAGGACAGCAGTTACGGCGTTTACCACCAGGTCGGGTGGTGGTGGGCAGCCAGGCAGGTAGTAGTCAACGTCGATGATCTGGTTGAGCGCGTGGACCTGGTCATAGAACTCGGGGAGTGTCAGCACTCTACCGTTGATCTGGGTTTTGGCCTGCGGATAGTTCCCATTTGGGTTCACCACGGTCGGGGCGTCGCGGTAGACCCAATTGAAGATATCCTCTTTTGACCGGAAGTTGGCCAGCCCGGGAGTCCCGCCAAGACAGGCGCACGCGCCAAAAGCCAGGACGAGCTGACATTTCTTCCTCAGCAGCCTGGCGACCTCTTGCTGCTCTGAGTTTCTTACATGCCCATTGATTATGCCCAGTGCGACTTCGCCGTCCTTCCAGGCTTCGGCATGGTGGTACTTGAAATCGAGGGCGACCGGCCACAGGACGAGGTCAACGGCTGCCGCCACATCCAGAATCGCTTCGTTTATGTCGACGACGGCTTCGTCGCAACCACCACAAGAGCCGAGCCAGCAGATGGCAACCTTGGGTTTGTCTGCCATACTATCCTCCTTGTCTTCAGTGGGTTCTTCTCCTCCGCGCTCACTTTCTCTTCCGGGCTTTTGTGGTAGCTGAGGCGGTATCGGTGCTCCATAACGGACCCAGTGGCGCTATGCTGTCACTCATCTTCTTCACAAAGCTTGGGATGGCCTTGCCTTCGGCGTCCACGGACAGCTCCACCCTGAGCCTCTGCCTTTCAATGCCATAGGCTTCCAGCAGTTTCTGAAGCAGATATGCTCTTCTCTTTGCCTCGAAATTGCCATCCTGAAAATGGCAGTCTCCCTCCGGGCAGCCAAGTATCAGCACTCCGTCCGCTCCTTGCTTGAACGCGTCGAGGACGTGCGTAGTGTCGATCCTCCCGCTGCAGATGACAGGTATCCAGTTCTTTATCTTGGAGGAGAGCTTTTCCTCGTCGGTTAGATAGCCCCACCCGAACTTGCAGGAGAAACAGACCAGTTTCGGCTCGTAATCACTCAATTTGACCCTCCTTCACAGGGATGCGTATACTCTGGCGATTCGTGACTCGGTCTCGTCCTCGGCCAGTTTCCTGGCGTCCGAGGGACAGGCTGCAACACACATTCCGCAGGACTTGCACCTGAACATATCTGTCTTGGATACGGTCCTTCCGTCAACCCTCACCAACTGGGCTGCCTCGTAGTTGCAGGCGTATACACATATGCCACAGCCGCTACACCTGTCCTCATCTACCTCAACCGGATTCAGTGACCTCTGAAGGCCGATCGATACGCAGGCCTTGCAGGATACACACGGTCCGCAGACCAGACACCTTTTGGCTTCCTCTATCGCCTCTTTTAGCGTGAAGCCTCTCTCAAACAACTGGAAATGCATCCTCTTCTCAGGTGGAACCCAGAGCACATCGGGCTCAGCCTTGTAGCTAGACCTCGCCGGGCTTTCGTAACCCTCGTAGTCCCTTTGACGGCCCTCCCTCATGTCCAGTCCTCTGAGGTGCCTCTCTATGGACTCGGCAGCTATGACTCCCTCCTGCATGGCTTCAACCATGAAGCCGATTCTCCTGACATCCCCACCTATGAATACTGAGGGATTGTTCGGGCTTTGCAGTGTGACGTGATCGACCGCAAGCCGGCCCCTCTCGTCCAGCAGCCCTTCCTTTTGCAGGAATGGTCTATCTGGTGCCTGTCCTATGGTGACAATCAGGATATCTCCAGCCAGGTCTACGCAGTCAGCACAGTCGAACTTCGGATTGAACCCGTCGTCGTCGAAAACGTTGGTGCACCTCGGCGAGTTGATTCCCTTGAATTTCCTTCCCTCGCCAAAGATCTTCCTCACACCCCGTGAGTAGACTATCTTTATTCCCTCTTCCCAGGCACCCCTTATCTCATCCTCATCAGCCGGTATTCCATCCTGGGAAGTCTTGTCCTCACATTCCAGTGAGACGATGGTTGTCTCTGCTCCCTGCCTCCTGGCCGACCTGGCCACGTCAAACGCTACATTTCCACCGCCAATGACGATGACCTTCTTGTCTCTGAAATAGTCCGGTGGTGTGTTTCCATGACTGACCTCGTAGAGGTAGGTGTGACCGTACATCACCCCCGAGTAGTCCTGGCCTTCCACCACCTGTCCGTCAAAGGTAAGGACTCTGGGGTACGGTGAGCCTGCCGCTAGGAAGACCGCCCGGTAGCCATCGTTCCTCAGCCTCTCGAGCGTCATTCTGCCCTCGCCCACCCTGCTGCCATACTTGACGTCTATCCCGGCAACCCTCGCCAGATTGTCCAGGGTTGTCTGCAGGATGTCCTTGGGCAGGCGGTAGTCCGGCACCAGCCATAACGCTCCGCCCAGTCTGTCGGCTGATTCAAATACCGTTACCCTGTATCCCTTCTTGCTCAAGGTGTGGGCGCACATCAGGCCGCCCGGTCCCCCGCCGATTACGGCCACGTTCTCCTTGTCCTTGACTACGTTGAACTCCTCTTTGTCCTTCAGGTAGTCCGTGTAGGAGTCGGAAAGGAACCTCTTGAGGAGCCTTCTGCGGATGGCTCCGCCTCTGGTCTTGTAGTTGCATTCAAGCTCGCACAGGCCGCAGATATAGCCGCAGATGTTGAAGAACGGATTCTTCTCGTACAGATAGTCGCCGATCTGGATGATGCCCTCACGGGCCAACCCTGGGTTCTCAGGGAGAAGCGATATGAGCACGTTTGTTCTTTGAATATCCTCATTGATGGGGCACTTGATCTGACAGGGTGGGAGGAATTGCTTTACTGCTGCCTCCACGTGCCCTGTCCCTTTACCTTCCGTTTTCCACACTTTGCCCTCCTTTGCTAGCTGCTGCACATGGTTGCGGTAGATATGCTTCGGTGAGACTGAGCTGGTGGGCTGAATGTAGAAGCGACCGATTGAGGTCCCTGGGCTCAATAGGTGCCGAGAGCTGTCGTGGTTCTAGTGACCACTGATCTGCGAGGAATCAGGAGGTCATGAGAAGAACGGTTTCGACACGGCACTTGCAGTGCCCTGTCTCGGCTCCCATATCTTGCCAGCGTGACACCGTTTCAGCGTCACGCCGGGAACCTACAGCACCGCTTCTTCTCTTTTCAGACCCCTGTGGGTTTTGTGGCTGGGTACTTCGTTGCGTCTCCTTCCGCTCGCTTGTCTTGCCGGATAGTGTTTGCTACCGCGGCCCATTGTGTGGCAACAGGTGTTGCCCGGTCCCTTCCACGTATATGATAACACGTCGTGCGGGTGTTGGCTAGGAACTTCCGCTCTATTTGCCGGGGTGGACGAAGGTGCAATACTGGTGGCCAGAAGTACTGGCAGTCTTCATAACGAACATCGGACCGCGATCCCCCGATACCGTACAGTCGCCAGGGTGGCAGGATCGGTACGGCCGCTTCGGTCGCCGTCCACGGATGCTACAATCGAGCACGTTAGTGAAAGAGCATAACCGTATCCGCAGAAACATATGCGTGTGGAACGCCGAGGCCAGAGGTGCGAACTTCGGCAGGGACGTACTGCGTGGTTGGCCTTGCACCGGCTCCGTCTTCTGCTCTGGCAGTGGTGGCTATCCTGCCGCGCCGTCGGCGCCGCCCATCGCCACTTCCTTCAAGACCATGTCCTCCGCCAGCGGTATTGCCCTCTCAACCTGCGGGGTGCATTGCTCAGAGAAGGTGACCACGTCCTCGGCTTCGATAGCGAAGAGTATGACCTCCTGAGGCATATCCAGCCTCAGGGTCTCGCCCAGCGCCAGGGCACCAAGCAGCCCAACGCCGTGGAGAGTAGCTGCATGGCGGGCCTGATCGAAGTCACTGGGGGACAGCCTGTAGATCGTGCCGGGCTTGCCGCCCTTTGTCTGGATAGAGTCAATGACGATGACCCGCTCGTACCCGATCACCATGTCGAGGAGGCTCAGCCCCGATACTGAGGAAGCGGTCACCACCAAATCCTCACGGTTTTGCAGCCTGTCCTGCAGCCGCTCGACTACCCGAAAACCGACGCTATCGTCGCTAACGATGGGGTTTCCCATTCCCAGAATCAAGGTTCTCGCTGTGTTCACGGTGCTTTTCTTTAATCCTGTGAAGGTCTGCGGTCGCCTCTGGGCGTGTCCGCTTCTACGGGTCTGGCTTTGACTTGCTTTTCAGTGCCACGCGCAGGGCCTCGGCGACTGAGTCAACGCCTGCTATGTCCATGCCTGCCGGTGGGGTGAGCCTGTTCAGAGAAGCTCTGGGCCCGACGCAACGGGTAAAGCCCTGTCTTGCTGCCTCAGCAAGCCTGCGCTCCATTTGAGATACACCTCTTACCTCACCACTCAGCCCGATCTCCCCCACTGCCACCAGATCAGGGCCGATCTCTTTTCCAGTGAAGCTCGAGGCAATCGACAGGGCTACAGCCAGATCGACTGCCGGCTCACTGATCCTGAGACCCCCGACGACGTTGACGATGATGTCGTCGGTGGACAGCCGCAGCCCGGCCCTCTTGGTCAGAACGGCGACAATCAGCACCAACCGGTTAAGGTCTATGCCATTGGCGGTGCGCCTGGGCATACCGAAACTGGTGGCGTTGTTCAGCGCCTGTATTTCCACCAGCAGTGGTCGGCTCCCTTCCAGCGTAGGGGCCACCACTGAGCCGACCGCCCGCTGGGAGCGATCGGACAGGAAGACAACAGAGGGATTGTCCACCTCACACAAACCCTGCTCCCTCATTTCGAATATGCCTACTTCGTTGGTGGCCCCGAAGCGGTTCTTGACGCCGCGGAGCAGCCTGTAGGCGCTGAAGGATTCCCCCTCGAGATACAGGACTGCATCAACAATGTGCTCCAGGACCTTCGGGCCGGCGATGGCGCCTTCCTTGGTAACGTGTCCGGTAATGATCAACGGCGTACCCGACGCCTTCGCCCACTGCATCAGCATAAGTGTGCATTCTCTTATCTGGGATATGCTGCCTGGTGCCCCATCGAGGTCTCTTTGACAGACCGTTTGAATGGAATCGATGACTCCCAGGCTGGGCGATATTGCCTCCATCTGCTGAAGAATGACCTCTGCGTCAGTCTCCGTCAGGAGGTACAGCCGCTCGCCCCTGATTCCCAAACGGTCCGCTCGCATGCGTGTCTGGTACGATGACTCCTCGCCCGAGGCGTACACCACCTTCTTACCTTGCTGGGCAACGCCGGCTGACACCTGGAGGAGCAGTGTGGACTTCCCGATGCCCGGGTCACCGCTGATGAGGGTCAGGGAGCCGGGCACTACTCCCCCTCCGAGCACCCTGTTGAACTCGCTCAGGGGGGGAACGAGGCGCGGCCTTTCTTCGGCGACTATCTCCGATAGCTGGCGGACCGGGCCCTCTGCCGGAGAGGTGAAGTTGCGCCGTCCCTTGGGGGCGCTGGCTCGGGTCTCGACGAAGGTGTTCCAACCCTGGCAGTCGGGGCAACGTCCCAACCACTTGGGACTCTCTCTGCCACACTGCTCGCAGATGAAATGAGTTCTCGGCGGCTTGTTCACTGCCGGTGCCTTTCAACAAAAGGGGAGCACCTTCTGGTGCTCCCCTTCCAGATTTTCATTCCCGCCAGTCTTGGCTAAGAGGGTGATTCCACCGCAGCCATGGAGCGCACCCTGATCTCGTCGCCGTCACGGTCAATGCATACCGTATCGCCGGGGCCGAATTCGTCGCGGAGTAGCATCTCGGACAGTTCGTCCTCAATCGTAGTCTGAATTGCCCGTCGCAACGGCCGAGCGCCAAAGGTCTCGTCGTAGCCTTTCTCGCTGAGAAGGTCCTTTGCCTCGTCCGTCACTGCCAGTCCGATGCCCCTCTCGATGAGCTGGGCTCTCAGCGGCCGCAGCATGAGGTCAACGATCTGACGGATGTGATCCTTCGTAAGATGATGGAACACAACTACGCCGTCGAGACGGTTCAAGAATTCCGGTCTAAACGTCTTCTTCAATTCCTCCAGGAGCTTCTCTTTCATCCGTTCGTAAGAGCGCTGTCTCGTTTTACCTTCATCGACGCGGCTCACAAAGCCCATGACGGCATCCTTCTTGATCAGTTCGGCGCCGATGTTGCTCGTCATGGCTATGATGCTGTTCCGGAAGTCGACCCTCCTGCCTTTAGCGTCGGTCAGGTGGCCGTCATCAAAAATCTGCAGCAGGATGTTGAACACGTCCGGATGCGCTTTTTCGATTTCGTCCAGCAGGATAGCAGTGTAGGACTTCCGCCTTACTGCCTCTGTAAGCTGGCCACCTTCTTCGTAGCCCACATAGCCAGGGGGCGCACCTACCAGACGCGCCACCGCGTGCTTCTCCATGAACTCGGACATGTCAAGGCGAATCAGATTCTCCTCGCTGCCGAACATGAATTCGGACAGCGCCCTGACAAGCTCCGTTTTCCCCACACCGGTAGGTCCGAGGAAGATGAAGCTGCCAATAGGCCGCCTGGGGTCTTTGAGACCGGTGCGAGCGCGCCTCACCGCCTTGGCAACAGCAGTGATTGCCTCATCCTGAGCTATGATGCGCTGGTGCAAGGCCTCTTCCATATGCAGCAGACGCGTGGCCTCGTCCGCGGCCAGCTTGGACACCGGGATGCCAGTCCACATGCTTACCACCTCGGTAATATCCTCGTCTGTCACTACGGGCTTCTCCCGGGTCATCTCGGCTTGCCAGTTGTCTTCCAGTTGCCTGATCTTGTCAGAGAGCTGGACTTCGCGGTCCCGCAGCTCTACAGCATACTCGTATTGCTGGCCAGTGATGGCCGCTTCTTTGTCTTGACGCACCGTATCCAGCGCCCTTCTTGTGTCTTTCAAGCCAATGGGGATCATGCCTCCCCTGAGACGCACTCGGGATGCGGCCTCGTCCACCAGATCGATCGCTTTGTCTGGTAAGAAACGGTCAGCGATATACCGGGACGACAGGTTTGCTGCGACCCTTATTGCCTCGTCGCTGATTGTCAGTTGGTGGTGTTCCTCGTAGCGTTCTTTTATACCCTGTATTATTTCGATAGTCTGCTCTACCGTGGGTTCTTCCACCAGGATGGGCTGGAAGCGGCGCTCCAGGGCAGCATCCTTCTCTACGTGCTTCCGGTAGTCATCGAGCGTGGTGGCTCCGATGCACTGCAATTCCCCGCGAGCCAGGGAGGGCTTCAGAATATTGGCCGCGTCAACAGCGCCCTCAGCAGCACCGGCGCCCACTATGGTGTGCATCTCATCGACGAACAGCACGCAGTTGCCGGCACCCTTCAGTTCCTCAATGACCTTCTTCAGTCTTTCCTCGAATTCGCCGCGATACTTGGTGCCTGCCACCAGGGCTCCCATGTCCAGGGCCACCACCCTCTTGCCCTGCAACGTGTGCGGCACTTCACCTGCCACGATACGATGTGACAGCCCCTCGACAATCGCCGTCTTGCCCACTCCAGGTTCGCCGATGAGGACAGGGTTGTTCTTGGTGCGTCTCGACAGGATCTGGATTACACGCTGAATCTCTTTGACTCGCCCGATGACGGGATCAAGCTTTCCGCTGCGGGCCATGGCAGTCAGGTCCATGCCTAGCTGGTCCAGAGTCGGGGTACGGCTGGCCGGGCGGTTTCCGCCCTGGGCTTGGCCAGTGGTCTGATTCAGGATACGGTTGGTCTCCGCCCGGGCACGCTCCAGGTTGACCCCCAGGCTTTCCAGTACGCCGCCAGCCACGCCTTCACCTTCTCGCAGTAAGCCCAGGAGCAGGTGTTCGGTGCCGACATAGTTGTGGTTCAGACGCCGTGCCTCGTCTACGGCCAGCTCTATGACCTTCTTGGCTCGCGGCGTAAGCCCCACTTCGCCCGAGGTCGTTTTCTCCCCCCGGCCAATTATGAACTCTACGGCGGCGCGTACCTTGTTCAGGTTGACTCCGAGGTTCGTCAACACCCTGGCGGCAACGCCCTCACTCTCACGTACCAGCCCAAGCAAAATGTGCTCAGTGCCAATGTAATTATGGTTGAACCTCTGCGCTTCCTCTTGGGCATAGGTAAGAGAGCGTCGGGCCCGCTCGGAGAACTTCTCGAATCTACTTGCCATAATCCCTTCTCATTTTACCACAATTTCGCCTTCAAACAAGAACCACGAAAGTATCGTGGGCTAAACAATATATGCCGAAAATGTGTTTTTTGCAACCCCCTCCGCGGACACAGGTTGCCTCCGTCCGTGTCGCCCATGAGGATCGAGACTCACAATCCTTGTTTCGACCCCCATTTTCTGGTAGATTAGACATTGATCTGGGGCTGTGGCTCAGAGGGAGAGCGTCTGACTGGCAGTCAGAAGGTCGGGGGTTCGAGTCCCCCCAGCTCCACCAGGCATCATCACCCAACCGTTCCTTCATCCTGGCGTCCCCTCAAAACGCTTGATGCCAACGACGTCTGCGCGCCCCAGCTTCTTTTCATCTCCCATTCAAGGCGGCAAAAAGGGAGAGGCCTCACCCCCCGACAACCTCTCCCTTTTCTCGGTGCGATCCGAGAATCCTCTCGGCCGCAGCCTTGGTCTGCGCAGGATGACTCGTGTTCCGTTTGATTTCACAGCCTAACATCGCCGGATTACGGGACGGTTAATAACTTCGGGCGGAAATAAAGCCAAGGTTTCAAAAAGGTTACAATCAGTTAAGGTTGGTCAGTGCCGCGCCCACCAACCTCGAACCCGCACCTCACCCCCGCGTTCTTGGGTCCAGGTCTGTCGCAGCCGGAATCCCCTGACTCTGTTGTGGGGCCACACTCTTCGCTTAAAAGGACGGGCCGCAGCAAAGGTTCGGATAGCTATCCCCCAAGGGGGGTGAGTCCAAACAGGGATAACTCTCTCCACCACCTCCACCACAGCCCACCGTTAACACCCTGTGTCCCGATGGACACTTCAGCGACCTTCGCTGCCGTACCTCACCCATCCAAGGCTACCACAATCAAGGTTAAAAGGGGGTCAAGGAGGGTTAGCGGGGAGTTGCAAAGGGGTTGCATTGCTGTGAGACACAGCCCGCTACTGCCTGTGCGATTCCGCCGCACACTGGTTTGCCTGTTGCCAGGTCTGCCCGTGGCATACGGCCAACGGACTTACAGTTGGCAAAAGGGCTACAATCTACTCCTGGAAGGCAGGCCCCTGCCTTCGGGAGCATGCAGCACCGCCCGGTATGCCGAAAGAGAGCAGCAATCGCCCTCTAACGCTGTCTGCCGGGAGTCGCTGTAAGCGAAGAAGTCCGGCCCATCAACGGCAGATCGCACAGCGAGGTAACACGGGACGTGGAACAGAGAACTTCTCGACTTCAGAAACAGAATGAGAACCTGCGGCACAGATCGCCCGACTCCAACGGGTGGAAGAAGCGTTGGCTTCCGAGAGGGAGAGGCTGCAGGCTCTGGTGGATGGGCTGGCTCGAACCGAGATCGGCATTGACATAGTTGGCACCGATCACAGGATCTATTTCCAGGACGATACACTGCGACAGAGATTTGGTGAGCTTGGTGAGGAGCTGTGCTACAGAAAGTATATGGGCAGGGTGAAGCCATGTGATTCCTGCCCCGTGATGAGGGCAATAGAACGTGACACAGTAGAGAGTCGCGAGTTGCTTGCCGATAACGGATGACACTACAGGGTGCTTTCGGCGCCCTTCTCCAATCCCGACGGGACCGTTGACAAAGTTATTGAGGCGGTAATAGACGTCACTGAGCGCAAGAAGACGGAGCAAATGCTGCGCCAGTCCGAGCAGATGTTCCGGTCCATCGTGGAGAATTCCCACGCTGGCATATTCGTTGTGGATGATGCCTTCCGCTTCACTTATGCGAATGACAGGCTGTGTGAAATCCTGGGCTACCCTCAGGGGGAGATCATCGGGCGTGATTTCAGGGATTTCGTTGATGAGGATAGCAGACAGATGGTCGCAGACCGATACGTTAGCAGGCAGAAGGGGGCGGAGGTCCCTTCCCGTTACGAGTTAGGTGTTGTCCGCAAGGATGGCCAGAAGAGGCGTGTGGAGCTGAGTTCTACGGTTGTCACAGATTCCGCGCGGAAGCCCAGGACAATCGGTCAGCTCCTGGACGTCACGGAGCGCAGGAGGGCCGTGCTGTCCCTGATGGTCAGGGGGCTGAGCAACGCCGAGATCGCCGAGCACTTGGTCGTCAGCGCTTCTACGGTGAAGTTCCACGTCAGCAACATTCTCTCCAAGCTGGGCGTCAGCGGCAGGACTGAGGCGGTGGCCCTGGCACTGAAACACAACCTGGTGAGTTGACCGCTGGTCACTTGAGCAGGTAGAATACCCGCCAGCCCCGTAGCCGGAGGGCGCGCTATGCGTATGTGGCGTCTCGGAGGGCACTCCACTGCGCTGGAGGCGGAGGGGGACCGGCGAGGTGAATGACATGAGTAGAGACCGTGTCACGTTAGCCCTGGGAATCGTCATGACATTGGGCAGCGTCTTGCTTGCCGCGTCCTTTCAGTTTGTGGACGACCACAGGTGGTACTGGAACGCCGCTCCTGCTGCTATGAGTGCACTCGGCGTGCTTTTGGCGGCCTACGGTGGCTTCCTGGTGGCCCGGGGCACAGGTCGGCCACCCGAGAGGCGGCCGTGGCCGATAGCCCTGGGGGCGGTCCTGGGTCTCGCCTGGAGCGCAACCGGGATCATGGCGTTCAGCCTGGCCTTTGTGGGCATGAACTACTTCTCGCCCAGCGATGCTCAAATGGGTTGGGATAGCTACCACGGCGACTACCTGGTGGGTTGGTATCATATCAGGTTCCTGCAGTTTGCCACGGTAGCCGGAGTTCTGGCAGGTCTGGCTGTGGGCAGAGCACTGGGTGGACGCGCCGCCCGTCCTCAGATCTGAGCTGGCAGGACCCAGACATGGTCGAAGAGGTTGACGCTGCAGTCGACCTTTTTCTTTGGCAACCAGAACACACATCATTCTTGGCAGGTTTTCTCGGACCTCTCTCATCTCATCGTGATCGCCTGACACTGTCGACGTGGCCCTGTACCGGCAACTTCACCTGATCGCCTGGCCAGTTGGAAGACCAGCCGACTGTACAGCCGCAGAACCCCCCGCATGCATCGGGTATGAGAAAGGGTCGTGCCTTATAATGAGTCCCGTTATGACCACGAGTCGTGAGAGACGTCAGGAGGCAGAAGAGATGCGTGTTCTCTTGGGTTGCGACTTACAGGGGGCAACCCTGGAACCACTGCCAACGAGGAAGGAGCCGAGCCTGACCGCGGCCGAGGAGGTGTTTGCACAGGTTGCAGCCGCCTGTCTTGGCCTGTTCCTGCTTGCGCTCGAACTGGACCGCAACTAGCAAGACAAGAAGGGAGGACGCAAATGGGGAGCGCGTGCATCGTGGAACCAGCAGGAGCGAAAGAGGCCGATGATGCCGGTGAGGTGCAAGTCAACGGGCTGGCAGGGGTCGGCCCTCATGCGCCTGCCGGGCACGGCATGGCAAAGAAGGAGCCCGACTACGTTGCCCTGTTCAACCAGTCGGTTATGTGTTTCTTCAAGAACGCTTTGCGAATCAGTCTTCGGGACATCCCTGACGCTGACCAGGCACAATTTCGCCGGTGCCACTGACGGCCGGTTCGTAAGGAAGCTCATGGCGGCGGGATGCAGGCTGTTTTTCTTCA
>CAZTYW010000003.1:0-3416 GCA_964617695.1 uncultured Dehalococcoidia bacterium
TCAAGGCTTCCTTGCTGCAGCTTCTTTGACATGTATTTCCCTTTCCAGTAGATTAGCTGGCATCGTGCACTGGATGACGCGCCACTGCTGAAAAAGGGAGGATACAGCCTCATGAAGCAGGAAGCTGTGAACCGCAACTCTGATTGGAATGAGGTCTACGATCTGGTGGTGGTTGGCTCGGGGGCGGGGGGAATGACCGCAGCCATCACGGCCCGTGACAGAGGCCTGAGCACCCTCGTTGTGGAAAAAACAGAACTCTATGGGGGGTCATCGGCCATGTCCGGTGGTGGCGTTTGGATTCCGAACAACCATCTGCAGAGGAAAGCAGGCTATGCTGACTCCAGCCAAGAAGCTCTGACGTATTTGAAGGCTGTCACTGCTGGAGAGGTGTCTGAAGACCGGCTGGAGACCTATGTGGCAAAAGCGCCGGAAATGATGGAATACCTTGAGGACAAGACCCGCGTCAGGTTTGCGGTCGTGCCCCGTCTGGCGGACTATTTCCCCAACCAGCCTGGAGCGAAGCCTGAAGGCGGACGTTCCCTGGAGACGCGGTCGGTTTACGCTCGTCACGTGCCCGACACGGGGCACATGGGGGGTATGCCCAGGTCGTTGAAAGCTTTTGGCAGGATGGTGCCGAGCATGTCCGAGGCCGTCTACGCCCTCAACACGTCGTTCGTTGGAAGGCTGCGAATGGCCAGGGTCTTTGCTGCTTACTTCCTGAATCCCTTCCGTTCGCTTCGGGGGTCGGATCCCAGGCTGGTCCTGGGACAGGCGCTGATCGGAAGACTGAGGGCTTCCATGGCTGACAGAAGCATACCGCTGTGGCTCAATTCGCCTCTGGAGAGGTTGATCGTTGAAGATGGCAGGGTTGCCGGAGTTGAGGTTGCCAGGTACGGCGTGCCGCGGTTTGTCAAGGCGGAGAAAGGAGTGGTGCTGGCGGCAGGCGGTTTTGCTCACAACAGGCCCATGAGACAGGAGTACCAGCGGGAGCCCATTACAGACCAGTGGACGGCGGCGTGTCCCGGCAACACCGGCGAGGCAATCCAGATGGCAATGGAATTGGGTGCTCAAGTGAGCCTGATGGACGATGCCTGGTGGATGCCGACGACAATAGTGCCGGGATGGGAGATGCCCTACGTGGTTGTTCTTGAGAAGGGGCTGCCGCACAGCATGTTTGTGAACAGCAAGGGACGCAGGTTTGCCAACGAGGCTGAGCCTTACATAAATGTCGTGAATGCCATGTATGCTGCCAACGGTCCGCAGGCCCGGTCCATCCCGTGCTGGTTTGTGTTTGACCAGGCTTTCAGAAGCAAGTACCCGATAGGCACCATAATCTATCCCCTGCTCCCGCCGCCACGAAGGCTGATAGACAGCGGGTTTCTGAAGGTTGGAAGGACGGTTGAGGAACTGGCCAGAGAGTGCGGTATTGACCCTCGGGGGCTGGTCGAGGAAGTAGAGAAGTATAACGGCTTTGCTGCCACCGGGGTGGATGCCGACTTCAACCGGGGCAGCGACCCCTACCAGAGATACTATGCCGATCCTGCTCACAAACCCAACCCGTGCCTGGGCAGGATTGCCAAACCGCCGTACTACGCCATCCCGGTCTTGCCGGGCGATTTGGGTACCAAGGGTGGTCCCAATACCGACACTCATGGGCGGGTACTGCAGGATGACGGTTCGCCGATAGAGGGCCTCTATGCCGTAGGCAACAACTCGGCCTCGGTGATGGGCCACTCGTACCCTGGCGCCGGGGCGACTATTGGGGCTGCCATGACTTTCGGATACGTGGCGGCTCTGCATGCCGCGGGCAGCCAACAATGAGTGACTGGACGGCATGGCAAACGGCCTGCCTGACTGTGCGACCCCTCATTGTTCTGGTGTGCATCGCAGCCTGATTTGACTCAAACCGGCCATTCTTCCAAGCAAGACCTTCAGAACCGAGATTCGCCGTCGCCAGCCCCTGATTGGGGGCTTCCGCAGGGGAAACTCTCGGTGACAGCTAAGACCTGCTCTCTTAATCATTGCCAGGAATGTTGATCGCGTGAAGTGCCACGGATGGGGTCCGTCGAGTCTGTCGAACACGGGGAACAGCGGGCGCGTCCAGGGAGCGAAGACATTGCAGCTTATGACCAGGCGGCCACTGTCGGCCAAAACACGCCGGATCTCTTGCAGTACCTGTGGAGGGTCAGCGCAGTGATCGATAGTGTTGGTGGTCCAGCAAACATGGATGCAATTTGCCTTTAGCGGTATGAACTCGCCTACGGCCTGTATGTATTGACAATCACCACTCAGTGCAGGCCACGGGATCGGATCCAGCACCAGCTTGTGACGGGTCTCTATGCCATGTAGATCGAGGTCCGCGAACTGCCGACCTCCGATCTCAAGGATGCACATTCTTTGGAGATCGGTTGCACGGAGGTCAGCCACCTCTTCCGCTTGCTGCTGCCGCTCCTCCCTTGACTTGAGGCTTGCCGCAAGTCTTTGCTTTTCCTCGGGTGCGTACCTTGGCTTCCTGGCATCGCCAGTGTAACAAGCTGCCTCTCGTCTTTGTGCGATCTTCCACCTTCTGGTCGACTTCATTAACGTCTCCCTTCTCAGAACGGCCCGGCGGATTTCAGGCACCCGACGGAAGGTTCTGGCCTGTTGCGCTGTGGCCGTATTATAAGACGCTCGGGGGACATTTCCTATTCCACCTCTGGAATCTCGCTAATATTGGGGAGGGGTGGCACAGGGGCTGAGCTACGCTCATCATCAACCCAGTCGAGGCCTTTTCCCAGAAGGGCGAGTCTCAGCGTTGTTTCAACCCCATTTCTTTGCTGCCTTAACCTCCAGCGGCTATTATTACGGGTAACCGGCCGTCTGGACAGGCGTCGCAGGCGGTCGCCAAACGGCCTGGTTCGGGGGCTAGGAGAACCTGTGACCACGACTGGTGGTCCGGGGTTGAATAGCCCTCTTCATATCGATGGAGGCAAGGCGGTGATATCTGGGAGTTCGGCCAATGCACATGCGGCGCTGCTGGAAATAGACCACCTCAGCAAGGTCTACCGCGGGGGTGTCCGGGCCAACGACAACATCTCGCTGTCTGTGAAAGCGGGTGAGGTATTCGGACTGCTGGGGCCCAACGGCGCCGGCAAGACCACGCTGGTGAACCAGATCATCGGTCTGGCTATGCCGACCTCCGGCTCGATGCGTATTGCTGGTGTAGACGTGATTGCCAAGCCTGGTTATGCCAGGCAAGCCTGTTCGTTCCAGGCCCAGACGCAGGTGCCGATTGCCGGGCTCACAGCTATGCAGGCAATCGAACTTGTCGGGCGAGTGCGGGGTGGCAGTCGAACGGAGGTGCGCCAGCATGCCGTCCAATTGATCCGTGAACTTGAGATCGGAGAGTGGGCCCACACGATGGGTGCCACGTTCTC
>CAZTYW010000003.1:3516-9036 GCA_964617695.1 uncultured Dehalococcoidia bacterium
CTGCCTGGCGTGGTGCTGGCCCTGGTAATCGGAGCCTTCTACCACGATTTCGGCCTGGAGGTGAGCCCTCTGGTGGTGCCGGCACTGCTGCTGGTTGCCGTGGCCGGCATACTCGTCGGATACGCCATTGCCCATGGCGCTCCAAAAGCGCAGATGGCGCACCTGGTAACGCAGATCCTGGTGTTTGCCATCATGCTTTTCTCGCCGGTACTGTACCCGGTAGACCAGCTCCCCGGCTGGCTGGCCACTCTGCATCGGGGGCTGCCGATCCAGTACATGGCCGACCTGTCCCGGGGCACGCTGACCGATCTGGACGTCAACCTTGGACTGGCGTTCGTCGTGGTCGGGGCCTGGTGTGCTGCAGGCTTCATCCTGACGTGGGCCCTGGTGAGGCGGCGGCACTAGCCTGGGTTTTCTGCTGACCCACAACCCCCTCTTCAGTTGCAGCCAGACAGGACCACGCCTACACCTCGCCCTGCTTGACCCTGCGGGTCACCAACAGTACCAGCCCGATCAGGAGCAGGTCCAAACCAACCAGGATGAAGACGTCCGGGGCGATATCCGCCCATGCACCATTTCGCTGGCTGATTTCGACTACGGGACGGATGACATAGTACGTGGGAAAGACCCTGGCCACCCACTCCGGTATCTGTGGGAAGAGGTAGACGATAGCCGGTGCGAACAGGAGTATGCCGATGGCCTTGATGACGGCGAAAAGGGTGGTTATATCCTTGACCAGAGTACCCAGCAGGATACCGAAGCCGGCGGCCATAACTGAGCCAAGCGCCAGTACCAGGAGCAGCAGCAACGGCTGGCTACCGAAGGCCTGGTTCAGGACGAGTATCACTATACCCATGACCAGGCTGAGGCCAAGGCCCATCAGGGCCTTGGCCGCAAATACTTCTTCCAGTGTCGAGGGCGTTATGACCAGTGCCTTGAGCGTCCCCTTCTGCTTCTCGTCGACAAGCGAGGTCGCCGGTACCATGCTGCCCCCTATGATTACAGCGTAGAGGACGATGAGTGGAAGCAGGCGGTCGGTCCACGGGATACTCTCTTCATCCCCCAGGGTAGTGGCCACTATCTCAACAGGCACTTCCTGGCCGGCCAGGTCTCTTATCAAGTTGGCTACGGTTGCCCCGAGGATGGCCCGGTTCTTGGCCAGGCTTTCTCCCCATACGTAGGCGGTAATCTCCGTACTCTCTCCGCGTGCCACGAGATCGTCAAAGCCCTGGGGAAGCACTATGCCCATGTCAACGGCACCGTCCTCAACCGCTTCCCTGAGCGCGGAGGCCGAAGCGTATTCTCTAGTGACAATCGAGTCCAGTTCGGTGGCCAGAGCGGCTATCTGCGATGTGTCTTCGTCGGCTATTCCGAGCCTGGCTTTCTCCGAGAAAAGGGTGCCGAAGACCACTGAAAGAACGAGTGAGATGACGATCGGGGCCACAATGGCAAAGATGAAAATGAAGCTCTTTGAGCCCTGGAGAAACTCTTTCCTCAGCAAGACGCCCAGTCGTGTCGGACTCATCGGAGTCTCCTTCCAAGTGCCATGATGCCAAGCCACATCAAGACCACGTCAAATCCGGCCAGTATCAGCAGGTTGTCCCAGACGCTGCTCCATCCTATGTCGAAGTTAGCCGCCAGGTGCACCGTGTCGACCAGGTAATACGATGGGATTATCCTGACCCAGTCAGAGATCGAGCCTGGAAACAAGACACCGAACGAAGGGATGATCAGAATGACCAATACCGGGATGCCCCAGGCCATTACCGACATCAGGTCTTTGCCCACCGACGCCATGAGGAAGCCTACGCTGGTGGCCAGTAACGCCCCCAGCAGCAACGCAGCCACGATTATCGCCGCCTGTTGGCTGAAGCCGCCGATGGCGGCCATGAAAAGCGCCGCCTGGACGAAAGCCAGGCTGACACCTGTAATGCCTTTGCCCAGGAACAAGCCTCTGAGCGTCATCGGGGTAATCAGCAACGCATTGACGGTCCGCTGCTCGACCTCCTCGCTTATCAGACTGGCCAGACCCAGGGTCTCCATCATGATGATCAGGACGGCAAAAAGGGGAAGCATCCTGTCACGCGGCGGTACCTGCACACCGGCCATATCCCTACCCAGGATCTCCTCGGTTACGTCCACCGTCAGCATCTGTCCACTCTGCTGATAGGCCAGTTCCTGGATCAGACCGGTAACGGCATCCTTGATCTCCTGGGGGGTGTCTGAGGTGAAGTAGACGTCGATGCGGGCCTTCTCCCCTGCTGCCAGCTTGTCCATAATGTCAGGCGGCAGCACCACGCCGGCAACGTATTGGCCCTCGGCTACTGCTGCTTTGAGGGCTTCTTCCGACTGAATTACGTGGATCTCCAGGCCTTCTTGGTGGATCTCGTCGACGATAGTCGGTATTGTCGGTGCGTGGAGCCCTATCTTCAGTGTCTCGTCAACGGAATTGGGCAGAGCGAAATAGATGCCCACGTAGGCTAGCAGGGCCAGAACCGTTATGAGGGCAAAGAAGCGGTTTCTGAAATAGAGAGTGACGTCCTTGGCGACCAGGGCACCGATGATTCTTGTGTTCATCCAGTGAGACCTCTGCCCGTGATGCGAATGAAGATGTCTTCGAGGCTGGCCTCTTCGCTGTGAATAGTGACCACCTGCTCACTGCCGAAGAGTTGCTGAACGGCCTCGGCCGTATCAGGCTTGTCGAGGATGATCTCCTTTGTAGTGAGGTCACCGTCTGGGCCGGCCACCTCTGCCTTGAGGGCTCTTTTGCCGTACTGCTGCTTCAGGTTGTGCGGCGTATCCAGGGCCACGATCTTGCCTTGATTTATGAAAGCCACGCGGTCGGAGAGCTTGTCGGCTTCCATCATGTCGTGCGTGGTGAGAAACACCGTGGCCCCACGCTCTCGCTCCTCGAGTATGACGTTGCGAATGCTCTCCGCCGAAGTTGGGTCGAGTCCATCGGTCGGCTCATCCAGGAACAGAATGCTGGGTCGGTTGACCAGCGCACGGGCCACCATGAGCCGCTGCTTCAGGCCTTTGGAGTACGTCTCGACCCGGTCGCGTTCCCGGCCGGCGAGGCCGACCCGCTGCAGCAGGGCTCCGGCATCAAAAGGCTTGACGCCGAAAAGGCGTGCAAACAGTTTCAGGTTCTCCTCGGCGCTCATGTTCTCATACAGATTGGTCAACTCAAAACAGACCCCAATCTGGGCCTGTACCTTCTCGCGGTTTCTGGCAACGTCCATGCCGAGCAGCGTGGCCCGACCCCCCTTTGGCTGCAGTTGGCCCGTCAGCATCTTGACAGTTGTTGACTTGCCTGCACCATTGGGGCCCAGAAAGCCGAGGATGCCGCCCTCGGCCACAGTGAAGCCGATGTGGTCTACAGCCACCAACTGACCGTAGGAGTAAGTCAGGTCTTCGGCAACGATTGCGTCATCAGCCATGCTATCTCCTTTGCGTGAGTGTTCAGGCCCCACTGCCATGTCGGCCAAGAATATAGTATAAGTCGTATTGGTGTGCAAGAAAAAATCACGGCGGGCTGCTTGCGGTTTGGGACTCGGCTCGCCCGCAGAAGGTGCAGGTTGCCATGCCGGCGCTGTCCAAGCTGATGACGCAATGGTAGTATGTTGTCGGCAAGCGAATCGCGGGGATCGATGAGTGGTGGTGTCGGCTGCTGCCAGGCTTCGAGAGGTTAGCTGACATGTACATGGATAGCAAAGAACTGTGGTTTATGAATAGCCGAATCAGGCGGTTTTTCCAGAGGTACTGCGAGGTTCGAGTTTTCAGGAAGTTCCTGGAAAAGAATTACGTTGACCTGACCGGCAAGGTGGTACTGGACGCTGGCTGTGGTTCCGGCTACAGCACGGAACTGATCGCAAGACGGTTTCACCCCGAAGAGCTCATTGCCTTCGACATCATGCCGCAGCAGGTGGAACGGGCCAGGCAGAGAGGCCTGTCAGCGAACGTATTTGTGGCAGACGTCACCGATACCGGGCTTCCTTCCGCCAGGTTTGATGCCGTGTTTGTGTTTGGCATTCTGCACCACGTACCGGAGTGGCGTCGCGGTCTGGAAGAGATCCAAAGACTGCTCAAACCTGGGGGCATTCTTCTAATTGAGGAACCAGACAGGAAAGCCCTGGATGACGCGGAGCGCTATTTGAGGATTCGCCACCCCAGAGATGCCAGATTCGAGTGGCCTGTACTCGTCAAGGCCCTGGAGGAGTCCGGATTTCGCCTTGTCGAGAGCAGGAAGATATACCTGGGGCACTTCAAAAGCTTCATGTGCGTCAAGACGGCGGGGAACTGAGGAGGAACGTGTTGGAGCGCCGGCGACACGGCCCGTACCGGTCGTCCTGGCCTTAATGTGTCACGCCAGCCCGGGGTCGCTGCGACCGACCTGGTCACCTTCTGACCCGCAAGGTCACGTGAACGTAGCGCCCACTAAACTACTTACCGTGGCGTAGTGGGGGATTCGGGCTGCAGCAGTGGGGACAGGCTTGCACGCAAGAACGCAGACATAGAGCGGGTTCGTTCGGCAGGTGCAGCGGGCGCGCCCCTCGTCAGAGGGCGTAGATTTCCTTCCCAAAGGTGTGGACCCAGTTCCGCTTCAAGACCTGTATTGCTTCTTCTGTCTTGTCCACGCCAACGATGATTATCGCCTGCCGGCTTTCTCCCCTGCCGAGATAGGGATACAGGAAAAGGACGTTGATGTTGGCTGCTCTGAGAGGCTTGAGTACGGCTTGAAGGCCTCCCGGATGGTCCGGGACCTCAACTGCTATTACATCGGTCTCTCTGACGGAGTAAGCGTGGCTCTTCAGCACGTTGATCGTCTTTTCCGGGTCATCTGCCACGAACCTGACTGTACTGATGTCGGATGTGTCCGCCACCGAAATAGCCCTGATGTTGATCCCTTCGGTTCCCAGACGTTCGCTGACATCCAGGAGCTTGCCGGGCACGTTCTCCAAGCTGACCGAAATCTGTTTCACGCTCATAGGTCACCCCCTGGTTCATCCGTCATGCTATTCATTTGCGGAGACCTCCGTCTTCCAGAGTTGTGTCAGACGCTACACCTTCAACTTCCGAGGCGGGCTATCGGCCTGCGGCTGACCCAGGAATCCACCGCTCGAACTAGAGCAGATCGTAACCTGCCATCAGGGCTTTTCTGTTTACAGCGAACAGTTTCGCCTTGCTTTTCAGGATGGTCTTGAGAGTCTCGGTCAGGGTGTCAATGGAGACCAGGTTGCTCTTCCTGGTGAATGCTCCCAGCATGACCATGTTAGCGGACCTTGGACTCCCCAGCTCTTCAGCGATGCTGGCTGCGGGCACTCCCACGATGTCAATGTCGCCCCTGGCAATCTCGGCCTGAACCAGGGACGAGTTGAAAAACAGCACGCCCCCTGATTGGATCTGGTTCTGAAACCTGACCAGGGAAGGTTGGTTCATGGCCACGATGAAGTCCGGGGACGAGGCCACCGGCGAAGCAATCTCCTCGTCGGATACTGCAACGGTGCAGTTGGCGGTACC
>CAZTYW010000003.1:9136-17638 GCA_964617695.1 uncultured Dehalococcoidia bacterium
TCCCGTCCGTAGGGAGTGGTGGTGGTCTCCTGGTTTTCAAGAGTAGTGGGGGCCATCTGGCCTCCGGTCATTCCATACACAGCGTTGTTGACGAAGATGGCGGTTATCCTCTCGCCTCGATTGGCCGCATGGATTGTCTCCGCCGTACCGATGGCGGCAAGGTCGCCGTCCCCCTGATAGGTGAATACGATGGCCTCTGGATACGCCCGTTTCATGCCAGTGGCCACTGCTGCGCCCCGACCGTGGGCCGATTCTGCCATGTCCACGTCGAAATAGTCATAGGCAAACACGGCGCACCCGGCTGGCGGAATGCCTATGATCTTGTCCTGAAGGTCCATCTCGTCGATAAGCTCAGTCATAACCCGGTGAATGACGGAGTGCCCGCATCCCGGGCAGTAATGGAAGTGCTTTCTCTTGAGTGACCTGGGCCAGCTGTACACCTTCTTCATCTATTTGCCTACTTCAGCCCTTTCTGGTAATAGAGGCGGGATACCACACGAAAGACCTCGCTGGGCGTGGGTATCACACCTCCCGGTCTACCGTAGAAGAAGACCTCACCTTTGCCCTCCAGGGCCAGTTGCACGTCTTCAATCATCTGGCCCATGTTCATCTCGAACGCAAGGAAGTTCTTCGTCTTGCCTGCCAACTCCTTGATCCTGGAAGAGGGGAAGGGCCAGAGTGAGATCGGCCTCAGCATTCCTACCTTCAGACCTTCTCTTCGCGCATTCTTGATTGCTCCCCTGGCGATCCGGGCTGCTATCCCAAAAGCCACAACGATTAGCCTGGCATCCTCGACAAGAAAGGTCTCGAAATCGGTCTCTTCCTTCTTGATTAACTGGTACCTTCTGTACAGACTCCAGTTGATCTCTTCCATCTCGCTCGGATTCGAGGTACACGTCTTGATGAATCTGCTTGGCCGTCCCTTCGCCCCCCTCAATGCATCGCTCCTGACCAGCAGTTCGTCTGGTGCTTCGTGTTTGAATTCTACCGGCTCCATCATCTGCCCCAGCATGCCGTCCCCGAGGACTATCACGGGGATCTTGTACCTGTCGGCCAGGTCAAAGGCGCGGTGCGTCAGGTCGGCCAACTCCTGCACTGAAGATGGAGCCAGGACTATGGTCCGGTAGTCGCCATGGCCTCCGCCCCGCGTAGCCTGAAAGTAGTCTGACTGAGAGGCAGCTATGCTTCCCAACCCAGGACCGCCTCTGGACATATTCACGATGACGGCTGGCAGTTCGCAGGCTGCCAGGTACGAGATTCCTTCTTGCTTCAAGCTGATTCCGGGACTCGAGGATGACGTCATTGTCCTGGCCCCGGCCAGACTGGCACCGTATACCATATTTATGGCTGCGAGTTCACTTTCTGCCTGAATGAAAGTACAACCCTTCCTTCTGCTCAGGTGCCTGGCCATGTATTCGGTTAGTTCGTTCTGGGGAGTGATGGGGTAGCCGAAGTAGCATTGACAGCCGGCCCTGATGGCCGCCTCTCCAATGGCGCTGTTTCCATCCATCAGGACTCTAGCCACGGTAGACCTCTATGGCTGCTTCCGGGCATACTATGGCGCAGACGGCGCAACCTGTACACCCGCCACCGTTGTTGAAGAAGACTGGTGAGAAGCCACTGGCGTTCAATTGGCCGGACGGAGAAATCACCTCCTTGGGGCAAAACGCAATGCAGATTTCGCAGCCTTTGCACCTCTCCTGGTCGATCTCAATGTATCCCTTCGACCTGGCCTTTGAGTCCAGTGGTCAATCCTCCTTCGTCAGGACTACCGTATGCGCCTGCCTGTGCGTCGCTATGTTAGTCTCAATTGTCAATCAAGTTTGTCGGGTTCTCCATAATTCTATGCCTAAATCGGCAATCGTACAAGCATGGCGCGTTTCGGCTCCGGGCTAGAAGGCGGGTGCGGTTTGCTACGTACCTGGCCAGCGCAGTTGTCCTCCCCGCCAGCTAGCCGGAGTATTGGCCGTATTCCTGGAGTGCCTCACACATAGCTGCGATATGCTGAGGTGGCACGTTGGCCTGGATGCTATTGACCGGGGCGAAGACGAAACCTCCGCCGGGCATCAGGTCAAGCAGGTGGCGTTTGACGTCCTGGCGCACTTCGTCAGGGGTGTGATTCTCGTCGAAGACGTGTTGGGCATCTGGCCCGCCACCCCAGAAAGCCAGGTCTTTGCCGTATTCCCGCTTCAATTCCACCGGCTCCATCCCGGCAGCACCCACCTGGACCGGATTGAGGATATCCAGCCCGATCTCGATCAGGTCGGGGATTACCCTGCGAATGGAGCCGCACGAGTGAAAGAATATCTTGGCCCTGCCATGGGTGTGAATGAAGTCAAATATTTCTTTATGCAGGGGCTTCAGGTACTGTCGGTACGAGCTGGGCGAGATCAGCATGTCCTTCTGACCGGCGAAGTCGTCGGCCATTTGGACCACGTCAACGGTGTCGCCGAGGACATCGAACACCCTCGCCCAGTAGGCAAGCTGCAGGTCCGCGTATCGGCGCAACATCTTCTGTGACAGGGCAGGGTTGCCGACGAAGTCGGCATAGCCGTCTTCAAAGCCCCGCGTCCAGAGGTACAGCTCGAAAACGCCAGCCGATATGTTGCCCACAACCAACGCCCGTTGTTCGTCTTCCACCACCCGCATGGCTGTATCCATGAGGCCGGCGAAACGCGAAGCGTCGGTTGGATCGGGCAGCGCGTAACCGTCCACATCCGACTGGCTGATATTGCCCCCTAAAGGATGGTCGAACATCTCGTAATACAGGCCACCAGGTTTGGGCATTCGCCACCCTATCTGGTACTCGTCGTAGAAGTAGGCGTACCTGCTGTCGCTCGTATCTCTGGCCTGGAGTTGGAAGCCATTTGGGGAACCCGGCGAGACGTTCCTGACGTCAACTCCCAGGCGTTCTGCCACGTCCTCGTCGACACGTGCCAGTTGCTGAACGACGTCCACTATGATCGGCTCGATTGGCGGCAGGCCGAGATAGTCGCGCAGCGCCCTGTATGCCTTGACGTGGATGCCGGTAACCACCGTGCCGCCCAGATCGAACGGGACCCGGTCCGGTTCTTTGTGGTTGAGCGCGGTGAGCAGACGTTCCCGTGAATTCATTCTTCTGCCCCGATTCTGGAGCGGGACTGCGACCAGACGCGGCCTGGAATCGCCCGGTGCCGCGGCGTATGGTCGTATCATAGAGTATTGCGAACGGGTTCTGATGGCAAGGTCGGCGCTGGCCGCTGTCCTTTCATCACCCGCTAATCTTGGCCGTGGATTTGGCGCCCCGCGTTATCTGTGTGCCAGGTAGTCGGGCTGCGCGGATTGACTTCTGTCAAAAACTGGCAGTAGGATAACCTTACTCACAGCGGCGCACCGGACGCGCAACACAGAAGGGGGACAATCCCAGGTAACTCTGGCGAAAGGTTGATCATAGATCATGTTTCCCTGTGATGCACCGTGTTATCCAGTGCCTTTGCATATTGGTCCGAACGGGGTATAGTATGTTCCTTATCACCAGGGAGAAGATCGAGTCACTAAAAGAGAGGCTGCGAGACCCCGGCGAGTGCAGGCACTGCCTGGAAGACCTGAAGAAAATTCTGGAAATCAAGGAAGCCCTCCTGTGGCGAGCTGACGTGGGTATGTGCTGTGCCGGTCCGGCTTTGCCCGTTCGCCTGTTTGGTCAAGTTGAGCTCCTGAAGGCAACTGTAGAGGCGCTGGAGGAGGGAGACGGCGCTAAGGCAGTCTCGCTATTCGAGGATTTTGCTTCGGAGCTTGGGGACTTCTAGTCCATTTGCAGAAGGATGTCGCGGATGCCGAATGCAGTTATAGCAGTCGACATGGTGAGGGGGTTTCTTGAGGAAGGCAATCCGCTGTATTGTGGGGAAGCCGCCCGGCGAATGATCCCCAATGTCCAGCGGTTGCTGGAGCAGGAACTGGCCCAGGGTGCAACTGTCTTTTACGTTTGCGACAACCACGAGCCTGGTGACGAGGAATTCAAGATGTTTCCCCCCCATTGCGTGGCTGGCACGCCGCAGGCAGAGCTCATCCCCGAATTGTCGCAGTACCCCGGCGAGGTAATACCCAAGAATCGGTACAGTGGTTTCTTCAATACCCCCCTTGAGGAGAGACTGGCAGCCCTTCGCCCTGACAAGCTAGTTGTGTGTGGCGTATGTACCAACATATGCGTGTTGCACACGGTGTCGGACGCGCGAAATCGCAACTACGAGGTAGAGGTGCCGGTGGATTGCGTGGCCTCTTTTGACCTGTCTGCACACCGCTTTGCCCTGGAGCACATGGAGAAAGTCCTCGGTGCAAAACTGACCAGGGTCTGTGCACCTGAGATACCCAGCCCGCCATTCGAGATTCCGGCTTCTATCCTGTCCGGGGACACCGCTGACATCTATTTCCTGAGAGCCGTAGACATCCTGAAGCGAGAAAACATCAACCCTGTGGCCACTATGGAGGTATTCCCCAGCAGGCCGGGCATCCTGTGCGGGATGAATGAAGTCCTCACCCTGCTGGACAGGGTGCTGCCCGAGGGCAACGGGGAGGTGTGGTCTCTTTCCGAAGGTGAGCCCTTTGAGAGGAAAGAGGTGGTGCTGAGGATAACTGCCCCGTATCAGGCCTATGGGGCGTACGAGACTGGGTACCTGGGTATGCTTTCACAGTGCAGTGGCTGGGCAACAGCGGCGCGTCAATGCGTTGAGGCGGCTCAGGGCATTCCCATCATCAGCTTCGGCGTTCGACACGTGCATCCCGCGGTGGCAGGCTTGCTGGACTACGCTGCCATCGTGGGCGGCTGTACTGGCTGCTCCAGCGTTGCTGGCGCCAGGCTGGCTGGCGTGGCACCCACCGGTACCATACCTCACGCGCTGATCATAGTCATGGGGGATACGGCCGCTGCCACTCTTGCCTTTGACAGGCACATGCCTCCAGAAGTCGCCTGCATTGCCCTGGTCGATACATTCAGGGATGAGCCTGAAGAGAGCGTCACTGTGGCTCAGGCGATGCAGGGTCGGCTGGCCGGAGTAAGGCTTGATACGCCGTCAGAACGGGGGGGAGTCACTGCCGACCTGGTCAAGGAGACCAGGGCCAGACTCGATCTGGCCGGTTTCAACGATGTGAAGATATTTGTCAGCGGCGGAGTTGATCCCGAGCGCATCCGCTACTTCATCGAGAGCCGAGCCCCTGTGGATGCTTTCGGGGTGGGTAGCTACATAAGCGGGACGAGGCCCGTCGACTTCACTGCTGACCTGCATCAGGTGGAAGGCAAGCCGGTGGCCAAACGGGGGAGAATCCCGGGAATCACTCCCAACCCCCGCCTGAAGCGGGTAATGTGAGGTGGCGCAGACTTGTGCTGTTGTAGGCGAGGCTTCTTTGCTGGCTATTGCCACTGGTGTTGTGCGCCGGATTTCTTGCTCGAGAGGTCGTGTGTGTGGAAGGGCGGTGTGATGTGAAGGCTCCAAGAGCAAGAAAGGAGTCCGGCATGGCGGGCGGAAAAGCCTCCAAGCGGGGTGAGGCGAGAGGCGTGACACAACAGGCGCCGCCAGAGACCGTCGAACTGGCAAAGAGAGTGGTAGAAGCGGCCGCAGACAAGCTCGCTTCCGATGTGGTGCTGATGGATACAAGGCAGGTGTGCTCCTTTGTTGACTACTTCGTAATCTGCAGCGGTGAGAGTGAGCGCCAGATGGAGGCGATCCACGACGCTATCATTCAGGTGCTGAAATATGAAGCTGGCGTTCCCTACCACCGTGAGGGGGATGCCACCTCCGGGTGGGTCTTGATCGACACGGGCAGCGTCATCATCCACGTTTTCGCCCCTTTCGAGAGGGAATACTACCAGCTGGAGAAGCTGTGGGGCAAAGCCCCTGTTGTAGTCAAGATCATCTGAATTGGCGGAATGGCTGAGAAGTTGCCAGAGGCCATGCTGTGTGAGGAGCTTTCGGGCTCCCGGGTACGCTGCCACGTGTGCCAGTGGCGATGTGTCATTGGGCCCGGCAAACTCGGGTTGTGCCGGGTGCGTCAAAACCGGGACGGCAGACTCTACGTCCTCAACTATGCCGTGGTGTCGTCTGCGGCGGCGGATCCCATTGAGAAAAAGCCCCTTTTTCACTTTTTCCCAGGGAGCCGCGTCTTCTCTCTGGGTGGCTGGGGATGCAACTTCCACTGCCAGCACTGCCAGAACTGGCAGATTTCCTGCAGCGACCTGCCCGCGATCTCGGAGGCCCAGCGGGTTACTCCGCAAAACGCCGTTGAGTTGACCAGGCGTCACGGTTGCCGGGGCATCGCGTGGACTTACAATGAGCCCGCTATCTGGTTCGAATACACTCTGGACTCAGCCAAGCTGGCCAGGGAAGCGGACCTGTATACAGTGTATGTGACCAACGGCTATCTTACCTCGGAGGCGCTGGACATCATCGCCCCTTTCCTCGATGCCTGGAGGGTGGATATCAAGGGCTTCTCGGATGACTTCTATCGCCAGATAGCCAAGGTGCCGCGGTGGCGTGGCGTTCTTGAGACAACCAAGCGGGCCAAGGAGAAGTGGGGTGTACACGTAGAGGTAGTAACCAATGTCATTCCCACGATGAACGATGACGACCAGCAGTTGAGGGGAATAGTGACCTGGATCAGGGATGAACTGGGGGAGCTCACACCCTGGCATGTGACAAGGTTTCACCCTCAATATCGGATGGGCCACTTGCCCCCGACTCCTCTGGCTAGCCTGGAGAGGGCCATAGACATTGGGCGGGAGGAAGGGTTGAGTTTCGTGTATGCGGGCAACGTACCGGGTCACAGCAGGGAGAACACGATCTGCTATTCCTGCGGTAAACTGGTCGTTGAGCGGGTGGGCTATCAAACGCGATTGACGGGCCTGGAGGATTCCAGTTGCAGGTTCTGCGGCGCTGACCTCAATGTGAGGATAAGTCTAACAGAAGGGAGGGGGTGAATGACAACTGCCGGTGATGCCGAAAAGAAGGAGTTGCACCCACTGGTGCGCCTGGCCAAGAAGACGGTGGAGAGCTACGTTGGACGGAGGAAGACCCCGGAACCGATTGAGCTCAGCCCCGAGATGACGGAGCGGGCCGGGGTCTTCGTGTCAATCAAGAAACAGGGGGCGCTTAGAGGCTGCATTGGCACCTTCGAGCCGACACAGGCAAATGTTGCGGAAGAGACAATTGCCAATGCCATAAGCTCGGCAACCCGTGATCCCCGCTTCCTGCCAGTAAGCGTAGCCGAGCTTCCCCATCTGACCTATAGCGTAGACGTTCTGACCCAGCCTGAACCTGTCGGGGATGTGAGCCAGCTTGATCCCAAGAGGTATGGGGTCATCGTGAAGACCGGGGTGCGGCGAGGGCTGCTTCTGCCGGACCTGGAAGGCGTAGACACGGTCCAGGAACAGATTGATATTTGCCGTCAGAAGGCGGGGATTCTGCCGGATGAGCCCGTAGAACTCTACCGCTTCGAGGTTAGAAGATACTCAGGAGCCTGACGGAGGCTGTGCCGGCCGCTTTCTCCAGGTCCACACCAGGTTTATGCTGAAGTTCCATACCAGTCCGGCCAAGATGGCGATTCCATAGGCTAACAGGTCATACACCCCCAGAAAGCGCGTCAGCGGCGTATATATGGCGTAATAGATGCCAATGGCACCTGCACTGGCCAGGCTGAACTTAAGTCCACGAACGACGGTCGCCTTCGGCCTGGTGATCCTCCTGTCCCGAAAAGTCCAGATATCATTTAGAGCAAAGTTGGAGAGAACCGAGGTGGCCCAACTCAATGCAAGTGCGGGGAGGTCCGGCAGGCCGATGGGCCTGGTCAGGAGCCAGAATGTGCCGAAGTTGACGCCTACTCCGGTCAGCCCAACAAGGCTGAACTGGACGAATCTCCTGATTTCCCTGTCTCGCGCTGCCAGGATCAGGACGTATTGGAGGCAACCCCACTGGTCTCTGAGAGCGTGTCCGTGTTTGGCTCCAAACCGTTCCTCGACGTGAGGCACCTCTCTTACTGACCAATCGCTCCTGCTGGCCAGCGCTCCGAGAAGAGTGCCGCAACCGAAGGAACGCAGCTCCGCGTGTTGCAGGACTTCTTTTCTGGCCAGAAAGAGACCCGACAGAGGGTCTTTTACTTTCCTGACCGACGACAGAAGGAGGCGGGCAAGCATTGCCAGGCCTCTGGAGCAGACCCTCTGGCCGGTGCTCCAGCCTGTCACACCGCCGCCTGCCACATACCGACTGGCCACGGCCACATCAGCCCCCGCCTGCAGTTCTCTCAGGAGCTGCGGGATGATCTCTGCCGAATGGCGTGGCTGGCCTTGTACGAGGCCGATGAATTGCCCTTCTACCCGGTCCAGCACTGCCGCCACGTCGGCAGACCGCTGGCCGCTGCACTGGACCCGCTTCACAGGGTGCCTGGAGAGAGCGCCTACGCCGTTCGGTGCACCCTGTTCACCACCTTCTTCATCCAGCAGGATAAGCTCGTACTCGTAGCCTGTGAGAGCCTCATCAA
>CAZTYW010000003.1:17738-23441 GCA_964617695.1 uncultured Dehalococcoidia bacterium
GAAGCTTTGGCGCTAGAGACAGTAGAGGTGCCCCTAGCAGGAAAGATCGTCGATGTTAAGGTGAGTGTTGGAAGCAGTGTCAAGGAAGGTGACGTTATCTGCATACTGGAATCGATGAAGATGGAGAACCCCATATTGTCTCCAGTTTCAGGCGTTGTCAAGGAAATCAAAGTCTCTCCAGATCAGGTAGTGAAGGCGGGAGGAGTAATAGCGGTTATCGAGTATTGAGGGCTGTTTGATCTCGCTTGTGCTCCGCTAGCCCGCAAAGGTGCAAACAAAAACGAGACAGGGCGGGCACTTTGTACTTTCCTGTAATATATAGGAGGTGGAAGTGTCCATCTTGTTTTTTGAGCTATTGACCATGGCGCGCAGAGATATCCGGCCAATGTTAGCTTCAGAGAGAAGAGAAAGAGGTAGGGGATGCTGATAGCGGTGATCGGTGGTAGTGAGTGCTCTGCTGAGGAGGCGTCTGTTGCCGAGGCAGTAGGGCGGGAGTTGGCCAGGCGAGGGGTCATCCTGGTGTGTGGTGGCCTGAAAGGGGTGATGGAGGCAGCCTGCAAAGGGGCGAAGTCGGCAGGAGGCACAACGGTGGGCATCCTGCCGGGTAACAGCCGTCATGCGGCCAACCCCTATGTAGATATACCCATAGTCACCGGTCTCGGGTACGCGCGCAACGTAATCGTGGCGAGATCTGGCCAGGCGGTTATTGCCATTGATGGCAGCTACGGCACGCTGTCTGAGATCGCCTACGCTCTGCAGGACGGAATTCCTGTGGTAGGATTGAATACATGGTCACTGTCTTTGAATGGGCAACAGGACGGCTCGATAATCCCGGCCAAGAGTGCCGAGGACGCCGTTGACAGGGCCATTGCGGCAGCCAAGGGTGAGGTGGAAAAGGCCCCGAACCGTGGAGTCAAGAGCGACAGCGATTGAACGAATCAGGGCGCGGGAAGTCCTCGATTCAAGGGGGAACCCCACCGTCGAAGTTGAAGTTATTCTGCGCGGCGGCAGCACCGGACGGGCGGCTGTCCCATCAGGGGCAAGCACGGGGACTCACGAAGCGCTGGAGCTTCGCGATGGAGACAGGTCCAGGTTCAATGGCCTGGGGGTGCTTCAAGCTGTGAGGAATGTGCATGAGCAGATAGCCCCGGCCATAATCGGAATGTCCGCTCTGGAGCAGGCCGCGATTGATCAGACGATGATCGGGCTTGATGGTACCCCGAACAAGGCGAGACTGGGGGCCAACGCCATCCTGGGGACCTCGCTGGCCGTGGCTCATGCTGCCGCTGCCTCTTCAGGTGTTCCGATATACCGTTATTTGGGCGGAGATAAGGCCTGCACGCTGCCGGTACCGATGATGAACATTCTGAACGGCGGGAAGCACGCGGTTGACTCCACTGACCTCCAGGAATTCATGGTGGTACCTGCCGGGATGGGGAGCTTCGCAGACGCCTTCCGCGCCGGCAGCGAGGTCTATCATGCCCTCAGGTCCGTGTTGCGAGAAAGGGGTTTGAATACCAACGTTGGTGACGAGGGTGGGTTTGCGCCTTCGCTGAAGTCCAATGAGGAGGCGGTGGAGCTGATTCTGATTGCAGTAGAGAAGGCCGGGTACGTGCCTGGCAAGGACTGCTTTGTTGCCCTCGATCCTGCGGCGAGCACATTCTACCAGGGAGACAGGTACGTGCTGGCCCGGGAGGGTGCTACGTTTGATAGGGAGGAGATGGTAGGGTATTACGCTGAATGGGTGTCAGCGTATCCGATTGTCAGCATTGAGGATGGCATGGCGGAGGATGATTGGAAGGGATGGCAACTGCTGCAAGAGACGTTGGGCGAAGCGGTCCAGTTAGTGGGGGATGACCTCTATGCTACAAACATTGAACGCCTGGAACGCGGTATCGTCGCGGGCGCCTCCAATTCCATCCTCATCAAGCCCAACCAGGTAGGCACCCTGACGGAGGCCATCCAGGTTGTCAACAGGGCGCTGCAGGCAGGTTGGACGGCTGTGGTCAGCCATCGCTCCGGCGAGACCGAGGACACGACTATAGCCGATCTGGCCGTGGCATTGAATACAGGTCAAATAAAGGCCGGTGCGCCCTGCCGCTCGGAGCGAAACTGCAAGTACAACCGGCTTCTCAGGATAGAGGAGGAGTTGGGCTCGGCAGCCCATTATGCCGGAAGGATGGCCTTCGACAGGCAGAGACGGCAGTGATGGAGGTATTGGCCGGAATCCACCAACTGAAGCTGCCGGTTCCGGTTCCTACCGCTGAACTCACGGAAGTCAACAGCTATCTGATCGAAGGGCAGGACGACTTTCTCCTGGTTGACACCGGCTGGGACACCCAGCAAACTCTCCAAGCCCTGGAAAGCCAACTGGCTGACGTCGGCGTTGGTTTCGAGGACATCCGCCAGATTATCGTGACGCATTTTCATCCTGACCACTACGGTCTGGCAGGCAAGCTGAAACAGCGGTCAGGGGCCACGGTTGCCCTGCACAGGGTGGAGCAGGAATTCGTCCATTCGAGATACGTAGACATGGACGGTCTGTTGGCCGAGACAGCCGACCTGCTCCGTCTCCATGGTGTACCCCAGCACGAGTTGCCTCGCCTTCAGAAGGCCTCCCTTGGGGTGAGGAAGTATGTCCTGCCTGTGTTGCCTGACATTGCTCTCTGTGGTGGTGAGAAGGTCACTCACGGCCGTTTTGATTTTGAGGTGGTCTGGACACCGGGGCATTCACCAGGGCACGTTTGCCTCTACGAGGCGAAGCGGAGGGTCTTGATCTCGGGCGACCACGTGCTGCCGACGATATTCCCCAATGTGAGCCTGCATCCTCAGTCAGGGGATAACCCGCTGGGTGACTATCTTCGTTCTCTGCGGGTCGTCGAACAACTGGACGTCGACGTGGTCCTTCCCGCACACGAGCATGTCTTCGCCGGTCTCAGACAGCGCATCAGCGAACTCTACCGACACCACGAAGATAGGAGAGAGGCCATCGTGAATGTTCTGAAGGAAGGGGCAAAGACTGCCTACGAGGTATCCCTCAGGATTCCGTGGATTGTGAACGGAGTTGCCATGTCCTTCGAGGAGTTGTCTGCTCTTGACAGGCGATTGGCAGTGATGTCGGCCCTGGCGCATCTTGAACCGCTGTGCGCTGAAGGGAGAGCGGAGCGACTGCAGCGGGATGGCACCATAGTCTACGGTGCCGCGGGTGCTGGTTGAAATCGGTTGCTGCGACCTTGCGCCTCTACTGCGTTCGGTATTGGCGGCGAAGCACTGGCTGGCGCGGCAGTCGGTGGCCGTGCCCGGCCGATGGATAGCCTTGCACGGGGGTTGTCACTTTTGCCGCCGAGGCATTAATGATATGATATTGCGGGAACCAGTTCGCTGTTCGCAACCTTGGCATGGCATGCCGGGGCCCTGCTCCTCGGCAGCCAGCATGGAAGTTGGGCTTGACAGCTTGACGTCGGGTGCAGTCGACGATTGCCAAGGAAGGCAGGTGATTCTATGAAAGGTAGTGCGTATGGGGTCTGTTCGTAAGTGGCGGCAAAAGAAAATGGCGAAACACAAGCACAAGAAGATGCTTAAGAAGACCCGCTGGCAAAGGCGGCATAAATAAGTCATTGTTCGTGTAGACGGCGCACCCGCTCAGGGCTGCCAAGGCAGCCCTGAGCGTCGTGTTAGCGTCTCTGCATGGTACAGACAGGGAGGGGTCGAATGGGTACCAAGATCGGCATCAATGGCTTTGGGCGAATTGGCAGGCTCGCCCTGAAGGCGATCACCCAGAACTATGCTGGCAAGCTGGAGGTGGCGGTCATCAACGACCTCACGGATACGCGGACCAATGCCCACCTCCTGAAGTACGACAGTACTTACGGTGCGTATCCCGGCAAGGTCGAGGCGAGCGATGACTCGCTCATCGTGGATGGCAAGACGGTAAAGGTTCTGGCCGAGCGGGACCCTGGAAAGATCGGCTGGGCCGACCACGGGGTTGAGGTCGTAGTTGAGTCCACGGGCCTGTTTACTGAAGGCGGCAAGGCTGCAGCCCATTTCGAGGGCGGTGCCAAGAAGGTGATAATCTCGGCACCGGCCAAAGGCGAAGATATTACCGTCGTTCTCGGTGTCAACGAAGACAGGTACGACCCCGGCAAGCATCGTGTGCTCTCCAATGCTTCCTGCACCACCAACTGCATTGCGCCGGTGGTGAAGGTGCTGCATGAGAACTTTGGGGTGAGCAAAGGCCTGATGACCACGGTTCATGCCTACACCAATGACCAGAGATTGCTTGACATGTTTCACCGTGACCTGCGGCGGGCAAGGGCGGCGGCGCTGAATATCATCCCGACCACCACGGGTGCCGCCAGGGCCGTCACACAGGTCATTCCGGAGCTTCAAGGCAGGCTTCACGGACTTGCGCTTCGGGTCCCTGTTCCCACCGTATCGCTGTGTGACCTGGTGGCCGATCTGGAGAAGGAGCCTACCGTTGAAGCGGTAAATCAGGCATTACGGGCGGCTTCTGAGAAAGAGCTCGAGGGGATACTGGAGTGTTGTGAGGAGCCACTGGTGAGCTCGGACTTCAAGGGCAGTCCGGCCAGTTCGATAGTGGACGCCGCCAGCACGATGGTGATTGGTGGCAACATGGTCAAGGTACTGGCCTGGTACGACAACGAGTGGGGCTACAGCTGCCGCCTGGCCGACCTTGTTAGCTACATTGTTGACCGGGGGCTGTGACCCGGCCGCGTCCGGTGACCGGTCATTCCGTCGTGGTTGCCAGACCTGCTAGCGGCGGAACGAAGCCGAGATTTTCAGCGCCTTGTTGTTGCAGGCTTCGACACACTTCCCACACCGAATGCAGTCGGTCGAGTTCTCGACATCCTCCAACTCTTCGATCTTGACTGGGCACACATCCAGGCATTGCCTGCAGCGATTGCATTCATTGAAGTTGACCCTCACCTTCAGCATGCTCACCGGATTGAAGGCCCCGAATATCGCTCCCAGGGGGCAGAGGTAGCGGCACCAGAAACGGCCTATCAGGAAGAAGGCGACAACCGAGACCGCCAGTGTCGCCAGGTGGACGTAGAAGAAGGTCCCGAAGGACAGCTCAGGCGAGACGAAACGGTGCGGGATGGCGGCGAACAGGCTGCCGGCCGGACAGATTTTGCAGAAGAGCAGGTCTGCCACGGCCCAGGCCAGTAGCAGGACCAGTCCCAGGACCACGAACTTCGTCCAGGCAGCCCGCCGCAGGTTCACCGGGTCGCCACGTCGCCTCACCCACAGTACCACGTCTTGAATGGCGCCGAAGGGACACGCCCAACCGCACCAGAACCGCCCCAGGGCCAGGCCGAACACCCCCAGAGTCCCAAGGGCGTAGAATGGGAAGCTCCCCAGGGCAAGGTGGTTCTGAAGGAGACCTATGGGGCAGGCGAATGCCGCTGCGGGGCAGCTATGGCAATAGAAGAACGGGCCGCAAACGCCCAGCTTCAACACCTCGAGGAAACCGATGTTGACCAGAGCCAGCGCAACGAACTGCGTCGTCCATCTCAGCTTCCTCATTGCCTGTCAGCCTGCCAGCCCCAAACAGGAGATGCAGAGAAACCTTACAACGCTCTGGACGAAGCTGTACTGGTCCACTGCGAAGCCGGCCACGAATGCCAGCGATACTGCGATCAGGACCAGGCGAAATATGAGCGCCCGGTTGTGATTCATCTT
>CAZTYW010000003.1:23541-52367 GCA_964617695.1 uncultured Dehalococcoidia bacterium
CCAGTGCTAGCCACGCTCTTTGCCAGGACCTCATGAATGCCACGCCTGTAGTTCCTGCTCCATCAGGTTGGACGACGCTCAAAACGTAACACGAGTGCCGCTATTGTTGAAGAAGAAGTCTTCGCCAAACTCCTGGGCCAGCCTGACTCCGGCCGGCATGCCGGTGCAATGCGAGACCCCCAGTCTCTGGACGCCCATCGCTTTGAGTTCGGCTATTGCCATCTCTATTTGCGCTTCGGATGCACGGAAGAAATGCGTCCCACCGATGACGGTGTGGACGAGGTCAATCCCGGTCACCTTCTGGGCATGGCGCAGAGTATTGATAATGCCGCGGTGAGCGCAGCCCAACACTACCACCAGCCCCTGGTCTATCTTGATGAATAGAGCCTGATCGTCCCCGAGAGGATCGGGCATAAACCGGCCGCCCTCCTTGATGCAGAGACCGGGATCTATCATCTCATAGTCGGTGATCATGGGTATTTCGCCGCTTGTCACCACGCTGTCCGATAGCCACGTTGGCTGGCTGGTCAGCTTGAAGACGGCTCCCAGGCTCTCGAGTTCTTCCTTCTGGAAGGGTATGCCTATGTACGCTGAGTAGTCGATCTCGGGGACGTGAGCATACTTGTTCGTCCAGGCGTGGGGGTGAGCGATGATTTCCACCTGCTTTCTCGTCTTGCCCAGCACCTGTCGCAGGCCGCCGGTGTGGTCGTAGTGGCCGTGGCTGAGCACTATCGCATTTATGTTTGACCACTCTGTGCCCAGGATGTCGCCGTTGTTGACGGCGGATACGTTCTGCCCCGCGTCGAGCAGAACGGTGAGGTCGTCCACCTCGACCAGCACGCTCAGTCCCCACTCCCCCAGCAGCCCCCGCGGTATTGCGGGGGCTGTGTTCTCGCTCAAAGTGGTCAATCTCAGCTCCATCTGTCAGCAGTCCCCCCTAGTCACCACCGTTCTTGAGCACCAGTGCGCCGACAGGGCAGACCTTGACGCACTCCAGGCAGCCGCTGCAGTTCGAATCGGCCAGCGGAACGTTGTCAAAGGTGCTGATCACAGTATCAATGCCGCGACGCACGAAGTCCAGGGTCCCGACGCCTTTCTCGGTGCACACCCAGACACATTTGCTGCAGAGGACGCACTTGTTTGGATCGTAGACAAAGAGCGGATGGCTCGAGTCTACCGGCAGAGACTTGGGTATGGCTCTGAACCGTTGCAGTTTCAGCTTGAGACCCAGTCGCTTTGCGAGCCGCTGCAGTTCGCAGTCGCCTTGTCTGGCGCAGGTTCGGCAGTCTATATGATGATGTGATAGGAGCAGTTCAAAGGCCGTGCGGCGGAGCCGGTTGACCCGTGGCGTGTTGGTATGTACTACCATTCCATCTTCGACCATCTCGCTGCAGGCAGCAACTGGCGACCTCCTGCCCTCTATCTCAACGAAGCAGAGACGGCAGCCGCCAAAGGGCAGGTCTGCCTCCCTGATGGCGCAGAGGTTGGGGATGTAAATGTCGTTGTCAAGGGCTGCCCAGAGTAGCCTCTCTCCCCTGGGGGCCTTGATCTCCACATCGTTGATGATCAGACTGACTGGGTCCATGCTGAGAAATAGCATCCCCTGAGTGCAATCGCCGCTGGGGCATAGTAATGGCTGAGCGGTCGCCTGGTCAAGCTATCCTGTCCGTGGCAGGCTGACGAGGGTTCCTGGACGATTCCTGTGACCAATGGACTCGTATTGAAAAACGGCCAGACGCAAAGTAGAATTGACTGGCAAGCCAGGTGTGCACGCAGGGAGACGTTCGTTGCCCCGTGTGTACGGACTTCTCGCACCGGCGAGGCTGGCACGCATTTGCGGTCTGCCTGGCTCAGAAGCCCACAAGCAATTGGAAGGAGGAAGACTGTGACCTTGGAGATCAACGATCGGAACTTTGAGCAGGAGGTACTCAAATCCGACCTGCCTGTTGTGGTGGACTTTTGGGCTCCCTGGTGCGGACCGTGTCGTATGGTCGGCCCGACAGTGGACAAGCTGTCGGAAGAATACGAGGGCAGACTGAAGTTCTGCAAGCTGAATGTGGATGAAAACCGCGACATGGCTGCCAAATACCAGGTCATGAGCATTCCCCTTCTGCTGTTCTTCAAGGATGGTCAACTGGTTGACCAGAGTCTTGGTGCTGTGCCTGAAAGGACGCTGCGTTCGAAGGTAGAGGAGCTTCTGTAGAGTCAGATTGTCCTGGGTGGTAAGGCCTGCGTCGAGGAATGCCAGTGTCCAGTTTTGTCAACAGTCCTTCCATCACGGTAGTTGTATCGTAGCCTGCCTTTTCTCCCCTGCTTAAAGAGGCTCGATTCTGCGGTAGGGCTTTTTCCATGGCTCCCTGCGAAGTGCCAGGTAGTCCTTGGCAGCCGCCCTGAGGGTGCTGGCTGCTAGAACTGAGCAGTGGACTTCTGACTCTGGCAGCCCGTCCAGCCTTTCAATGATGTCGTCCTGAGTTACCAGCAGAGCTTCGGAGACCCTTCTCCCTCTGGCCATCTCTGTTGCGGCGCTGGCACAGGCGATAGTAGCGGCGCAGCCATCACTCATGAATCTGGCGTCAGAGATTCTGTCATCTTTCACCCTGAGGCAAATCTGTATTCTGTCGCCGCAGGGGCTGGTCAATCTCGCCCATCCATCGGGCTTCTCGAACTGCCCGACATTCCGCGGATTCAACAAGTGGTCGATGACGGTCCCGGAGTAGAGTCTCTGCAGCTCGGTCTCGACCGATCCCCCAGGTCCGTCCAATGCGTTGATCCGCTCTGGCACGCCCTCCTCTTTCCAGCGGTAGGCTACCTGCCAACGGTAGCTAGCAGTCCGGGAGCTTCCACTACTCGCTGGCAACGCTCAACGAACTCATCCGTCGTAAGCGGGGCCTGCTTCATGGGATATCGCCTGCCGATCCTGGCCCACTTCGCCTGACCCCATACGTGGTAGGGCAGCAAGGACACCTTCTCTGCGCCGATGTCCACAGCCAACCTGGCGACTTCCTCAAGGTTCTCCTCTGTGGCGTTATACCCAGGAATAAGCGGGACTCTGAGCCATGTTGGCACCCTGGCAGCCGTTTTCCGGGCGTTTTCAAGGATGAGCTTGTTGCTCTTCCCTGTTCCTTTGCGGTGCTGCTCCGGGTCCATGTGTTTGATATCGAAGAGAACCAGGTCGGCGAAGGGGAGCAACTTCTTAAGGATGTCCCAGGGAGCATATCCACATGTGTCGAGTGCGGTATGAATGCCTTTTCTTTTGCATCTTCTCAACAGCTCAAGTGCAAATTCCCACTGCGACAGTGGCTCACCCCCTGACAGCGTTACACCGCCTCCGGAGTTCTGGTAGAAAAGCCTGTCCCTCTCCACCTCGCTGCAGACCTCGGGCACCGTCATGTACCTGCCGGTGACCTCTATTGCCCCGTTGGGGCACACCTCAGCGCACCTTAAGCAGGAATTGCATCTGGACCGGTTGACCTTCCTGGCCTTCTGATCGACGCTGATCGCGTCCACAGGGCAGACCTGCTGGCACTTGCCGCACCTTGTGCATCTTACGTCGTTGGTGACGATTTCAGACTGGAAGTTCCACGACTCTGGATTGGAGCACCAGCGGCACCGCAACGGGCAGCCTTTGAGGAATACAGTGGTCCTGATTCCCGGACCGTCGTGTATGCTGAACCTCTGGATATTGAATATCAGTCCCGAGATGGGCGGGTGCTTGCTGCGCGGTTTTGAGGCTCTGATGTTGACTCTCCTTCTATTTGACTAGGATAGCCCAATATGCGGCGTGCTTCAACTTGATTGCCTGTCAGCAGTATTGCGGCACGGCTGGGCGGACATGGCCAGAAAGGCGCCTGGCATGAGCTGCCAGGCTTTCATTCTCTGGGTCGTTTCGCCAATCTTCTTGCTCCAGATAAGTTTATTTCGTTGTAACGGCCTTGTAATCTGCCGTTAAGGTTTCGGACTCGGCGTTAACGGATACTTAAGGATAGGCGTGTAACCTATCCTCGCAGAAGGAAATGGTGGAGAATGCCGCGTGAAGACCATCTTTGTATTTTCCCTCGGGATTCTGTTGGGCGGGATTATTGTCGCCTTGTTCTCCCTGGCAATGTGGACGCCCGTGCTGTCAGGGACCAGGCTTGGCAGCCTGGGCATAGGGGCCGTGTCGGACGGCATTGCGGGGTTCTGTCGCACCGCTCTGTCGCAGCCCCTTGAGACAGCGGGACAGGAGATCGAGGACGAAGACATAGCTCGATTCTACCAGCATTTGTTGGACAAGCTGGAGTTGGGTGATCAGTCGGAGCAGGTGGTGAGTTCAGGGGCCCAGTCTGGGCCTGGAGGAGGCTGATCGCTCGGGCACATCTGTGCGTGGCAGCGCTCAAGGGCCCTACACCTGGGATGCTGATGCAACGCAATGTGGCACCTCGTGAGTTGGTTGTCAGATTCGGCCTTTCGTACTAAGGAAAACCGTTGAAGTTTCGACGCGCGGACCGGGCTGGATGATGAAACTGAAGGCAATGGTTTTCGGAAGGGAAGGTCTTAGACAGAGGATGACGGTGGTGTTGGGTGAGGAGGGGGTCGAGGTGGTTGGGGCTGCGGATGTGGCCCAGGCAATGGCTGCTGTCGAGAGTGGAGGCGTCAATCTGGCGGTGATAGACAGCCTGGCCGAAGGATTTGAAGCTGTTTGTCGTTGGGCCAGCCGACTGCCGCGAATCTCGGTGGTGGTGACCGTTGGTGACCACTGGACCGACTGGGAGATGCTGCACTCATTGGATGTCGACGGTTACTTGCCCGAGAGGGCGGGAGCTGCTGAGACAATAGCCCGCTTGCGGGCTGTGGTGCGCCGCATGGGCGACGGAGGGTCGAACCACGGGGCGAATGCTGTTCAGTGGTCTGGGGACGCCAGTCACTCGGTTTGAGGTGGTCAGCGCTGTTGTCACTTGGGCATGCAGGCAGATCGGGCATAAGGGTCTGATTTGAGCAAGGAGACTGACGTGATGCCGAACGTGAAGGTTCTGGTTATAAGCAGCGACCCGGTTCTGCAAGGGTTCCTGCAACGGAACCTCAGAGAATACGGTTACCAGTCATACAGCACGAAGGACTGCGGCGAGGGACTGCGAGCTTTGCTTGATGCTGAGGTTGCTGACCTCGTATTACTGGACGCTATGATGCCGACGATGGAGGGCATCGAGGTGTCACTGCGCATACGACAGTGGTGCCAGGTCCCGATCCTGATGCTCAGTGCCTGGGGAGCAGGTAGGGACAAGGTAAGGCGCCTTGACTTTAGTTCTGATGACTACCTGACTGAGCCCCTGGATGCGGCTGGGTTGATATCGCATATCGAGAACGTGCTTCGCCGCAACGAGGCTGCAAGGTCAGGTGTCAGCGCAGGTGCAGCCTAGACCTCTGCGGCACGCCAGCCAGGCCCGCGGCTGTGCAAGGACCCTACATCAGATTCCTCTGGCCACGTAGGCAGGCGGCATTGGGGCGACCGCGACGCGCTGCTTGACTGCCCTTACCCCATTTTATGCACTCTTTTCTGCCGCATGACCGATCTGCAGGGCAGCTCGGCCTGGTGCGGTCACGGCCACCATGGACAGCCGCTGGTGAGTCGCAGCGCGGCGTCAGCCTGGCGGCGAGGTTGCAGAAATGGAACCTTGCTGGAACCTATTCCATCTGCAAAAGCCGGCGAGGGCGCCTCTGACGGCGACCCGCCTCATGAGGTTGTGGCACGATCTTGTACCTGAAGGCAGTGTTCGGTGATATAATATCATGCCAGACTCGCCGAGGCGATGACTGGTTGGTGCTGAGAGACTGGTCGAAGGCCGAACAGTTGACGCTGATTGACAAAGCTGATCAAGTGCGTTCCCTCGTCGTCGACCGTTCAAGGCGCTGACTCCACAAGGCGGCAGAAGCCATGAGTATGAAGAGAAGAAGGATAGGCATTCTCACTGGTGGTGGGGACTGTGCTGGGTTGAATCCCGCCATCAAATGGGTTGTGAAGACCGCGCTGGACGAACGGCTCCAGTGGGAAAGGGGCATGCGATACGATGTCCTTGGCATTCGAGATGGCTGGAAGGGGCTGATCCAGGTTGAACCTACTTCGCCAGATATTCCCGGGTATGTTCTGCCTCTGAGCCAGGAGATGGTCAGGACATGGGACAGATATGGCGGGACGTTCCTTGGTACGTCGCGGACAAACCCTTACAACCCGCAAAGCGACCAGTCAAAGAGGGTGCTCGACAACATAGAGAAGCTGGGTCTGGACGCTCTGATCGCTGTGGGTGGAGATGACACCCTGGGCGTGGCACACAGACTGTCCCAGGACGGAGCCAATGTTGTTGGCATACCCAAGACCATTGACAAGGACCTCTGCGGCACCGATTATACGCTGGGATTTGAGACGGCTCTGAACGTGATTACTGAGGAGGTGGACAGGCTGAGGACGACGGCGGGATCCCATAAGCGAGTGTTCGTGGTGGAGACCATGGGGAGAAAGGCAGGATGGCTGGCATTGGAGGGTGGCGAGTCTAGCGGAGCGTTCATTATACTCATTCCGGAGCACGATTTCTCTGTCGAGAAGGTCAACGAGTTGATTCAGGAGGGGAGAAGGGGAGGAACGAGGTACGAGATTATCGTGATAGCCGAGGGGGCGAAACCGATTGGGGGTGGGGAGTTCGTGCAGCGGGAAGGTGTGGATGCCTTCGGTCACAAGGCGCTTGGCGGAATTGGGGAATTCCTGGCTGCGCAGGTCCACGAAGCCACGGGGCTTGATGCTCGAAGCGTGGTTCTGAGCCACCTGCAGCGTGGCGGTGCGCCTTGCGCGTACGACCGGAGAATGGGGAGGTATTTTGGGATTGCCGCGGTTGATCTGGTTCTGCGTCAGGATTTTGGGAAGATGGTGAGCTACAGGAATGGCAGGATCACTGCCGTTCCACTCAAGGATGTCATAGGCAAACTCAGTCTGGTCGACGTGGACAAACAGTACGACGTCGGAAGGTACAACGGTCGCCGCAGTATTCTTGGCGCGGGGAAGAAGGTTCCGAGGCGGACGAGGCGGGGGTCGGATCCGTTGTAGCCACCCCTCCGCAGCGCCCACGGATTTGGGGGTGGGAGGTGATGCTTCTATGTCCACTCCGGTTGACGAATTTGACACTCTGGTTCACGATGCAGTCTTCTCTCCGGACGCCAGTGCCAGGGAGAGGCATCAACTGGAAATAAGAGAATCCGCTTCTGATCACGGGGTGTTTCCAGCCAGTATCCAGGGGCTTTATGAAGCTGCTGGACGGGGGCTGTACACGGGCATAACAGTCCCGGCGATAAACATCCGCGGAATCACCTACCATGTGGCCCGTGCTGCCTTCAGGGCGGCACTGAAACACAGGGTCGGTGCCTTCATCTTTGAGATTGCCCGCTCGGAGATCGGCTACACGAAGCAGAGCCCTGGTGAGTACGCTGCCTGTGTTCTGGCTGGCGCAGTGCGAGAAGGATTCAGGGGCCCCGTGTTCCTCCAGGGAGACCATTTTCAGTTTAGCCGCAAGAGATACAGCTCAGACGCGGACGGGGAACTGAACGCTATCAGGGAGTTAATACGCCAGTCTGTGCGTGCCGGATTCCTCAACATAGATATAGATGCGTCTACTCTTGTGGACTTGGAGAGACAACAGCTGATGGAGCAGCAGGAAAAGAACTGTCGGGTGACTGCCGAAATGACCGAATTCATCCGCAGCATTGAGCCTGAGGGAGTCACCATTTCCGTTGGTGGCGAAATAGGTGAGGTGGGGCGGAGAAACAGCACTGTCGAGGACCTCAGGGCCTTCATGAGCGGATATGTCAACTCACTCCGGCGCGATGTCACGGGGATTTCGAAGATCAGCGTGCAGACCGGGACTACACATGGCGGCGTGGTTCTGCCCGACGGCTCTATTGCACGCGTCAGGCTGGACTTCGACGCCTTGGGAAGACTGTCCACGGCGGCACGGGTGGAGTACGGTATGGCCGGTGCTGTTCAGCATGGGGCCTCTACTCTCCCCGAGGAGGCTTTTGACCGCTTCCCCGAGGTCGGAGCAGCTGAGGTCCACCTGGCTACAGGGTTCCAGAACATCATCTATGACAGCCCTCACTTCCCGAGCGACCTGCTGAACGATATCCGTCGACATCTCCTGGACGAATACAGTCGCGAAAGAAGGCGGGGAGATACCGAGGACCAGTTCATCTACAGGACGCGAAAGAAGGCTTTCGGTGACTTCAAGCAGGAAATGTGGAGCATCTCACAGGACAACCTGGACAGGATAACTGCCACCCTTGAAGACCGCTTTTCCCTGCTCTTCACGAAGCTGAACGTCGCCGAAACAGTGGATCTGGTTAACAGGTTCGTGGTCAGGCCGCAGTAGCCAGGCTGCGGAGTTCGATTATCATCGATTCATAGAGCCGTCTCCGCGGTTTGAAGGTCTGGGTACACCTATAGGATAATGTACAGGCAGCAGCAATCTGTTTAAGCAGTCATCAGGTGAGTACCAGCTACCGCATTGATACTTCCACGGCAGAGCGATGGTCCTACGACCTCGGGCCCATCCGACCACCGAGCGAAGGGCGCGACCGCTCTCTTCTCATCAGGGCAACGCGCAACTGCCCGTGGAACAGGTGTCGCTTCTGCCCCGTTTACAAGACGCAGAAGTTCGAGTACCGCTCTCCAGCCGAGATCAGAGGGGACATTGACGTAGCCGGTGCGCTGGCTACTGAGTTGAAGACAGCGTCATGGCGGATGGGTAAAGGGGGGCAGATTGACAACGCTGTGCTGAAGGCGGTAGTCCAGGGCAACCCAGAGCTATACGGCAGAGACACGGCCGAGCCGGGCGGCCTGGAGGCAAGACTGCATAGCCTGGTCAACGTGGCCAACTGGCTGGCTTCCGGCGGGCGCACAGCCTTCCTGCAGGACGCCGATACGCTCATCATGCGGACTCCTGAGTTGGTGGAGGTGCTCAAACACCTGAGGGAGACCCTGCCCAGCATAGAGCGGGTGACGTCCTACGCCCGCGCCAGGACGATGGCCCGGAAGTCACCGGACGAACTGGTGCTACTGCACGAAGCTGGTCTGGCCCGTTTGCATGTTGGCCTCGAATCCGGCGCTGATGAGGTACTGGCGTTCATGGAGAAGGGAGTTACGGCGGAGGAACACATGAGCGGAGGGCGGAAGGCAATTGAGGCTGGCATGACCCTGTCCGAGTACGTTATGCCTGGTCTGGGGGGCAAGAAGTGGTCTGAGAAGAACGCCCTGGAATCTGCCGGCGTGCTAAATGAGATCAACCCGCATTTCATCAGGTTGAGAAGCCTGGCTGTTGGGCCGGTCTGCCCACTCTATGAGCAGGTGGAGACCGGCGAGTTCCAGCCGCTGGATGAGGATGAAGTAGTGGCCGAGATTGGCCTGTTGATCGAGAATCTGAAATGCACGTCCTATGTGACCAGCGACCAGATGGTGAATCTGCTGTGGGAGGTGGAAGGGCAGTTGCCGCAGGACAAGCAGACCATGTTGGATGCCATCGCCCGGTACCAGTCGAGGACTCCGCTGGAGCGGCTCGGGTTCATACTGGAACGGAGAAGGCGGTCTTTCTTCAGTGTCTGTGGAGGGTTGCCGCCCGAGGTCAAGGAGAGGGTCGACGAGGCCCGCGCCGCTATTGAGTCAGAGGCGCCCGACGCTGCTGAGAAGGTGGCTGCCGCGGTTGGCCTGCTCAAGCGATCTTTCGTCTGATGACCGTTGGCTGCCCTTGGTCGGGCCCTATCGCTGCATGAGGAGTCACTGAAGCCGGTTACCTGTGGTCTTGCTGCCGCCGCCACTGGACGTATAGTCTGGTGCCTTCCTCCATTGACACCCTGGGCTTCCACCCCAGCTCTCTCATGGCTCTTGAGCCGTCGACATTCATCCCGTCGTTCAGGAAACGGACGCTGGGGCGGGTCAGATAGGGCATCTTCTTGGACCGTCGCAACTTTGCCCATTGTTCCAGGAAGAAACAGCCTATTCGAGCCGTCACATAGGGAACCGTGATCTGTATCCGCCGTCCGCCCTGGGCCTTGATCATCCAACCGCAGAACTCTCGGAACCATATCTCGCCGGGCGGGGCTACGTTGTATATCTGCCCTACCGCCTGGTCGCTGGTGGCCGCCAGAATAGCGCACTCGGCCACGTCAGAGGCATAGACCGGAGCACAACGTGCCCTGGCTTTTCCCGGCCAGACGATAATGCGCATTGACATGTGGCGGTAGACCCGGTCGGTCAGGAGCCTGTCTCTCGGCCCATAGATCATGGCTGGCCTTATGATCGAGACTTTGACTCTGCCGTCCTGTTGGCATTGCAGCGCCACCTTCTCGGCCATCATCTTAGCGTAGTCATAGTAGGTGTCTTGCGTGAGTTCCAGGTCGTAGGGTGCCGACTCATCTGCCGGGGTGTCGCACAAGCAGGCCTTTCCTATCACCGAGTGGCTGCTAACGTAGAGAAAGCGTAGCACGCCCGCTTCGGCGCTGGCCTTGAGGAGATTCTCGGTGCCCTTGACGATGGTGTTCTCGAATTCCTCCCATGTGCCCCACCCAGGGGTGACCTTGCTGGCAGCATGGAAAACTACGTCAATTCCCTCCACCACCGGGAGCAGGCTGTCGTAGTCGCACACGTCCCCGTATACCAGTTCGGCTTTGGTGGTCTGCAAATGACTCGTGTCCGATGATTTGCGGACCAGGGCGCGCACTTCGTGGCCTTTGTCCAGCAGAGCTTCCACCAGATAGCTTCCCAACAGACCCGTGCCACCGGTGACCAGCGTTTTCATACTCTCCTCCTTAGCGATCAAGATCGTTGTGTACGCGATTTTCGTTTGCGAGTTTCGATGAGAATAAGAGTCCTGCGTGGTGCATCCCTGCATTCCATGGTCAACTGCGGACTGGGTAGAAAGAGCTGGTCAGGGACAGCATGTACTCCACGTACCTGGCCCCCGATAGCGGATGAAGGTTTGCCTCGCAGGTGCTGTGTGCGAGCCAAACAGTAGTGTGCCAGCGACAACGAGCCCCCCTTGGTCTAGTCGTATCGCGAGGTACATAGTATAGCGAGGCGGCCAAGCCTTGTCAAATTGTCGGCTGGGAGCTTATCTGGCCTGGCAGCCGCGCTGACCGCGGGAGACGTGTGGTAATGTGGAATCCAGAAACAGACGCCCCTGCTGTGCGTCCGGCTCACAATAGGTTGCCATGGGCTGAAGAGCGTGATTATAATGGCATAGTCCTCCGACAGGCCTCCGGTGCTTTGGGCGAGCCTGTGGAGATATCGGGCTGAAGAAATCGGGGTGAGAGGACTCGAACCTCCGACCTCAGCGTCCCGAACGCTGCGCGCTAACCAACTGCGCTACACCCCGCCTGAAGCATTATATGTCCTCGGTTGGTGGAAGACAACAAGTGATGAAATACGCAGTACTCATAGGGGATGGAATGGCCGATTACCCGCTCGGCGAGCTGGACGGGCGCACGCCGCTGGAGGTGGCCATCACTCCCAACATGGATGGTGTTGCCAGGCTGGGTCAGCTAGGCCTTGCCAGGATGATTCCGCCGGGCTTTGCGCCGGGTTCCGACGTAGCCATCCTCTCCATTCTTGGCTACGACCCTGCGCTGTACTACGCCGGGCGGGCGCCGATGGAGGCAGCAAGGCTGGGTATAGAGCTGGGCGAGGGCTTGGTCGCCTTTCGGTGCAACCTGATCACCGTGGAGGGCGGTCGCATTGCCGACTACAGCGGAGGACATATCGGTGACAGCGAAGCGGCAGAGTTGGTTGGATTCCTGGACCAGCACCTTGGCGGGGAGGATGCCAGGTTCTACGCAGGGGTAAGCTATCGCCATATTTGTGTTATGAAAGGGTCCAATCTCACTCGGGTCAGCTGTGTGCCGCCCCATGACGTCATCGGGCAGCCAGTGAGGGCAAACCTGCCCCGCGGCGAAGGCGCTGAGCAGGTGGTTGGCCTCATGGAACGGTCCTACCGTTTGCTGTGCGACCACGATGTCAATAGATGTCGGATTGAGAGGGGAGAGAGACCGGCCAACATGATCTGGCTCTGGGGCCAGGGGCAGGCTGCCAGTCTGCCTCCTTTTGAACAGCGCTTCGGAGTCGGGGGTGGGGTGATTTCCGCAGTAGACCTTGTCAAGGGAATAGCCGGGCTCAGCGGGCTGCACGCCATCGATGTGCCCGGGGGCACCGGCTACTACGACACCGATTATGAGGCCAAAGCCGAGCATGCGATCAGGTGTCTGGAGGAAGATGACTTCGTCCTCGTTCATGTTGAGGCTCCTGATGAAGCCAGTCATAACGGCGAATTGGACCAGAAGCTCAGGGCAATCGAGAGTTTTGACAGTCTTGTAGTCGGTGCTGTCAGAAGGTGGCTCAGTCGCCAGCCGGCATACAGGCTACTGGTTCTGCCGGATCACGCTACCCCGATCCAGCTCCGTAGCCATACGAATGATCCGGTTCCCTTTGCCTGGTGCGGTGAGGGTGTTGAAGCCGATGATGCGGTTGCCTTTACTGAGCAAGGTGCCGCCGAAAGCGAGTTGCAGTTCAATGACGGCTACAAGCTGATGGAAGATTTCATTGGGCGGAAGCAGTGAGGCGAGACGAAATGGGCCTTATCGTGCAGAAGTATGGTGGTAGTTCAGCAGCCGATGTCGACAAGATCAAAGGCATTGCGCGCCGCGTAATCGCGTCCACGGAAAAGGGGGACCAGGTGGTGGTGGTGATCTCGGCTATGGGGGACACCACTGATGAGTTGCTCAGCCTGGCGCGGCAGGTCACCAGTCAGCCTGATGAGAGGGAGATTGACGTTCTCCTCTCCACCGGCGAGGTCGTGTCTAGCGCGTTGCTGGCCATCGCTCTGAAGTCTATGGGGCACAAGGCGGTTAGCCTCAATGGCGGGCAGGCTGGGATTCAGACGGATGCCTCCTTCAGTCGGGCTCGCATACGCGCTGTTGTTCCTGAGCGCATCCTGAAGGAACTGGAGAAGGGCAACATTGTCGTCGTGGCCGGGTTTCAGGGAGTGACGGAGGAGATGGATGTGGTTACCCTGGGCCGCGGCGGGTCCGATACTACGGCTGTAGCGCTTGCAGTGAGTCTGGAAGCGGAGGCTTGCCACATTTTCACGGACGTCGAAGGCGTGTTTACGGCTGACCCTCGTATTGTTCCGGAGGCACGCAAGCTCAGCGAGATTGACTACGATGAGATGCTGGAGATGGCCACCTACGGAGCCAAGGTAATGCATCCCCGTGCGGTGGAGATAGGAAAGCTGCACAACATGCCAATAGTGGTGGCCTCCAGCTTCTCCGACAATCCGGGTACGATCATTCATGGAGGAGTAGGCATGGAGCTGCGAAACAAAGTTAGAGGCGTCACTCATGACCTGAATGTAGCTAAGGTCACCGTCCTCGGTGTCCCTGATAAGCCTGGTATAGCATCCGCCATTTTTGGCCCTTTGGCCGACGCGGGCGTAAGCGTAGACACTATCGTCCAGAATACCAGTGTCGACGGTATCACTGACCTCACTTTCACCGTGACGCGGGACGACATTGACAAGGCTGGACTCATTGTCGAGCCAATCGCGAAGTCAATTGGAGCCAGGGGATGCGTCAGTTCTTCAGGGTTGGGCAAGGTCAGTATCGTCGGCACGGGCATGCAGAATACGCCTGGATACGCGGCGGCAATGTTCAGGGCTTTGCACCAAGCCGGTGTAAACATTGAGCTGATCACCACGTCAGAAATAAGGATCACCTGCATTGTCAGGGAGGACTGCGTGGCCGATGCTGTGCGCGCATTGCACAGAGCTTTTGAGCTGGAGGAAACGGGCGACTGAAGGGAAGAAACCTGGCGAGGGCGCTGAGTCCGATCATGTTTGCTGACGTTCGGACGCCGTCACCCGCCAGGGGAGCTTGATCAGGAGATGGCGTTCATAGTCTGAGTGGCTGGCCTATGGTACAACGTATCACCATCATCGGGGTGGGGCTGATTGGCGGGTCAATAGGCTTGGCTCTGATGGAATCTGAGCCGAGCGGGACTGAGCTGGTAGGCTTTGTACGCAATCCCGAGCGAGGGGACAAGGTGTTGCGGAGCGGGGCCGTTCACAGGGTCGAGACGGACCTCCTTCGTGCGGTTCACCAGGCCAACGTCGTGGTCCTGGCCACACCCGTGACTGCGGTCAAAGAGATTATGGCACAAATCGGGGCCAACCTGCCTTCGGGTTGTGTGGTGACCGATACTGCGAGCACAAAGGCAAAGGTGATGGAGTGGGCAGATACGTGCTTGCCACCGACAGTCAGTTTCATCGGTGGGCACCCTATGGCCGGCAAGGAGTTGTCCGGGATCGAAGCGGCCGAGCCCGGCCTCTTCCGTGGCTGTACTTACTGCCTTGTTCCCGGGCGAAGTGCTGCTCAGGCGTCCATTGAACTGATGGAGAATTTGGTGCGCCGGATCGGGGCCATGCCGGTGTTCATGGCTGCCTCAGAGCACGACAATCTCGTGGCGGGAATCAGTCACCTTCCTTTTATTCTATCCTCTGCTTTGGTGACCACGACCACCAGGAGTCCTCAATGGCCGAGAATGTCAGGACTGGCTGCAACGGGATACCGCGACCTGACTCGACTGGCCTCGCAACATCCCGAAATGAACCGCGACATCTGTCTCACCAATGTGGACAATATCATCGGGTGGATCGATGGTTTCACTGAGGAGTTGAATCGATTTCGACGCCTGATCACCGAGGGCAGTCCGGAAGAGATCCGGCAAGCCTTTATCGAATCGAGACAGGCACGGCAGCGCTGGCTTGAGGACCATGACAAAAGAGATTAGCCCTTGTCCGACTCTTAGAGGGGACGTTGTCCCTCCAGGTGACAAGTCCATATCCCACCGGGCCGTTGTCCTGAATAGCATAGCTCGGGGGACTGCGCGGCTGAGCAACTTCTCACCTGCGGTTGATTGCGGCTCCACCGTGGCCTGCATGCAAGCCCTGGGGGTGCAAATCAGGCAGGTGTCGTCGGAGCCCCCGACGATTGAAGTTGAGGGTGTCGGAAATGACGGCTTACGGGAAGCCGATGACGTGCTCGATGCCGGGAACAGTGCAACCACAATGCGTCTGTTGAGTGGCTTGCTGGCTGCCCAGCCATTCTTCTCCGTTGTTAGTGGCGATGATTCGCTCCGTTCCCGTCCCATGGATCGGGTAATTGAGCCGCTGCGGCGAATGGGAGCCAATATCTGGGGAAGGGGGCGTGACAGCCTGGCGCCACTGGCCATCAGGGGCGGGCGGCTTCATGGCACAGGTCACGCGCTTCCCGTTGCCAGTGCACAGGTCAAGTCAGCAGTGCTGATTGCAGCGCTTTTTGCCGAGGGTGAGACAACCGTGGAGGAGCCCTCGAAGTCTCGTGACCACACAGAGCGTATGCTTCAAGCTATGGGAGCGTCACTGAGGGTGGAAGGCTGTCGCGTCTCCATTGTGCCTATGCGGGCCCCTCTGAACTCCGTCGGTTGCCATATCCCAGGCGACATGAGCTCTGCCGCTTACTGGCTGGTCGCCGGTGCCATACACCCCGATGCGAGTATCAGGATCAAGGACACCGGCGTCAATCCCACCAGGGCTGGCATCGTCGAGGTTTTGCTAAAAATGGGCGCAAAGCTTAGAATAGAGAACCGATACGGGGCGGGGCACGAGCCGCTGTCGGACCTCCTGATCGAGTCAAGCCAGTTGACCGGGGTCGAAATAGGGGGCGAGCTCATTCCTCGACTGATTGACGAGATCCCAGTGATTGCTGTGGCGGCTTGCATTGCCACTGGCGTGACCGTTATCAAGGACGCGGGGGAACTGAGAGTAAAGGAAAGTGACCGGATCAGCAGCCTGGTGGGTGAACTTGCCAGGTTCGGGGCAAGAATTGAAGAGAGGCCTGACGGAATGATCATTCACGGAGGGGCGAAGCTGCGTGGGACGAGATGCTCAAGCCACCACGACCATCGTTTGGCCATGGCTCTGGCGGTGGCAGCCCTGGTTGCTGAGGGTGAGACGCAAATCGAAGGTGCTGACGTGGTGGGAGTCTCCTACCCCAGCTTCTGGGCGGACCTGAAGGCTGTGACGGCGAATTAGGCAGACTTACGGAGGCCGAAATGTTTACGGAGTTGATACACCTTGGTTTTAGTAACATGGCTGCAATCAACAAAGCCGTGGCTGTGATTTCTCCCAACTCGGCGCCGGCCAAGCGCCTTATTCAAGAGGGGAGAAACAGAGGCCTGGTTGTCGACGTAACTAACGGCCGACGGACCAAAGCCATCCTTATTATGGAGAGCGGGCATATCATTCTTGCCGCCATAACGCCCGAAACGATTGCCAGCAGGGTGGCAGCCACCCGCAGGTCTGACCCGAAGGAGCAGGGTGCGGAGAGGGAGCAGGAGTAAGCCAACGGGCTTGTTGTTTGTTCTCTCCGGCTCCTCTGGTGCGGGGAAAGACGCTGTGCTGGCTCGGATGAAGGAATTGGGTCTCTCCTTCCATCAGGTGGTCACAATGACCACCAGACCCCGCCGAGAAGCTGAGAGTGACGGCGTAGACTATTACTTCACCACGGAATCGGAGTTCCACGACATGGCGCGGCGGGGACAGCTACTGGAATGGGCCAATGTCTATGGCAACTGGTATGGGGTGCCCAGGCGGCATGTGCAGCAGGCATTGGAGGAAGGCAAGGACGCCGTGGTGAGGGTGGATGTGCAGGGTGCAGCTACCATCAAGAGCCTCGTGCCCGGAGCGGTGCTCATATTCCTGGCGTCTGAGTCTGTAGACGATTACGAACAGCGGCTGAAGAAACGCAACACCGAGTCTGATGCTGATGTCAAGCGGCGGATCGACAGCGTGGAGGAGGAGCTGAAGAGTCTGCCTCTCTTTGACTACGTGGTCGTCAACCGGCAGGGCGAGCTGGATGCGGCAGTGTCCGAGATTGCAGCCATTATGACCGCTGAGAGGTGCAGAGTGAGCCCGCGGTTGGTCGAGGTGCGTTGAGCGAGGACGGTTCTAGGGATTCGGCGGTCTGTCAGGCCCGGTCAGTTTCTGTTTGGCCTCATCCCACAGTTTGTCTTGCTGCTCCAGCGTGAGGCTGCTCAGACTCAAGCCCTGTCTCTCGCAGGACTCTTCCATATGGCGAAACCTCCGGTAGAACCTCTCGTTGGCTGAGCGAAGGGCATCTTCCAGGTCAACATTCAGCCACCTGGCCATGTTCGCCAGAGTGAATAACAGGTCCCCAAACTCACTTGCCCTTTCCTGGTGGTCAGTGGTCTGGGACAGCTCCTTGACTTCCTCCGCCAGCTTGTCGGTCACGTCATCGAATTCTCTCCAGTCGAAGCCCACCAGAGCGGCGCGCTGTTGAATCGCCTGGCTGTAGGCCAGGGCAGGCATTGCTCTGGGCAGACCGGAGAGAACCGACGCTCCCTGCCGTTCCTCCTGTTTCAGGGCTTCCCAGTTGTGGCGTACTTCCTGAGCGTCTTTCGCCTTCGCTCCGCCGAAGACGTGGGGGTGGCGGTGGATGAGCTTGGTGTTGATTCTCCTGAGCACATCCCCGATGCCAAAGTCACCTACCTCGGCGGCAATCTGGGCGTGCAGCACTATCTGCATAAGGAGGTCACCCAACTCCTCGCTGAGCTTCTCACTATCTCCCTGGTCTACAGCCTCAAGGACTTCATAACACTCCTGGAGAAGATGGGGCTTCAGCGAGCGGTGGGTCTGCTGTCTGTCCCAGGGGCAACCGTCGGGCCCGCGCAGTCTAGCTATGATGTCGGTCAAGGCAGCAAATCTGTCCAGTCTCCTCTTATAGGCCACGAATCTGCCTTGGGACTTTGTCCAGGGCCTGCTCTTCTTCCAGCGGGAAGGCAATGGAGACAACTTCGTTCCCCTTGTCCACCTTCATCAGGCTGACTCCGCGGGTGCTTCTGCCGTGAACGGGGATGCTCTCCTTGGGCACGCGAATAATGACGCCTTTCCCCGATATCAGCATCAGCTCGCCCGAGGGTGAAGTGAGCTTGGCAGCGACAACCTTGCCTACCTTCTCGCTGATCCGGTGAGCCAGCACTCCCATGCCGCCCCGGCGTTGCGTGGGGTAGGCAGCTATGCGGCTGAGCTTGCCGTAGCCATTGCTCGTGACTGTCAACAGATGGGCGGCGGGGTGAACGACCTGCATGCTGACCACCTTGTCCCCCGGCATAAGTCGTATGCCGCGCACACCTCGACCGCTTCGTGATATGGCCCTGCAGTCACTCACAAAGAATCTGATCGACTTGCCCTTCTGCGTTACGATTATGATCTGGTCCTCGTCTCTGGCCACTGCGGCGGACACCAGGTCGTCGCCGGGGACCAGGGACACGGCAATAAGGCCGCGTCCTCTCAACGAATCGAATTCCTCGATGGGTGTCCTCTTGACTATGCCCTTGGTGGTCGCCAGTACCAGGAAGTTGCCCGGTTGGAATCTGGCTATCACGCCTGTGCTGATTCTTTCCTTAGGGTCTAGAGACAGCAGGTTGATGATGGGTCTTCCTTTCGCCGTTCGCGACGTGTCCTGGGGGACTCGGTGGCACTTGAGCGGATACACTCGTCCCTTGCTGCTGAAGAAGAGGATCGTGTCATGAGTGTCTGCCACAAGCAGAAGTGAAGCACTGTCAACATGTTTTGTCACCATGCCCCGGACACCTTTTCCGCCTCGGTGCTGCAGCTTAAACGTATCGCTGGGGACGCGCTTCACGTATCCTCTGGCGCTCAGGGTGATTACTACCTCCTGGTGAGGGATCAAGTCTACCTCGCTGAACTCCACTGCCTCGTCTATGCTCAGTTCAGTCCTTCTGGCGTCCCCGTACTTGGAGTTGGCCTCCTTCGCCTCTTCCTTGATGAGGAACAGTATCTTCTGGGGGTTTGCCAGCAGGTCTTCCAGATAGGCGATAGTCTTGAGTACCTCGGTGTATTCATCCAGGATCTTCTGCCGCTCAAGCGCTGCCAGGCGGCGCAACTGCAGATCGAGGATGGCCTGAGCCTGGATCTGAGACAAACCGAGTTCGGGCATCAACTCGTTTCTGGCTGCCTCGGGAGTGCGTGCCTTGCGAATGATGGTTATCACCTGGTCCAGGTGGTCAAGGGCTGTTTTTAAGCCTTCCAGGATGTGCGCTCGCTCTTTGGCCTGGCCAAGTTCGAACTTTGAGCGGCGGACTATCACAGCGTGGCGGAAATCAATGAAGTGCTGCAGGGCTTCCTTGAGGCTGATGACCCTGGGCTGCCCGTCTACAAGGGCAAGCATGTTCATCGGGAAGCTGGACTGCAGCGCCGTGTGCTTGTACAGGTTATTCAGCACCTGCAGTGGCCGTGCTTCTTTCCTCAGCTCTATTACGATGCGCGTACCGTGTCTGTCCGATTCGTCTCGTAGCTCGCTGATGCCCTCAATCCTTTTGTCCTTCACCAGGTTGGCGATCTTCTCTACCAGTTCGGCCTTGTTTGTCTGGTAGGGGAGTTCGGTTATCAGTATCTGGGATCGCCCTTTGGATAGCTCTTCAATGTCGGCTTTGGCTCGGATTACAGCTCTACCGTGGCCGGTGGTATACGCCTTCTGTACCTCGCCAAGCCCGAGGATGATGCCGCCAGTGGGGAAATCCGGTGCCGGGACCAATCCGATCAACTCGTCGATGGTGCCGTCGGGATTGTCGATGAGGAAGGCAATGGCGGCACAGACTTCTGAGAGGTTGTGGGGAGGGATGCTGGTCGCCATGCCTACGGCGATACCGGCGCTGCCATTGATTAGAAGATTGGGGAGACGGCTGGGGAGTATGACTGGCTCTTTCAGGCTATCATCGAAGTTGGGGGCGAAGTCTACAGTGTCCTTGTCGATGTCGAGCAACATCTCTTGCGCAATTGCAGCCAGGCGCGCCTCTGTGTAGCGCATGGCCGCAGGTGGGTCATTGTCCAGGCTGCCGAAGTTACCCTGACCTTCTACCAGGACGTACCTCATTGAGAAGTCCTGTGCCATGCGCACCAGGGCTTCGTAGACGGGCGCATCGCCATGAGGATGGTATTTCCCCAGTACCTCCCCTACGATGCGGGCGCTCTTCTTGTAAGGGGTGTTGTGGCGCAGTCCCAGCTCGTTCATGGCGTACAGTATCCGCCGGTGTACGGGCTTCAGACCGTCACGAACGTCCGGCAGAGCGCGGGCGACTATGACGCTCATGGCGTAATCGAGGTATGAGACTTTGACCTCGTCCTCGATCTTGATCGGTTTGACCGTGCCTATTTCCATTGTCAATTAGCTCAGTTGACCTGCTATCCTGCTAGTGCCGGCGGACGCTTATCATGGGTTGGTGCTGGCAAAGTCTTCGGTCTCGCCCATGTCCTCGGCCTCGTCGCCTGTTTCCTCTTCCTCCAGTCTCTGTCTCAGCAGGCTCTCCCTTACGTAGGGACGGAATCTCTCCTTCTTCTCCAGAGGGAAAGAAAGGCGCCCCATCTGGCTGGGATGCTGGTAGACCTCTCGAATGATCAGCTTCACTTCATTATCACCCAGGCTGCTTATAGCGGCAATATAGCGGTTGCCTCCCTTTATCAGCTTTGCCAACCTCAATCCGTATTTCGGGTTCGCCTCGCCCAGTTGCGCTCCGTGTTTGTCCTGTGCAATCAACCTTTGACCCTCCACGTGCAGGGTCACCTCCTCACCTGGGGCCATCCGCGCTACCGTCTCTTTGGGCCCAAGGTTGCCCAGGTTTACTACCCTGGCCTTACTTGTCTCTTCGATAAAAATGTCCGCAACGACCTTGCGGCGGCTATCCTTGAGTGCTGGCTCTCCCAACTGCGAGAGACGCTTGAGGTTCTTCTTGGCGATGGTGTTATACTGGTCCAATTCAAGAGCCCGCGCATACGCAGCCCTGGCTGCAGGATAGTCCCCCATTTCCATCAGGGCCCTGCCCAGACGGTTATGGGCTTCAACGTCTTCAGGGGAGTGCTCCAGGATGGTTCTGTTTGCCGCGATCGCTTCTTCCCACCGGCCCTGCATTGCAAGATCGATGGCTTTCTTAGCGTGGTTCCCCAGTCTTGTCCTGCTTTCCTGTGGACACATTGTCTCGCTGCGAACGCTTCGGCTACACCAGTACTATCGATCGCCTTTTGCGCACCAAAGGATTTTAGGGCCTGTGATGCCAATTTGCAAGTGATTTGTAGAAGAATTCTGCTTTCTTTCTGCACAAAATCGTGTCACATTTTGTCAACCGCACCTGCTGCTGAGTCTTCAACTTCTGCGTTGGCGGCAATTGGAGTAGCAGGTGATTGTCAGAATGTGGAGGCAACAGGTATTATTTCTCTTTGTCGACCAGACCCTGGCCGTCCAAATCTGGTGCTCACCCGGGTTTGTGTCTGGCTGACGAACCGGGTCAACACGAGGCTGCCAACCGGGCCGCAGCGTGGCGTGACCAAAGTCACATACGCAGTACCTTTCCCCGCGTATCATGGTGTGCGTACTCAGACAATCTTAGAACATGAAGAAGCAGACTAGTTTACGTATAACCGGGATGACGTGTGCCACCTGTGCTCTGGCCGTGGAGAAGGCACTGTCTGAACTCCCTGGCGTGCACAACGCAACCATAAACCTGGCCAGCGAGAAGGCCAGGGTTGAGTATGACCCCTCGGTTACCTCAGAGGAATCACTCTCAACGGCCGTGGCCGGCGCGGGTTACGGAGTGGCCATCAGCGAGGTCGCTCTGGGTCTAAGGGGGATGACCTGCGTCAACTGTGCTCGGGCCATAGAAGACTCGCTCAAGCGCGTCGACGGTGTAATCTCCGCCGACGTCAATTTCGCTACGGAGAAAGCATTCATACGGTACAACCCCGAGGTGGCCACTGTTTCGATGCTGAAAAGAGCGGTCAGCGATGCGGGCTACGAAGCGATCTTCAGCAGTGAATCGACCAGGGACACCGAGCAGGATTCCAGGAGGCGGGAATCGCGCAGGCTCAAGTCGCTGCTTGTATTCAGCTTCCTTCTCGCAATCCCCACATTCGCATTGTCTGTAGCCAGCCCCTTTGAGGACGCCGTCAATAATCTCGTCCTGCTGGCTTTGGCCAGCCCTGTGCAGTTCGTCGGCGGATGGCAATTCTATGTCGGGGCCTACAAGGCGCTGCGCAACAAGCGTGCCAACATGGACGTCCTGGTAGCTCTGGGCACCAGTGCGGCGTACACGTACAGCTTGCTCGTCACCATTCTACCTTCCAGGTTTGACGGTGATGTTTACTTCGATACCGCCGCCCTGATCATCTCCATCGTACTCCTGGGGCGGTACCTTGAAGCCCGGGCCAAGGGCAGGACCTCCGACGCCATCCGAAAGCTGATCGGTTTGCAGGCCAAGACGGCCAGAATCCTCTTGAACGGAACGGAGGTTGATGTACCGGCTGAGGAAGTCCAGGTTGACAACATAGTCATCATCAGGCCCGGGGAGAAGATCCCTGTCGACGCGGTAGTCATTGATGGTAGGTCCACGGTCGATGAGTCGATGCTGACAGGGGAGGCCATCCCCGTGGAGAAGAAGAAAGGTGATCCGGTGGTGGGGGCGACCATCAACAGGAATGGGTTTCTCAAGCTCCGGGCCACCAAAGTGGGCAGGGACACTGTGCTGGCACAGATTATCAAGCTTGTGGAGCAGGCCCAGGGTTCGAAAGCCCCCATCCAGCGCATGGCCGATTCCGTGGCCGGTGTCTTTGTGCCTTTTGTGCTCGGGATAGCTGTAGTGACCTTCCTTGCCTGGTACTTTATCGGCGGGGAGCCCCTGGTGTTTGCCTTGACGGCTTTCATATCGGTGCTTGTGATCGCCTGCCCCTGTGCCCTGGGCCTGGCCACTCCGACGGCTATCATGGTGGGCACTGGCAAGGGGGCCCAAAACGGAATACTCATCAAGTCGGCCGAGGCGCTGGAGCGGGCGTACAGGGTGAACACCGTTGTCTTCGACAAGACGGGGACTCTTACAAAAGGCAAGCCTGCCGTGACCGATACTGTGGCGCTCGGCACATATACTGAGACCGAAATCCTGAGGCTGGCTGCCACAGCCGAGAAGGGCTCTGAACACCCGGTGGGCGAGGCCATTGTGGAGGCCGCAACGGGTGGCGGGCTTGGCCGTGCGGCCGATCCTGAGGAGTTTGAGTCGGTCAGCGGTCTAGGTGTGGTGGCCAGGATCGGGGGAAAAGAGCTGATACTGGGGAACCGCGCCCTGATGGACCAGAAGGGCATCGACATTCGCTCTCTGGAAAAGACGGTGCGGGAGTTCGAGGCAGAGGGGAAGACGGTGGTGCTCGTGTCCGTGGACAGGAGGCTGGCGGGCGTCATCGCTGTGGCCGATACGCTGAAGGATGACGCCGCTGCGTCTATTGGGTTACTCCATCAGATGGGCATCGAAACGGTCATGATCACTGGCGACAACCGGGCCACAGCGCGGGCGATTGCCAGAAAAGTAGGCATTCAGAAGGTTCTGGCTGAGGTCTTGCCTGAGCACAAGGCAGCGGAAGTGCGGCGTTTGCAGGCCAACGGCCAGATGGTTGCTATGGTGGGTGATGGGGTCAACGATGCCCCGGCTCTGGCTCAGGCTGACATCGGGATAGCTCTGGGTAGCGGCACTGATGTGGCCGTGGAGGCTGGTGACATCGTGCTGGTCAAGGACAATCTTGCAGATGTGGTCGAGGCGATAAAGCTGAGTCACTATACCATCCGCAAGATAAAGCAGAATCTCTTCTGGGCATTCTTCTACAATACGAGTGGGATACCGATCGCGGCTGGGGTGCTCTATCCTGCCATTGGGCTTTTGCTGAACCCGGTCATTGCTGCTGCGGCCATGGGCTTCAGTTCGGTGTCGGTGGTCACCAACTCTCTTCTCATGAATCGGTATCGTCCCAGAGGCGGCCCTCTCAGCAAGGTTCCGTGAAGTCAGCCGGACGCCTTTAGTGTGATTCCAACCGGACAGTGATCAGAGCCCATCACCTCGGGCATGATGAATGAGTTTGACACTGATGGCAACAGGTTCTCTGTCACGAAGAAGTAGTCGATTCTCCAGCCCACGTTCCGTTCTCTCGCCCTCGATTTGAGATCCCACCATGTGTATTGGCCTGGTTCCTTGTTGAAATGGCGGAACGTGTCAACGTAACCCTGGGCGACGAACCTGTCCATCCACGCCCTCTCCATGGGGAGAAAACCTGAGACCCCCTGGTTCTCCCTGGGCCTGGCAAGGTCTATTTCCTTGTGCGCAGTATTGAAGTCGCCACAGATGATGAGCTTCTCACCCTGCTTCTTGAGCGGTTCAACGAATTGCAGGAAGGCTTCGTAAAAGTCCATCTTGTATCTCAGCCGGCTTTCGTCCTTCTTGCCGTTGGGGAAGTAGACGTTGAGAACTAGGAATCCGGGGTGCTCGGTGATGACAACCCTACCCTCGGCGTCGAATTCCTCGATGCCGAAGCCGAGTTCAACCCTGGATGGCTCGTCCCTGGTCAGGGTGGCTACGCCGCTATAGCCTCTCCTTTTGGGGTAATTCCAGTACGCGTGGTATCCCTCCGGTTGGCGCAAGTCCTTGCCAAGCTGGTCAGGGTGTGACTTCGTCTCTTGGAGGCAGAGGATGTCCGGTTGCTGAATGCGCAACCATTCCAGGAAGCCCTTGCCACTGACTGCCCGAACTCCGTTTACGTTCCAGCAGATTAGCGTTATCTCTTTCACAGAGTAGCTGGTCCCACCTTTCTGCCGGCGTTGAAGACTGTCCCGATTCTGATTGGCCTACGTGGTCCCCGACGACATTATAGCATTTCATCGTGCGGCGGTGGTTCGTATGTGGGCTGGTGAGTGCATTCATACTCGTCCTGACTCTTCGCTGAAATGGTGAAACGATGGGCGGGTCCTGTGAAACCATCACGTGAGACAGGACGGGGCCTGTCAGGCCGTGTGACGATTTGGCTCGGTTCTGGCCTGAGGCCCATAGCTCACTTTGATGAAACAGCTATGAAACCAGGTGTTTACTTTTCTAGACCTCCTCTCAACCGTTCAGGTGCTACTGTTGGGCTTGGCTGGAGCATGTGGGCGAAGTTGTGCCGAACAGGCACGCGGATTGCTTAGCTTGCGTGGAGCAGTGTGGCAAGCGGTATCAGACTGTTGTCGGTACTTGAGTCCAGGTTACAGACATCATCGGTCCGGGCAGCGGACGGGGACCTCAGCCATGGCGATCTATGGGAGGGTTGAAACCAGTGGTAGCGTGGTTGAATCTGGAAGAGGTGTTGGCACGGGCGATAGAGAAAGAGATTGCCTCGCAGCGCGTGTACGTCTGCTTGGGGCAGATGGTGAAAGATGCAGCGGCCCGGGATGCATTCAGGGGACTTTCAGAAGAAGAGAGGGACCATCAGAACAGGCTGGAACAATGCCTCCGAGGTGACATCAGGGAGGGTGCACTGAGTGGGGGACAAAGCGTTGACTATAAGATTGGCGAACTGCTCGACCAGCCGGAGGTTAGCCCTGATATGGAACTTAAAGATGCCTTCCTATTGGCTGCCAATCGCGAGAGGGCATCTCATGAGTTCTACACGAGGCTGGCGCGGATCTATCCCGAAGGGAAGGTAAAGGATCTGCTTGAGGAACTGGCTGCTCAAGAGCTGCAGCACAAACAGCGGGTGGAGACACTGTATGTAGAAGTCGGCTTTCCTCAGACTGACGGGGGATGAGCGTCAGAGTCTGTCAATTGAAGGAGGCAGGAATGAAGGTAAAGGTCGTTTTCTACAGCATGTACGGTCATGTCTATCGAATGGCCGAAGCCGTGGCCCAGGGTGCACGGGAGGTCGAGGGTGTAGAGGTGGAGCTTCTCCAGGTGCGTGAGCTTGTGCCAGACGAGGTGTTGGAACGATCCGGCGCTAAGAAAGCCCGAGAGGCCTTCGCTCATGTTCCCGTCGCCGAGCCCGGTGATCTTGCCAATGCCGATGCAATCATCTTTGGCGCTCCCACCCGCTTCGGCAATATGAGTGCCCAGATGCGCAATTTCCTGGACCAGACTGGAACGTTGTGGGCGCAGAATGCCCTGGTCGGTAAAGCGGGTAGCGTGTTTACCTCTTCTGGTACCCAACACGGCGGGCAGGAGACGACCATCGTCAGCTTTCACCTGACATTGCTTCACCTTGGGATGATCATCGTAGGATTACCCTATTCGGAGACCCGCCAGATGAAGATGGACGAGATAACCGGTGGCAGTCCCTACGGTGCTTCGACTATTTCGGCGCCGGATGGCAGCCGCATGCCGAGTGAGAATGAGTTGGCCATGGCGCGGTTTCAGGGACGCCACGTAGCTGCCATTGGCAGGAAGCTGGCTGGCTTCTAGACATGAGGTCTGGGGGCGTGCTCTGCCAGGCCGCGGCCGAGCGCGGGGCGCTGTGGCAACAACAGTTGTCTTGCGGAAGCCGAGCGTTTACAATCGATGATATCAAGCGGAGGGTGTCGAAGATGCTGCTGATTGAAGACCTGCAGGTGGAAGTCGACGGGAAGACCATATTGAAGCATATTGACCTGGAGATCCGGCCAGGGGAGACTCACGTCCTGTTTGGTCCTAACGGGTCGGGGAAGACCTCTCTTCTGATGGCAATCATGGGTTACCCTGAATACAGGGTTGTAGCGGGCAGAATCCTTTTCAGGGGGGTTGACATAACGGACCTGCCAATTAATGAGCGGGCCAGTATGGGTATTGGCATGTCGTACCAGCGGCCCCCGACGATTCACGGGCTGAAGACACGCCAGATGGTCCAGATTTGTGCCAGGGGAGAGAGGAATGTAGAAGAGTTGGCCAGTCGGGTCAATTTCTCGCCCTTTCTGGACAGGGATGTCAATGACGGTTTTTCAGGGGGAGAGATCAAGCGTTCTGAGCTGCTTCAGCTCATGGCCCAGGAGCCTGACCTGATTCTGTTTGATGAGCCAGAGTCGGGGGTGGACCTGGAGAACATCGCTGTGGTAGGAGAGGCTATTGCCACGCTGCTGGAGAAGGAACGCCTGCCAGGAAATGCCAGGGCCATGTCGCAGGTGAAGCGTGAGCGGGCGAAGATGGGGCTTATCATCACCCACACCGGTTTTATCCTGGACTACGTGCCGGCCGACAAGGGGTACGTGCTCTATGATGGTGTATTGAGTTGCAGTGGCAACCCGAGCGAGATATTGCACTGGATCAGCGATTGTGGGTATGAGGAGTGTGCCAGGTGTGCCCTGAAGACCAGCTAAAGGAAAGAGCGTCAAAGGCTGCGCAGAAGAAGGCATCGCTCGGGCCAGACATTGACTTGAGCAACTATAGCACAGCCCCGGTGCCTCACAAGTACCTGGCCGATGAAGAACTCTGTACACTGCCTGATGGTGAGCAAGGCCGTCTGGTGATGGCCGGGGTCGATGTGACCGAGAGGGAACGGGGGGGCACGTATTTCCAGAAGGATACGGCAGTCGTTCGCTGTTTAATGAAGCAGGAAGGCATCGAAGTCATCCCCATCCGGCGAGCCCTCGAACAGTGCGACTGGATGCAGGAGTACTACTGGAAGCTGGTGGCCGTCGATGCGGACAAGTACACTGCTGCCGCGGAACTGCAATTGCACGATGGTTACGTTATTCGGGCGCTTCCGGGTGTGAAGAGTGTTTACCCTGTCCAGGCCTGCCTGTACCTGGACAAAGAGGGTCTTCAGCAGAATGTCCACAACATCATTGTTGCGGAGGAAGATTCGGAGTTGCACATAATCACCGGCTGCACCACGTCGCCCCATTTGAGGGGCGGTCTGCACGTGGGCGTCTCCGAGTTCTTCGTCAAGAAGAACGCCAGGCTGAGTTTCACTATGATTCACAACTGGGCAGAGGAGATGGAAGTACGTCCGAGATCGGTGGCCAGGGTGGAGGAGGGGGGACTTTTCCTCAACAACTACATTTCCATGAAGCCCGTTCGTTCAATCCAGATGTATCCGACGGCATACCTGGATGGACAGGGTGCAGTGGCCCGCTTCTACACTGTCGTGGTTAGCAGTCCGGGCTCGCAGCACGATTTGGGTAGCCGGGTCCTTCTTCGGAGCGCAGGCAGTCGGGCTGAAATCGTGTCGCGGGTGATAAGCAACGGGGGCGACATCATAGCCCGGGGCCACCTTGTAGGGGAGGTCGCCGGTATCAAGGCCCACCTGGAGTGCCGCGGCCTCATTCTGAACGGCGGGATCATCCAGGCCGTTCCCGAGCTTGAGGGGCGCGCGGACGGGGTGGAAATGTCCCATGAGGCGGCAGTGGGGAAGATTGCCCAGGAAGAGATTGCCTACCTGATGTCTCGCGGTCTGAGTGAGGATGAGGCCACTTCCACCATAGTACGCGGCTTTCTCAGTGTCGACATTGAAGGATTACCGCCTCAGCTAAGAGCCGAGATTGATCGAGCCATCGAGACGAGCGACAAGGACGTGATGTGATGAGTCGGCCGTCATTGCTCCACGATTTGGCGTCCTCATCAGTTTGATCCCTGGCCAGCGAGCATTTCCTTGTCCCTGTTCCCTCCTGGTTGGCGCACTTATTATGATGTAGCCGCGTGACGAGTGTCACCCGGCCTTTCTTGCCCAAAGCTAGATGACGAGCAATCTTGTGTGTTGCTGTACCTGGTCTATTTAGTTCTGTATCCCGTGTGTGGTAAAATCGCGTACTTTTTGCAGAGGAGGTGCATGTGTGGCAGGTTCGAGGTCACTGAAGGACCGTATGATCAGAGCAGCCAGACTGGATGTGGACCTGTATGAGGAGGTCGAAGCCGATACCACTGCCAATTGGCAGGCCTTCTGGGC
>CAZTYW010000003.1:52467-66497 GCA_964617695.1 uncultured Dehalococcoidia bacterium
TGTGGCATGGGTGTGGGTCCTTGTGGCAGGGATCATTGCCATAAGGCAGGCGCTGGACTTCTCCACGTGGCGGGCCATTGGCACCGCCATCGTCAGCTACATAGTCTACCTCGTAATGTTCTTTGTGCTTGGCTTGGTTGTGTCTGGGATAGGGCTTGAGGTATAGGCGCAGGTCTTGAGAACCCGAGCACTGCCGGGGGTGCGTTTCTCTGCTGTCCTTGCGCATCCCCGGACTCCGGAGGTCGGTCAGCTTGTCGCAGTGATTCTTCCAGTCATTTGGGAGAGCGCAGGTGGCAAGCTCTTCCCCCCTTACGGACGTTGCACGATTACGTGTGTGGCAGCGCTCCTGGGTTTCCGTCATCATACGGGGTTAACCCCTGAGGTCAGGCGGTGCCATGACGTGGTATAATTTTGGTTCTCTCGGCCATTCACATTGATGCTTTTTATGCCCTGGCAACGAGTTCGTCCGCCAGGCCACAAAAGGGGCACACCAGGCTTGACGGGCTGAGTGTTGGGGAAAGGGGGGAGACATGGGCAGGAAACAGTCATCCCTCACGCGAATGCCGTTGGCTACAGGCTTACGGGATGTCATCGAGTATTTGGAAGACGAGCTTGCTATCATAGACGGAGAGCACCGCATAAAGCTTGCCAATCCGGCGGTCGTCCGCAGGCTGCCGCAGGGGGCCTCAACGCCAGTCGGCAGGCTCTGCTATAAGGTGCTTGAGGGGAGGGATAGCCCCTGCAGTGCGCCTCTATGGCTGTGTCCGCTTGCCAAAGTCATGAATGCCGGAAAGCCGGCGGTGATTGTCCATCCCAGGAGTACTCCCGGAGAAGGTGCCACGGCCCGATACGTCAAAATCAGCATGCATCCGCTCAAAGATGAGCACGGTGACGCGTGGGCGGTGGTTGAACTGAGACGAGACGTTACTGCCGAGAGAGAGCTGGAAGACCAGATCTTGAGACGTCATCACCATCTGTACGCCTTGAGCCGTGTCTCTGGTGCAGTTAGCGAGCTGCGCGACCTCAGGACTGTTCTCAATGTCTCGCTTGATGCCGTGCTGGAGATCGTCAATGGCGAAATAGGGGGGATACTGCTCTTCGATTCGCGCAACCGAAACCTGCGCTACCGGGTATACCGGGGCTTGTCTGCCAGATACGCTGAGAAGATGCGGATGAAGGTGGGGGAAGGGATTGCCGGGAAAGTGGCCGAGACGGGGCAGCCGATTCTGTTGGAGGACATAGCCGAGGACCAGAGCGTTGCCCATCGTGACCTTGTGAGTACGGAAGGCCTCAAGGGTTTTGCCAGTGTTCCGTTGAAAACGAAGGACAAGGTTGTGGGGGTGCTGAACGTCGCCAGCCACACACCCGGGCGTCTCACCGGAGATGACCTGTACTTGCTGAACTCGGTTGGCCACCAGATCGGTACTGCAATTGAACAGGCGAGGCTGTATGACCGTCTGGCCAGGGCGAGCGAAAGATATCGGGTACTGCTTCGCCATGCTCTGACCGCTCAGGAGGAAGAGCGAAAGAGGATTGCGCGGGAACTGCATGATGAGACTAGCCAGTCGCTTACCAGCCTCGCACTCAGCTTGCAGGCAATGGTAGGCATGGCGGAATTGAAGGGCATAGATGATGCTGAACTTATGGACAGGATGAGGAAGACTCATCGCGACGCGGTCCGTGCCGGCAATGAGATAGTGAAGCTGATGAAGGAGTTGCGCCCCACCTTGTTGGATGAATTGGGAATGGCTACTTCTATCCGCCGCTATGCCAAAGATACTCTTGAGGCTCAGGGCATCCAGGTGTTTGCGGAGTTCACAGGCGCGGAAGGTCGCTTCCGGCCGGAAGTGGAGGTAACGCTGTTTCGCGTTGCACAGGGCGTGATAGGCAACATATTGGAGCATTCCGAGGCGAGGAATGCCAGTATCAGGCTGGAGTGTAATGCCGATGAATGCCTGCTCCGTATCCAGGATGACGGCAAAGGTTTTGACGTCAAGAGACTCACCCGCGTGGACTCCAGGGGCAGGGGCGCGGGTTTGTTTACCATGAAGGAGAGAGTGAGCCTGGCCGGAGGTTCCTGCCGTGTGGTGTCACGCCCGGGGCAAGGAACCATGGTTGAGGTGAAGATCCCGTTGCCGGGGGATTCAGGAGATGAGAAAGATACGGGTGCTGATAGTCGATGATCATACCCTGGTGCGAGAGGGCATCCGCGCCCTGCTAGCTTTGGCCTCGGACGTGGACGTGGTTGGCGAGGCAGAGAACGGGAGGGAGGCCCTGGAGAGAACAAGACAGCTCGCGCCGGATGTGGTGCTCATGGACCTGGCCATGCCTATCATGGGCGGACTGGAAGCGACGCGCAGGATACGGAAGGAATTCGCTGGGACGCGAGTCTTGGCGCTAACCCAATATGACGATAGTGAATACGTCGTTCCAGTAATTGAGGCTGGTGCCCGTGGTTTCATCACCAAAATGGCAGCATTCTCAGAACTCGCCTCGGCCATCCAGGCTGTCTACAACGGTGAATCCTACCTATCTCCCTCGGCTGCAGCAGCTCTGGTGGAAGAGTGTCAGCAGAAGACTGACACCTCGGGGGAAAAAGACGCATACCAGCAGCTTACCGACAGGGAACGGGAGGTTCTCAAGCTGGTTGTCGAGGGATACACTGTCCGGCAAATGGCTGATATGCTGGTCGTAAGTCCCAAGACCGTGGAATGGTACAAGACAAACCTGATGAAGAAGCTGAAAGTCCACAACAGGATGGACCTCATCAAGTTCGCCATACGAAAAGGCGTCATAACCATATAGAGACGGCAAGCGGACCTCCTCCGGGTCTCACCGACAAGCGCTTTGTATCTCCCCGTGGCTACCTGTTTGCCAAAGTCAGGGGATTTCCCTGGTGCGAATTCCAGAGAAAAGGCCAGAGTTTTCCAGGGGATTTCCCATTGATTTGCCACGACGCCCAGCTATCATAGGCTCAGGAGTGAGTTCCTTTTGAACATCCAAGGAGGCCTGATGTTTTCGTCCGGTACTGAGCCTGTGTGGAACCTTCAGGATGATCCGCCCAGAAGACCTTCTACTGACCGCAGCTTCATACCGCCCTGTCAAGCCGCCTGTCCGCTGCACATGGACATCAGAGAGTACGTTGATCTGACCGCTCAAGGCAGGATTATGGAGGCGCTGCAGGTTATCAGGGGCGGTAACCCCTTTCCCTCGATCTGCGCCCATGTGTGTACCCATCCGTGTGAGGAGGCCTGCAGGCGCGGTCAGGTTGACAAGCCGGTTGCCATTCGGGCTTTGAAGAGGTTCGCAGTCGAGTTTGGCGGCGACAGGATGATCCAGTCGGAGGCCGAGACCACCCATCCGGAAAGGGTGGCAATAGTTGGCTCTGGCCCGGCAGGACTCGCATGTGCCTATTACCTGAGAAAGCTTGGCTATCCCGTGACCATCTTCGAGGCTCACTCGGAACTGGGCGGTATGCTGCGGGTGGGGATTCCTCAGTACCGTCTTCCTCGGGATGTGCTGGAGACCGAAGTAAGCAGGCTGACTCAGGCGGGTGTTGAGATCAGGACGAATACTCGAGTTGTGTCACTGGACCTCCTGTTCGAGATGGGCTACAAAAGCGTTTTCGTGACCATCGGTGCGCATCAGGGACTCAGGATGGGAGTAGAGGGAGAAGACAGCCCGGGAGTGTTGGACGGAGCTACTTTTCTTCGTGAAGTGAATCTGGGCCTGAAGCCGTCGTTGGGAGACAGGGTGGCTGTGGTTGGTGGAGGAAATGTAGCTATAGACGCGGCCCGCACTGCGCTCCGGCTGGGTGCGAGCCAGGTCAGCATCCTGTACCGGCGGAGCCGGGCAGAAATGCCAGCGGATGATCTCGAAGTGGAGCAGGCTGTTGAGGAAGGAGCGGGCATCGTATTCCTGGTGGCACCTAGCAAGGTCAGGAGGAAGGATGGGCACCTGGTTGTTACCTGTGTCCGGATGGAACTCGGAGAACCCGATGCTAGCGGCAGGCGAAGGCCCGCGCCCGTCGAGGGCAGCGAATTTGCGCAGGAGTTTGACACCTTGATTACAGCCATCGGGCAGGCGCCTGAAACGCCTGCTGGTTTTGGCGTCCGCTTGGGCAAGGGCAGCACTGTCCAGGTTGACCCGGTCACACTCACAACCAACAGGGTCGGGGTCTTCGCGGGGGGCGATGCAGTCACCGGGCCGGCAACGGTGGTCCAGGCGCTGGCGGCTGGCAGGCTGGCCGCTTCCCGAATTGACGACTACCTGCAACACAGGTACCCGCTGGACAAGGTAGGAATCAGGGAGAGTCTGGAAGGCGATCTGCTTCCTGCAACAGTGGAGGTCATAAGGAAGACTGGCCGACTTGAACCGTGTGTCCTGCCGGCCGAAAGGCGCACGAAAGACTTCAGTCCTATTGAGCTTGTCTATGACTGGGAGAGTGCTATTAGCGAGGCGAGAAGGTGTCTCAGGTGCGGAGTTGGCGCGGAGATTCTGTTTCGCGACAAGTGCGCTACTTGCCTGATGTGCTTGAGAGTTTGCCCATACCATGTACCGCGCCTGGATGATAGCGGCGCTATCGACATACCTGCTGATCAGTGCCAGGCGTGTGGTGTTTGCGTCGTCGAATGTCCGGCCAGAGCCATAGCGTTACGCAGACCTTATGACCGCCGACATATAGCCGAAGAACTCGATCATGTCCTGAAAGCGGCGGCACAGTCGAGTGTCAAGCCTCTGGTGATCGGCTTCTGTTGCCAGTACGGGCTTCTTGGCACCGGTGCCCTGGCAGGCCTGTGGAGAGGGGCCAGGGCGGGCATCTGGCTGGTTCCCGTGCTCTGCACCGCGAAGGTCGAGGCCAATCACATCCTGCGTGCTTTCGAGATCGGCGCCGAAGGAGTCTTCATCGCAGGTTGTGGGGAGCAGTGTGCCAGGCAAGACACCGACTTCTGGGTCGGCCAACAGGTTGAAAAGGCTAGAAGGGTGCTGTCCCAGATCGGACTTGAGCCGCAGCGTCTCAGGGCCTTCATCGCCGACGGTGGCGACAGTGCAGATCCTGCCAAGCAGTTGGACGATTTTGTCGAGCAGATAGGTGCGCTTTATCTGGCATCCGTGGTTATAGAGGAGGTGCGAAGGTGATCGTTGCAGAGCAGAAGAACCTGGACGAAATAGTGGCAATGATTCGTCCTTACAACAGGGTGTTGATCCTCGGTTGTGGTACCTGCGTGACGGTCTGCGGTGCTGGGGGCGAGCGTGAGGTTTCTTTTCTCCACGACGCACTGAGGGTGGCGCAGTCGAGAAACGGGGACGCGGATCACAGCTTTGTGGAATACACAGTGAGAAGGCAGTGTGACGCCGAATTCCTGGATGCACTCGCCGAGAGGGTCGAGGATGCAGACGCCATTCTGTCGTTGGGCTGCGGAATCGGGGTACAGGCTGTGGCCGAACGTTTTCCGGACGTGCCTGCGTTGCCCGGTGTCAATACCTTCTTCATGGGCATGCCCAAGGAGTGGGGAGTCTGGGATGAGCGATGCGCCGCCTGCGGCGATTGCCGGTTGGGGGAGACCGCTGGCATCTGTCCCATTACCCGGTGCACCAAAGCGATACTCAATGGTCCATGCGCCGGCACCAAGAATGGCAAGTGTGAGGCCAGCAAAGACATGGATTGCGCCTGGGTTCTGATCTACAAGCGCCTGGAGCATCTCGGGCAGCTTGAGAACATGCGGCGCTATTACCCTCCGAGAAACTTCAGGGTGATTCCGAGACCGAAACGGATTCTGAGCAAGGTCACCATCGGCTCAGGAGGGGACAATGAGTAACTCGCCGTTTGAAGAGAAACTCCAGTCCGGTGAATTCCTGGTGACAACAGAGATAGGGCCTCCCAAAGGCGCCGATGTGTCGGAGATGGTACATCACATAGACCTGCTGAAGGACAAAGTTGATGCCATCAACATTACTGACCACCAGAGCTCCGTGATGCGGTTTCCCTCTATCGGAGGCTGTCTGCTGGTGAAAGAACTGGGTGGTGAGCCCGTACTACAGGTGACGTGTCGTGATCGCAACCGCCTGGCCATCCAGGCAGAGTTGCTTTTTGCTTACTCTCGGGGCATAACAAACGTCCTCTGCCTTACCGGGGACTCCATAGATGTGGGTGACCACAAGGAGGCAAAGCCTGTATTCGACCTGGACTCCGTGCAGCTACTGAAGATTGCCAGGACGTTGGAATCGGGGACCGATATGGCTGGAAACGAGCTCAAGGGTGCCCCTGCATTCTGCCTCGGTGCCTCGGTGCATCCAGGGGCGGACTTCATCGAACCACAGCTCCTCAAGTTTGACAAGAAAGTTGCCGCCGGAGCGCAGTTCTTCCAGACCCAGGGGGTGTTTGACCTCGGGAGCCTTCGTCGCTTCATGCAGTACGCCTGCCAGTTCGACATCAGGGTGTTGGCCGGCATTATCGTGATGGCATCGGCCAGAATGGCTCGCTATATGAATGACAACGTTCCGGGAATAATTGTGCCGCAGTCCACCATTGAAGAGCTTGCTGCTGCAGAGAAGGGCAAGGGACTCCAGAAAGGTGTTGAGGTTGCTGCCCGGTTGATAAGGACAATCAAGGAAGAGAAGATTTGCCACGGTGTACATATCATGGCCGTAGGCAACGAAAAAGTTGTGCCTGACATTCTGGAAGCAGCCGAACTGATCACGCTGCATGCCTGAAGTGTCACTCGATGGAGTGTTTAGTGGGCCAGTCAAATCGAACCAGGGAGGTGAGGCAAATGGCAAAGCTTGAGAGGATTATGATAGTGGATGACGAGCCTGATTTCGTGGAAGCTTTTCGCAGGACTCTGGAGGCCAAATCTTATCGGGTTATCACTGCATCCAACAAGGCGCAGGCTCAGGAGATGATGAGATTGGGGCCCGATCTGGTTGTCCTGGGTACGATGACTCCGGCGGGACAGGCATTCGCGCTGCACCAGTGGCTGAAGCAGCATCCCCGGCACAAGGACGTACCATTCATGGTCATCGACGCTCGGTACGAGGAAAGGTCCCTCAAGGGATGGAGGAAGTTTGAAGGGATGCAGCTCGAAGCCGATGAGTATGTGTCCAAGCCGATCGAACCATCTTCACTCGTGCCGCGTATTCGAGTCCTGTTGGAGCAGGCGTCCAGAATGATAAGAGTGCTTGTGGCAGATGACCACACTATGGTCAGGGATGGCATAGCTGCGGTCCTGGCGTTGCACAGAGACATGAATGTAGTTGGCGAAGCCGTCGATGGGCGAGATGCTGTCGAGAAGGCGTTGCGGCTTTTGCCGAATGTGGCGTTGATAGACATAGTCATGCCGGTTATGAGTGGCCTGGAGGCAACCAAACAGATCAGTAAGGAATGCCCGGAGACGAGGGTAGTGATTTTGACGCAGTACGACGAGGAAGAGAACATGCTCGTTGCCAGGCACTCGGGTGCATACGGCTTCATTCCCAAGAGGGCGGCTGGTGTAGAGCTTGTGGCCGGGATAAGGTCGGTTTGCGCCGGGAAGTACTTTCCGGCGTCGTTCGCCGAGCTGAGTGTCAACTAAAGACCGGCTTGGGGCGTCAGCCTTGCCAAAGCTGAGGCAGGCTGTGCCATCCGAAAGTCGACCAGGTCCCCAAGGCAGGGTCTTGCCCTGGATCTGGAGGGGTTGACAAGTATCTTCGGTAATGATATAAGCTCATACATCAGTGTCCTGCACACTGCACACTGGCACCAGGGGCTTTGCACCCCGGTCCCTGGCGGGTGGGGCGATGGCTGAACTGCTCTTGCTGAGGGGGTGGAGTGACGAGTCGTAGCAGCTTCCACATTTCTGACTGCCTCTCTTAGTTACTGTCTTCCTTGTGGTGTAGTGGTGGGGCGGAAGGACTTCCTCTGGCGACTGCTCAAGAAGGTTTGCACAACCGATTCCGCCTTTGCCTTTGTCGCTCCATAGGAGAGGCACCTTCACCGTGTCGAATTCGATTCTCCGCTCCTCAGGACTTTGATCACGCGTTGGGTGCAGCAGATGTCCAGGTCAGGCGCAACGGTACGTTTCAACTGCGTTGACAAGTCGTTGCTGGCTCTTGACTGCAGTAAAGCCCGCATGGTGTTCCACTTGATACTGACCGTCGAGGGGCAGGTGGATGTGCCCAGGCTGAGCCAGGCACTCATCTCTGTGTTGCGTCGTCATCCCGGAATGCGAGCAACCGTGTGCCGCGGGCGTTTCAGGTGTTTCCGCCGGGTACGGGAACCGTGTGAGAATGAGACCTTGAATGTGCTGGACCTGGGTGAGTCTCGAAAGCCGGACAATCTCGACTGCGTTGACGTCGACTCCCGGTATGAGGAATGCCTCTACGAATGGATGAACCGTCCCCTGGACATCGAACGGGAATTCCCCCTCAGGGTTCTGCTGTTGAGAAGAAGTGCCTCTGAGTGTACCCTGGTTTTCACCTTCCACCACACATCGGCCGACGGACTTCGTGCACTGGGGTTTGTCAGGGAGGTCGTTGAGTCATACAATGGGGAGATTCGCGGAGACACTCAGTCCGCAGATGATCCTCGCATGTTCCAGCGCGGGGACGAACTGTTCCAGTTGGCGCAGGCCCAAAGGCCGCGGGTCAGGCACTATTATCTGAAAATCGTATCCAGCCTGTTCCATCGGTTTTTCGTGGCACCTTTCTCGCCCCCGGCAAGGATTGTGCACGACAGATCGGGAGATTCTGAGGACATTTACTTTTGTTCAGCAACTCTCAAGCCGGCTGAACTTGGCCGGATCAAAGCGGAGGCAGAATCCGTTGGTGTTAGCGTGAATGACTTTTTGGTGGCGGCCTGCTTTGGAGCCGTCGAGAAATGGAATGCATCATGCGGAAGAAGGTGCAACAGGATCAGCGTAATGGTGCCGGTAGATACCAGGCCCAAGGGGTACCGGCGTGTCGTTTCCAATCAAGTGTCCTTCATTTCGGTATCAACCAGACCCAGGGACAGGGTTGAGGCAGCGGTGCTACTGAGGAATGTGAGCACAAAAATCAAGCACGCCGCCAGGCAGAGAACTGCCTTCGGCATAATCTACTTCGTGTATGCGTGTTCTCGTCTTCCGCTGCCGATAATGACATCCATAGCCAGGTTCTTTATACTTACACGCGTCTATTTGGATACAGTTCTGCTCACCAACGTCGGCGTAATATGGCCGAGAGCGTCCGGTGCTGATGGAGGAGAGAGCAGAATGGGAAACGCCAGGATAGTGGACTTTCGTGCCACCGCCCCCGTGGTAACCCCAATGGGGATGAGCTTGTACACCGGGACGTACAACGAGCGGGTTGGCATTACCCTTGCCTACAAGACCGCCCTGTTCTCCAGAAACAAGGCTGAGACATTCATGAGCCGGTACCTGGATGAGATAAAGGGCTAGAAGGTCGGCTCGGGGTGGCCTGGCCGACGCTCGGATGATAGCGTGGGGAGCAATGAACTCACCAGAGTAAAGGAAATGTTGTGACGGTATCGGTAGTCAGATTCGACAAATCGCCGGATCCGCTTGGTGAAGCCATCGAACTGTGCAATGGGTTTGAGGGATTACAGCCCCGTGCCAGGGTCTTGTTGAAACCCAATATCACCTTCTGTTGGAACATGCCGCCGTATGGAATGGTGACTACCTCGAAGGTTTTGGACGGTCTCGTACGGTTGCTGCTCGAACACGGTTGCCAGGACATCTCTATCGGCGAAGGCACTACTGACGTATTCGGCAGCAATACGAGAAAGGGCTACAGGTGGACGGGCATTGACAGGCTGGCCAAGAGATACGGCGTGAAGCTGGTTGACCTCAGCAAAGGCCCGTTCCAGGAGACAGATCTGGGTGAGGTCAAAGTCCGAATCGCCAGGGCAGCTATGGACACAGATTTCCTGATCAACGTTCCCGTACTGAAGACGCATGGCCACACGAAGGTCTCGTTGGGTTTCAAGAATCTGAAAGGCTGTCTCAGCAGGGCTTCGAAGAAGAGGTTTCATACGTGTGATCGTTTGAACCATATGGTTTACCTTTTGAATGAAGTGGTCAGGAGCGACCTGACCATAATTGATGGAATATACATGCTGGAACGGGGGCCGGATACGCTGTTGGGTATGGCTCACCGCAAGGATCTGATCATAGCCAGCCGCGACATATTTGCCTGCGACGTTGTAGGAAGCGCCGTACTGGGGATCGATCCGTCGCAGGTTGCCTATCTGAGAGAATACGCCGAGAACCACAACCGGTCCCTGGATGTCAGCGAAATCCAGATCAAAGGAGAAGACGTCAAGAATCTGAAAGAGAATCTCAGGTGGAGGGCGGACGTAAACAGTGAGTTACTTGCCCCACGAGGGATAACCGGGTTGTCTGTCCCATATCCGGGGGATACTTTGTGTTCTCACTGCTACGTGATGCTCACCTCGGCACTGCTGGTGTTTGGCAAGGATAATCCAAACATGGATTTTGGCAAGGCCGAAGTCTACTGCGGGAAAGAGCTAAAGGCGAACCAGGAGTGTGACAGGGTCTTCCTGTATGGTGACTGCGCCATCGGGAACAACAGGGATTTGCAGAATGGGTACAGGATAAAGGGGTGCCCGCCCCGGTTCATGAACACCATGTTTGTCCTGTCGAAAACGCTTTTGAAGAAGCCAAGGATGTTCAGGGTCATGCTGTGGAGGACTATCAAGGTGGCTGCCATAAAGGCGGGACTGTACACCGAGCCTTTTTCCAAGTGGCAGCGTTACCGGTCAAAGGAATTTGACATAAGCCACTTCAGTGCCTGATGGGCGACTGACTGGCCGACTCAACGAGGTGACTGGCCGTGCCTCAGGCAGAACCTGTTGAGGTACTCAGGCAAGGCCTGTTCCATCTCCTCCCGGCTGAAATTGCTGGCCTCGATGCGGCTCCCCACATCGGACAGCACTTCGCCTGGGCGGCGACCGTCTACCAGTGGCTTGAACCTGTCCTGGTGCCGCACTCCCACCGACTCAGCCACCAGGCTGACGTAGTTGCGTACTTCGAGGGCGTATTCGTGCTCCAGGGGTGCGAAGCTCTGAAGGCAGCCGACGCAGATAGTAGTCATGATGTCGGCACCGGTTGCGCTGGCCTCCTTGAGCGGGGCCCGCCGCATGGGTTCGCTTATCTCGGGACGACTGACGTTGGTCAGGCCTCCGCAGCAGAGGGAGTTGTCCCGGTTGTGCTCCATCTCCACCAACGTGATGCCAGGAACAGCGCGGAGGAGTGTCCGCGTCGCCTCGTACATACCCATACGGGCTGCAGCGCAGTTGTCGTGTACGGCGACCCTCTTGTCTATGCGATGCTTGAACGGAATTCGGTCCAGATTCTCGACCAGGAACTGGATTAGCTCACAGGACTCGAAGGGGAGGGTCATGAACCTGGGCAGAATGGCGGAGCACATCATATGGCAGCCGTGGCAGAAGAAGACGGCCTTCTTCGGCTTGAAGGCGGCGATATTGGAGATGAAGTCGCGGCTCATTTCCTGGGAGGCCTCCATGTCACCCCACAGCATCGGGCCTGATCCGCAGCAGACCTCGTTGCCGGCAAGGGCGACGAAGTCTATCCCCATACTGCTCAGGATATCGACGCTCTCCAACAGGACATGTGGTATGCCCAGGGGCATACAGCTGGTGAAGAAGACCACATCAACGGGCTCTGGGTTGGCTGGCGCCCTTCTTATCCAGCGTACCTCGGCCGGGCTTGACTGCAGGGCAGAAAACACGCTGGGAAAGTTGTGACGGTGGCCGGGCGTCATCTGGTAGCTCAGCAGCGGGAGCCTTCTCCCGGCTCTGGCTATCCTGGCGATCGCCGGCGTGAAAGCCGCGTAGAGCATCAGCCCTTCGGGGCACGACGGGACGCAGGCCGCGCAGCCCCCGTTGCAACTGAAGACCATTTCGTAGGCTTCCTCGGATACCTCCCCACCTTTGAGCAATTCGGTGACCTTCTCCATGACAGCACGGGCGCCCCTGCGGGCGGACTTTGTCAATGGGAAGACCGGGCAGGCTTCCAGGCACAGCCCGCAGCTGGTGCATCTCTCGGCGAACCTTCTACCCCTGTAGTCGTGGTATTCGGTCAGGTTACTGTACTTGGCTGTCATCTGTCGCTGTCCTTTCCCCGAAAGATTGCGGCGATCCTGACTGGAATGCTGTTTGCACGCGTTCATTCTAGGCATATCGGCGGGCTGGTGCAATCATATTGGGCATTCGATCCGGCGTTGGCCGTTCGGGACTGACCACGAAAAAAGCGAGCGCAGCGCCACACAGACAGCACAGCGCTACGCTCTTCAGAGAAGAGAAGGACTTTCGGTTGATAGCGTACTTATGCCTGGTCGGGACCTCCCCTCGGTGACGGGGCCGGTATTTGCCATGTCGGATTGAGTCCTAGGATATAGAATACCACAGATTGGCGGGCACGGCAATGCCGCCGTCTGTGACGCGGGCGCGGAAGCTGTTGATGATCGGCACGGGAGAGAGTAACATTGGCTTAGAGTCGGAGAGGGAGGTGTACCATGGCTGTCAAGGGAGCCTGGGTCCTGATGGTACCTGATTCCGAACCCACACAGCACAGAGCAACGATCAGAACCCCCAGGTACGAAGGCACGATGGTCTTCGTTCCGGACTGTGATCGGGCAGTCGAGGTGTGCAAGGACCTGGTCCAGAAGGAAGGCGTGCAAGTCATTACTCTCTGTCCTGCTTTCACTCACAAGGAGGTCAACAGGATTGCTGAAAGCGTGGGTGAGGGGTTCCCGCTGAACGTGTGCCGCACAGATGCTCCCGGCCTGATGCAGCAGTCCCGGATGGTAAAAAGCGAGGGGTGGTACCGGTAGCGGGGGCAACGTTGCTCGAAAGCCTGCGGGGCAGGCAGCACCGGGGGCGGGTTCGTTTGTTTGGCCTGGGTCGTGATGGCTGATGCCTTTTCCCCGATAAGCATCAACGGGATGGTGCTTGAGAACCGATTCATGCGGTCGGCCACCCATGACGGCTCTGCTGACGGTTCAGGCACGGTGACCAGGAAGTCCCTGTCGATATATAGAAGTCTGGGTGCGGGCGACATCGGACTGATCGTTACCGGCTACGCGTATGTGTCGGTCCATGGTCAGGCACTCCCCAATCAGTACGGCGTTCACACGGATGATATGATTCCCGGTCTGAGGAAAATGGCTGAGGCCGTACATGAGGGTGGGGGCAGGATTGCACTGCAGATTGTCCACGCGGGCGTCAACTCACCATACTTACAGGGCAATGGTGCTGTGTGTCTTGCTCCGTCGAAGATCGAAGGCAGCCAGTTTCCCCAGCGTGAACTGAGTGCGGGTGAAATAGAAGCCGTTATTCAGGACTTCGGCTCTGCCGCCTGGCGGGCCCGGGAAGCGGGCTTCGATGCTGTGCAGCTTCACGGGGCTCACGGCTATCTGTTGAGCCAGTTCCTGTCGCCTCTGGCAAACAGGCGGACTGACTCCTGGGGCGGCAGTCCGGAGAACCGGCGTCGCTTCCACGTCGAGGTGATTAAGGAAGTGCGGCGTCGCGTAGGCCCCGATTATCCCCTCTTGATCAAGTTTGGCCTGATGGACGATGCGCCCGGCGGGGTGTCGCTGTCGGAGGGCATAGAGGCTGCCAGGGAGATGGTAGAGGCGGGCGTAGATGCTATCGAAGTGAGCGCGGGGGTAGGCGGAGACTATTTGCAGAGGACAGTTGGCAGGAAAAGCACGCCGAAGAACGAGAAGGTGTACTTCCGGCACCGGGCAGCCGCCCTCAAGCGTGCCGTTTCAGTGCCCGTGATGGTTGTTGGCGGCGTCCGAAGCTTTGACATGGCGCAGGCGATCCTAGATGCGGGCGACGCCGACATGATATCGATGAGCCGGCCATTCATAAGGGAACCCGGGCTGATCAGTCGCTGGGCTGAGGGGGACCGGGCGCCGGCGCGGTGCATTACCTGCAATCAATGCGGCAGACTGCTGTTGCGGGGGCAGGAAGTGCTTGACAACTACTGTTGGCAGGAGTGCCGTCCCGG
>CAZTYW010000004.1:0-26655 GCA_964617695.1 uncultured Dehalococcoidia bacterium
CAGTGCCTTCACCTCGTATTATGTCAATCATTGGCGAGTCCAGCCACACACCGATTTGTCCCGTGCCGGTGTCAATACCCTGGCGCTGTTGCCGGCACTCACGTATTATGGCCGCTGCCACCACGTCCCGTGGCTCCAGCGGCATGATGAACTGGCCCCCCTCAGCATTGACAAGTTGCGCTCCAAGGGTCCTCACTTTCTCCGTGACAAGCTGGCCCAGAATCTGTATGGGATAGGCTGCGCCCGTCGGGTGGTACTGCATGGTGTCAATGAAGACCATCTCAGCCCCCACCCTGTAAGCCAGCACTAACCCGTCGGCAGTGGCGCCATAGTGATTGGTGGTGGGGAAACTCTGAATGTGCAGCCGCCCCATACCACCCGTAGCCAGAATCACGGACCTGGCCCGGACCACGACCATCTCGTTGGTCTCCAGATTCGCCAGCACCGCGCCGCCAACCTGCCCCCTCTCGTCCATGATCAACTCCACCGCCGCTGAGAACTCCAGGTAGTTTATGTTCCGGCTCCTCATCTCATCACGGAGGACACGCATTACCTCCAGCCCCGTGTAGTCCCTTGCCGAATGCAGTCTCAATCTTGAGGCACCGCCACCAGACAGCTCATGCATCCTGCCATCGGGTAGTTTGTCCCAGTTCACTCCCAGGGTCTCCAGCCACTTGATCACCTCGGGAGCATCCTTCACCAGGGCCTCCACCAGCTCGGGGATGTTGGCGAAGTGACCCCCACCCATAGTGTCGAGATAATGGATAAGGGGGGAATCCTCCGGGCGATCGGCCGCCTGCGTCCCCGCCTGCGCACCCACGGTATTGGCGTCGCCCAGGCGCAGCTTCGTTGTCAGCAGGACGTTCGCCCCGTTCTCCTCAGCCAGAAGCGCTGCGGCAGCCCCCGCACCCCCACCACCTATGATCAGCACGTCAACATCGTAGTCAATCCTGTCAAGGTCGACCTTACCGGGGTCAACGCGGCTGTTTCCTTCCAGCAGGTCGGCCATCTCGTTTGGACTGGAGTCACCGGAATTCGGGCCCACCACCAGCTTGCGCATCCCTTCCTGAATGTAGTCGGGATGAAACGCCTGCAATAAGGGCTTCTTCTCTTCCTCGCCAAGGCGTGGCAGTGTCTCTCTGAGGCGGCCCTCCCTGGTCGCCTCTACCTTGCGGATGCTCTCTTGCATGCTAGCGGGATACATTCTGCCCTCCAGTGGGTCGCTTCTAGTAAGCAGGTTCTATATCGCGTTCGGCATAGAGGCGACGCAGTTCCGTCTCTTCCATACCCTTGAGTCTCTCCAGGTCCGCGTCAAACTTGCCTGCCTCCAGTTCAGCTATTCTGTCGTCCAGGTGCTTTGAAGTCGGCGCCAGGTAGCGACCGTGCAGGCGCCTGCACAGCAAGGCTACGTTGTACTGCGCCAGCCCCTGAGGGCACCTGGCAGCGCACAAGCCACACATGACACAGTCAAACGACTTGAGCGATACCTCTTTGATGTCACCCCTCAATGCATCAGACATGTACCACATCACCTCAAGCTCTTGAGGACAGGTCTTGGTGCAGTTGTTGCACCCAAAGCACTTGACCAGGTCGGGATAGAGGTCCAGGACCTGTTCACCGGTTGGCTCCAACTCCCCCAACTGGTAAGTGGCCCTGGCAGCAGGGAAAAAGGGGATCTGTACCAGGTACATGCCCTGCTCGACTGTCTTCTGGCAAGCGAGGGCATACCTCAACTGAGTATCATTCTGGAAGCTGTAAACTGTAGCACAGGCGCCGCAAAACCCTGCCCGGCATCCGCAGCCTCGAATCATCCTGTAGCCGCAGAATTCAAGCGCCGTCAATATGGTTAGCCCATCCGGAACCCGGTAGTGCTTACCCATAATGTAGATGTCAACAGATGGAGCCACTTCGGTCATTTTCTCGCCTTTCTCACGCTGGCCATGACGGAATTCGGACGAATCTAGACCTGCGGCTGCGGAGGAATGAGGCCCGACTTCATCAGGACGTCCACAGACTCCCTGGCCTCCTTGATGATCTTACCCGCCCTTTTATTCAACTCCTCACGGCTCAGCACCTCGCGTGCCACGCCTTGCTCTACAGCTTTCATGCCAACCGCCACCGCCTCCCTGACGAAGACCTCCCAGTCATCCATGGTAGGCATGATATACTCGTCGCTCAGCCCGTGGTCCTCAGCACACTTGGCCAGCTCATAAGCAGCAGCGATACACATCTCGTCCGTGATCGTTCGCGCCCTCACATCCAGGGCACCGCGGAAGATGCCGGGGAAACCGAGCGAGTTGTTCGATTGATTGGGAAAATCCGATCTACCGGTAGCCATAACCCTCACCCCGGCTTCTTTGGCCTCCCACGGCCAGATTTCGGGAATCGGATTGGCACAGGCAAAAACGATGGCATCCTGACTCATACCCTGGATCCACTCAGGCAGGATGGCATCCGGCCCGGACTTGGACAGGGCGATACATACATCAGCCCCCTTCAGCGCCTCGGGAATGCCCCCCTCTCTTCTCTCGGGATTGGTCTTGCAGCACAACTCCCACTTATGCGGGTTCTCGGCCTGCTTCTCCTCCAGGTCAGTTCTCTGCGCGTGCAAGATGCCCCTACTATCAACAAAGATGGTATTCTCCGGCTTGAACCCATCGGCAAACAGAATCCTGGAAATGGCTATGTTGGCGGCTCCCACTCCAACTATGGTGAGAGTCACCTCATCCTTCTTCTTACCGACTAGCTTGAGCGCGTTGACGAGCCCAGCCAGTGTCACCGCTGCCGTTCCCTGCTGGTCATCATGCCACACAGGAATCTCCATGTCTTTTCTCAGGGTCTCAAGAATTGAAAAGCACTTGGGACTGGCGATATCCTCGAGATTGATGCCTCCGAACGACGGCTGGAGCCATTTCACCGCCCGCACTATGTCATCCGGGTCCTTGGTATCGAGACAGATGGGCACAGCGTCGACCCCGCCCAGATATTTGAAAAGGAGTGCCTTACCCTCCATCACTGGCAGGCTCGCCTCGGGCCCGATATCGCCCAGGCCCAGCACCCTGCTGCCGTCTGATACCACCGCTACGGTGTTCCATTTGCATGTGTACTCATACACGCGCTCCTTGTCCTCTTGGATCGCCCTGCATGGCTCGGCAACGCCGGGGGTGTACCAGATGGCGAAGTCTTCAAGGCCATGGATCGCACATTTGGCCAGCGTCTGCATCTTGCCGCGGTAGTATGAATGCAGCCGTATGGCATTCTCGGACGGTTTGCGCGCCTTGGCTAGTAGCTCTTCTTCGCTTTTGTCGTGAGACACTTGTCCCCCCTTCAAGTTGCCTCGTTACCAGGCCTTACACTCAGTATATGCCTTTATGACAACGGTGTAACTCCGCTATCACTATCTACGAGCAATCTCCTCAATTCGATGATCATTCCAGGCGTATCAATGCTCATGGGACACCTCACCTTGCACCTGCCGCATGTCAGGCAAGTGTACGCCAGCGAAGCCGCCTTCTCAATATCCCGGGTGAGCATCGCCGCCCAAACCGCCCCAATACCCGCAAAATACTTGTCTCCGAAGTGGCCTGCCGTCACAGCGAAGACGGGGCACTCGTAGAGACATCCGCCGCACCTCAGACAGTACAGCGCCTGACGGAGAACCGGATGCCTGGCCAGACCCGTCCTGCCAGCGTCCATAAACACGACGTGAAACTCGCCAGGCCCGTGGGCGCCGAATGTGGTGACCTTTTCTATGTCGCCTGTCTTGCTCGGCGCGGACAACAGACTTACGTATGAAGGAATTGTATAATTGGCGTATCTCCAGGTTACCTCAGCAACCTTGTTGGCATCACCAAGGGTCGGCACCAGCTTCTCCATGCCGATGAGAGCGATGTACACAGGCGGGGCCCCGGTGGCCAGACGAATGTTGCCCTCATTCTCAATGACGAACAGCGTGCCAGTGTCCGCGGCAACCACATTGGCACCGCTCATTCCGATATCCGCCTCAAAATACTTCTCCCTGAGCAGCTTCCTGGCAGTCGCCACCAGCACGCCTATGTCCGAAGGCAGCTCCTGGCCAGTAATCTTCGAGAACAAACGAGCGACGTCCTCCTTAGGCACGTGAATTGCCGGAGAAAGGATGTGCATCGGCCTGGACCCCAGCTTCTGAATGATGAACTCTCCAAGATCGGTCTCGTAGACCTCGTTGCCATGCTCCTCCAGGTGCTCCCGCAACTCAATCTCCTCAGAGGTCATGCTCTTGCCCTTGACGATCAGCTTGCCCTTACCCACCAGGTCACCGATGATCCGCAGTGCATCGCCTCCGGTCTTGGCCACATAGGCTTTGCCCTTGTTTCCCTCAATGGCCTCGCAAGCCTGTTGGGCCAGCCGCTCCATATCTTCAACCGATCGCTCTTTTATCTCTCTGACCTCTTCCGCCATCTTAACGGTGTGAGGAAACTTCTTCAGGGCAGTACTCGTATTTGCCCTGTAGCTCTTGATGGCCCGAGACAAAGCCAGTCCTATTCTATCGTTGTGGGCCGCTTCCATTAGTGCCTTCTTGTAGTCTTTGAAAACGGACATACTACTAACCTCACAAGGCCATGGCGACGACCTGGGCCAGATCCATTACCTGAATACCGTCGGTTTTCAGCTCTTTGAGCCCAGCCCTGAGTTGCATGATGCATCCGGGACACTGAGTGACGATCATCTGTGCACCCGTCTCGATCAGTTCCTTAGCCCTGTTAACCGCCAGGATATGGCTCAATTCAGGGAAGACTGCTTCAAATCCTCCCCCACCGCCACAGCACGTTGCCCACTCCCCGCTGGTCGATTCAGCTTCCACAAGTTCGATACCGTTGATGGCCCCAAGTATATGGCGTGGTTCTTCAATCAGTCCCATATAGCGTGCCAACTGGCACGGGTCATGGTATACGACCTTGACCTGCCTCGGGAACCTCAGATCCCTGGAACCCATGTTTTCCACCACGACTTCCACGAAATGTTTGACCTCCAGTTCGTACCCATCCACGCAGCCAGCCATCAGATTTCGAAGAGTGTAGGTACACGAAGGAACAACCCCGATAATGCGCTTGACCCCGAGCAATCTCAGCTTCCTGTACACTTCCTCGGCCTTCCTGGCAAACTCGCTACGTAATCCTATGTAGTAGAGCAGCCCGGCACAGCAAGGCTCGTCCTCAGCCAGATAGCCGCACTCGACCCCAAGTGTCTTCAGCACCTTAAGCGCATCCCTCAAAGGCTGCGCATCAGAATCGTCGCCTCTCACCATAACCTTGCGATAAACGCCTGCGAGGTCGACACCCAGCTTCTTCTGAAAACTGGCTATGCCCATAGGCAACTCAGCGCCAATTACACTCTTGTCCATCCCTCTTATCAGGGACGTGAGCGACTCCAGCTCGCTCGTATACTGGTAGCCGCAACCGGCAAAGAATATCGTCTCCGACCGCTTCGGAAGGCCCAGGTCTTTGGCCCACCTTGCACCCGACCCCTTTGGTGCACCGAGTATGTTATGCTTTGACACAATGTTGTCAGCCAGATAGGCCAGCCCAGGAGGGATCAAGTCTTTCGATTTCTTACCCATACCGACGTTTCCCCTGGAACAGTATTTGTTGTGAGACGCATAACACCTATTGTAACGTGAGGCTGTTCAAGCTGTCCAGAAAATCGTGAAAGATGGAGTCCGCCGTCCAACAAATGGCCGAATCGTTGTGCCCTAAGCTGCAGCCTCACTGCAGGAATGGCAGGACTTTGGGCCGAATTATCGTCACGCACGGACCTGGGATTGCACCGCCAGCAACTTGGCTACGTCGCCAGGCTTCTCAGCCACAGGTATCCCGGCAGCGGTCAATGCCTCAATCTTGGACTCCGCCGTACCGACGCTACCCATAACTATTGCCCCAGCGTGCCCCATACGCTTCTCCGGTGGGGCTGACCGCCCAGCAATATAGGCCACCACGGGCTTGGGATAGCTGGTTTCGCGAACATATTGGGCGGCCAACTCCTCTGCCTTGCCGCCAACTTCGCCTATGAGGACCACGCTGTTGGTCACTTCATCGTCCCTGAACATCTCGAGGAGGGTGACAAAATCTAGCCCTACAATGGCATCCCCACCTATGCCCACACACGTACTCTGGCCCAATCCAGCGTTGGTGATATGCCACGCAATCTCGTACGTCAGTGTTCCACTCCTGGAGGCGACAGCGACCCCACCGGGCCTGAAAATGTGATTGGGCATTATGCCCACTTTCACCTTATTGGGCGGATTCACTATTCCGGGCGTGTTTGGACCGACAATGACGGCGCCAGCCTTCTGGGCCCTGGCAACAAATTCGATTGAGTCTCTCTGCGGGATAAGCTCGGTGATCACTACGATCGTCTTGATGCCCGACTCAATGGCCTCATTCACAGCACTTGGAGCGAAGCGGGCCGGTACGAAGATGATGGACGTGTTGGCACCATGATTCTCGACCGCCCTGGAGACAGCGTTGTAGACGGGCACGCCGCTGACCTGCTGACCTTCTTTGCCTGGGGTTACGCCAGCAACAATCCTCGTCCCGAAGCCCAACATTTCGTTCGTGTGGAACCTGCCTTCGTTGCCCGTTACACCCTGAACCACCACCCGCGTATTCTCGTCAATGATGCTCCTCAAGGCACTCACCTCTCTAGCCTGCAACTTTGATGACCTCCTGGGCAGCCGTTTCCATGTCAGCGTAGACTTTGACACCAACGGCCTGCAGTATCTCGGCTCCGCGTTCCGCGTTCGTCCCCATCATCCGGGCGACCACAGGCTTCCTGATGCCAGTCTCACTGAGCCCTTGGGCGATGCCCTCGGCCGCCACATCGCATCTTGTTATGCCGCCATGAACATTCACCAGCACTGCCTTTACTTCTGGCTTCGACATGACCAGGACCAGGCCCTTCTCAATCATCTCCGCCCGAGCCCCACCGCCAATGTCCAGGAAATTCGCTGCCCTGCCCCCGTAAAGGTTGACGAGGTCCATAGTAGCCATAACCAGGCCCGCACCGTTGCCGATTATGCCGATGTCCCCGCTCAGATCCACATAGGTCAGGTCCTGCTGCCTCGCCTCGGCTTCCCTCGGCGTATCGTCAACCCTTTGAGACCTTCTGCCTTCGAGTTCAGGGTGCCTGAACAATGCATTGTCGTCCACTATCATTCTTGCATCCGCAGCCACGAACTCGTCCCAAGATGTTCTCACCAGCGGGTTTGTCTCAACCAGCTCGGCATCACACTCCATGGCCGCCTTGTGCAGGAGTGCAAGGACACGGGCAAACCTGGTGATGTCACCCTGTTCCATATCAGACAGTCGACCCAGCATTGACTCGGCGACACCTTCATCGAAGCCAATATCAGGTTCGATCCAGTGCCTCAGTATCTTGTCTGGGGTCGCCATGGCAGTCTCCTCTATGTCAACTCCCCCACTGGTGGAGACCAGAACGACGTATCTCCTCGCCTGCCTGTCTACGGTCAGTGAGGCATACAACTGCGCCACAATATCCAGCTTCTCTTCAACCAACAGACTATGCACCACGGTTCCCTTGATGGTGCTGCCGATCAAGCGTGATGCTGCCGTTCTTGCCTCCGCCGCATCAGCCGCAAACACTATTCCACCTGCTTTGCCTCTGCCCGACACCAGAATCTGGGACTTCAACACCACAGGTCTACCGATTCTCCTGGCCACTGCTTCAACTTCATCAGCGCTAGCGGCTACTTCGCCTTGGGGAGTGGCTATGCCATATCTGCCAAGAATGTCCTTCGCTTCAAACTCAAAGAGCTTCATCAGTACGCTATCCCTTCCTTTGCACCTTCTCCTTGATAAAGTCGACAATTTCCCCGATGGATGCACCGGGGCCAAATACACGCGCCACCCCGGCCTCTGTCAACTCGGGCACGTCCTTGTCAGGAATGATGCCCCCGCCTATGACGACAACGTCCCTGGCCCCCTTTTCCCGAAGCAGATTCACTGTCTTAGGGAACAGACTCATGTGAGCACCCGACAGGCAACTCAAGCCCACCACATCTACGTCCTCCTGAATGGCAGCATCAGCAATTTGCTCCGGCGCCAACCGCAAGCCAAGATAGACTACTTCCATGCCCGCATCTCTCAGACCCCTGGCCACCACCTTGGCCCCCCTGTCATGCCCATCCAACCCAGGCTTGGCTACCAAGACTCGTATCTTGTCGTCCATTGACTTTCCCCGTCTCCTACAGAATACTCGGTTCCCTGTACTCTCCGAATGCCTGTCTCAAGGCATCGCTTATCTCGCCTACGGTGGCGTAGGCCTTGACCGCTTCAATGATGGCCGGCATAATGTTGTCGCCGCTCCTGGCCACACTGCCTACCCTGTCCAGCACCTCGCTCACCCTATTGTTGTCTCTCTCCGCCTTCAGCCGCTTGAGTCTTTCCACCTGCTTCTTCTCGGTCTCCTCGCCTATCTCCAGTACCTCGGGCACCCGTTCCTGGTCTGTCACATACTTGTTCATTCCGACTACGACCTGCTCGCCAGAGTCCACTGCCTTCTGATAGTCGTAAGCGGCATTGGCTATCTCTCTTTGAACGTATCCGCTCTCAATCGCCTTCAGCGCCCCGCCCATCTTGTCGATTTCGGCAATGTAACCCGAGATCCTGTTTTCCAGCTCATTGGTGAGCCATTCTACGTAGTAGGAGCCTGCGAGCGGATCCACAGTGTCGGCAACCCCGCTCTCCTCAGCAATAATCTGCTGGGTCCTCAAGGCCACCTGCACAGCCTCCTGACTTGGCAAAGCGAGCGCCTCGTCAAACGAATTGGTGTGCAGTGACTGGCATCCGCCCAGGACAGCGGCAAGCGCCTGCAGGCCCACCCTGACTATGTTGTTGAGGGGTTGCTGCGCCGTCAACGTAAAGCCGTCAGTCTGGACGTGGTACCTCAGCATCATTGACCTCGGGTTGGCAGCACCGAACCTCTCCTTCATGATCCTGGCCCAGATACGACGCAATGCCCTGAACTTGGCGACCTCTTCCAGCACATTCGTGTAAGCAGCAAAGAAGAACGAGAAGCGTGGCGCAAACGCGTCAACCTCCATTCCCCTGTCCAGCATCGCCTGGACATAGGCAATACCGTTTGCCAAAGTGAAGGCTGCTTCTTGGGCCGCCGTGGCACCGGCCTCCCTCATGTGATAGCCACTAATGCTGATGGAGTTCCATTGGGGCATACTCTGGGCGCAATAGGAGCAGATATCAGTCACAAGTCGCATCGAAGGCGCTGGCCCAAAGATATAGGTATTCCTGGCGATGTACTCCTTGAGTATGTCGTTCTGCACAGTACCGTTGAGTTTGCCCCTGTCGGCTCCCTGTTTCTCGGCAGCGGCAACATACATGGCCAGGATGATTGGCGCCGTAGCATTGATCGTCATCGATGTGCTTACTTCGGCCAGTGGTATGCCTTCCCAGAGACGCTCCATGTCCTGCAATGAATCCACGGCAACACCACACTTGCCCACCTCGCCAACCGCCAGAGGATGATCAGAATCATACCCCTCCTGTGTGGGCAGGTGGAAAGCGACGCTGAAGCCCGTTTGCCCCTGTTCATAGAGGTACTTGTACCTTTCGTTTGTCTCTTCGACAGTGCCGAATCCGGCATATTGGCGCATGGTCCATAGTCTTCCTCTATAACCAGTCGGCATGATGTGTCTGGTAAACGGGTATTCGCCAGGGAGACCGATGCCTTGCTGATCAATGCCTTCCACGTCTGCCGGACCATACACCCGCTGAACCAGGACCCCGTCCACGGTCGTCCTGAATTCCTTTTTCCGCTCCGCCATCTCCCTGGTCTTCTTGCTCTCAGTCATCGTTTCCCCTCATGAATAAAGCCAAAGCTACCAGTCATCCCTGGTAGCTTTCTTTCGCCCCGAGCGATTTCGCGCCCGATCCGTCCACGCACCTGTTGTGCTCACTAGCATTGTAGACGAAACAGACTGCTTGCGCCATTTGTCAAGGATGTAGGGTCCCTCGACACCGGTAGCCAGCCGTATCACCCCCCTGTCTTACCGCAGTTGACCACCGTACGACCTATGACAATATCGAATCCTCCCGTCAGGCGTGAATCGAAAGTCTAACACCCACGGAGTCTCGATGTCAACCTTGCACAAACGACACACATCTCGTACGCGATCCGCTGAAGGAGAACCCGCTGCCTAGTAGAAGAAGGAAATGCGAAACTGGGCAGAGCCGGGCCACGTGGTCATAGCGCAGAGACGATCTGACAGAATTCGGCCAGGTTGCGAACCACGGAGTCACCCACCGCATTGCCCTGCCTGTCCAGATAGAAAGCACTGATGCCGGCCTCATGCGGCACGGTGAAATCGAAGACCGGATGATCCCCAACGTGAACCATTTCGCCAGGCTCTATGTCGAGAGCATGGCACACCTTCAAGTAAACGCCAGGGGTCTTCTTGACCTCACCGAAGTCAGACGTACAGGAGAAGGTAGCCTCGAAGTATCCAGCAAGTCCGGCCGCTTTCAGTTCAATATCAATGAACTCTCTGGCAGCATTAGAGATCACAGCCAGTCGGTACTCTTTATTGAGCCGCCCCAACGCAGACAGTACCTCAGAGAAAGGCCTGATCGCCGGCTCAAACCTCCTCAGCAGTGATTCCCAGCCCGGCCCAAGGCCAAGAACCCCGAACCAGAACTTGATGTCGTACCACTCCAGCCTGTTCTCGCCCACTCCGTCGTACTCCCGGAACACGCGCTCCTTCGCCTCTTGGAGAGAGACCCCTCTTTTGACCGAATACAGGCTGGGAATACCTTCCCTCCAGACAAGCTCCGCAAAGTGATTCTGCGTCAGGGTTCCGTCCATGTCAAAGGAGATTACCTTCGGTAGAGCCGGCCTCATTCCATATCCACTCAACAAACCTGGCCAAGGCAATGTCTTGACTCCGGCCCAGAAAGCCTCCCGTCAATTGACTTGCCAAAACCTACGAACATTGTATAAAATTTGTATCTGCGCCATCAACGTCCCACACCCGTCCCACGCAGGCGCAGAAAATCAAACAAGGAGGGAAGGTGATTTGAATGCGCTAGGAAAACATCTGCTTTTGGAACTGAAAGAGTGTAACCGGGAGGTGCTGGATGACCTGACTTTTCTTCAAGATACGCTTGTTTCAGCTGCCGAGGAGGCAGGCGCTACAGTGTTGGAGAAGTACTTCCACCAATTTGCCCCGCAGGGTGTGAGCGGTGCAGTTCTCATCGCCGAGTCACATCTTTCGCTGCATACCTGGCCCGAATACGGCTACGCAGCGGTCGATATCTTCACCTGCGGTAACACGGTGAAAGCACAAGCCGCCGCTGAATTGGTGATCGAGAAGTTGCAGTGCAAGGATCCAAGCATATTGGAAGTAAATAGGGGGATACTGGCCGCAGTGCTGGTATAGGTCTCTGAGAGTTATGGAAGAAGCGGACCCTAACTTATGGTTTCGTGACACAATAAACCCTGATTTCGTGCAACTTCACCGGTTCAGCGACACTGTCTACTCGGGGAAGACCAGATATCAGTCGGTGGACATCATCTACACGAAAAGCTTTGGCAGGTGCCTGGTTCTGGATGGAAAGCTTCAGTCCGCCGAGAAGGACGAATTCATCTATCACGAGGCCCTGGTCCACCCTGCAATGACGGTGCACCCCGGCCCGAAGACAGTGTTCATCGCCGGTGGCGGCGAGGGAGCCACACTCAGGGAGGTCCTCCGTCACCGTTCCGTAGAAAAGGCCGTTATGGTCGACATTGATCAGGAAGCGGTGGACATCTGCCGTCGCTTCCTCGGTTCGATGCATGAGGGTGCCTTCGACGATGAACGCACTGAGCTTCATCATCTTGACGCACGAGAATACCTCGCCAATTCGCAGCGGAAGTTCGACGTAATCATAGTCGATTTGACCGACCCTACAGAGGGTGGGCCGTCTTACTACCTGTATACACAGGAATTCTATCAACTGGCGAAGCAGACGCTTGAGCCCGAGGGTGTCCTGGTGGTCCAAGCTGGTTGCCCCTGCTGGGGCGAGTCTACGGTCTTCGCGGCCATCAACAACACGCTGCGCTCGGTCTTCACCCTGGTCCGCCCTTACCAGGCCAACATTCCATCTTTCGGAGGTCTGTGGGGGTTCGCACTCGCCTCCCAAGCCGCAGATGCACTGTGTCTATCGCCCGAAGAGGTGGACAGCCGAATCTCCGCCAGGGTGAATGGCAACCTGCGGTTGTATGACGGACTTACCCACCGAGGCATGTTCAGCCTGCCCCTTTACCTTCGACAGGCACTCAGCCAAGAGAGTACCATCATCAGCAACAACAACCCACTGATTGGCCACTAGCCTTACCTTCACAGAATCGCCGCTCTTTTCGCCACTCTTGAGTCCCATTTCCAGGCTACTAACGCAAGCAACGCCCGATTGACATGGTGGATCACCCGATGGTAATCTAACCATGTTGATTACTTTAGTCAGGAAATCCGAACATGAAGCTATCCACCCGTGGTCGCTATGGTGCCAGGGCTCTGCTTGACCTGGCGGTTCACTATGACCGAAGTCCCATCCCCCTGAGGGACATTGCCAGGCGGCAGGGAATCTCGGTACAATATCTGGAACATCTTGTCCCGCCGTTGATAAAGGCTGGCATACTGAGAGGCATCCGCGGTGCCGGCGGTGGTATCGCCCTGTCAAAACCGCCTGAGCAGATAAAGCTCAGCCAAGTCATTGAAATCCTGGAGGGTTCCACCACCCCCGTGGAGTGCGTTGACAATCCCGCAGTGTGCCCCCGCTCCGATTCTTGCGTCACCAGGGATATCTGGGCAGAGGTAAACAAAGCTATGGGCTGCGTACTCGAATCCATCACCCTGGAGGATCTGGTCAAGCGCCACGAGGAGAAGGAGAAAGCCAAGACGCTTCTGTACCACATCTAGGCTGGGGCTGCCGGCAAGCGAATGATGGAGAATACTGCCCAATCGAGGAGAATACGGCCAAGATCAGGCATAGCCGGGGACATAACCAAGCTGGTCGGAAACACACCGCTGGTGAGACTGAACAGGGTAACACATGGGGCAAAAGCAACCGTAGTCGCAAAGTTGGAATCGCACAACCCCCTGTCCAGCGTCAAAGACAGGATTGGCGTGTCCATGATTGAGGCCGCTGAACGGGCAGGACTGATAGGAAAGGGTACCACCATAGTCGAACCCACCAGCGGCAATACCGGAGTTGCTCTGGCGTTCGTGTGCGCCGCCAAAGGTTACAAGCTCGTCATTACCATGCCTGAGAGCATGTCAACCGAAAGGAGACAGTTGTTATCTGCTTTTGGCGCGCAGGTGGTGCTGACTCCGGCTGCCGAAGGAATGCCGGGTGCAGTGAGGAGAGCAGAGCAGCTAGTGGCTGAGAATGCCGATCACTTCATGCCGCAACAGTTCAAGAATCCCGCCAACCCTGAAATCCACCGCCAGACTACGGCGGAGGAAATCTGGGAGGATACAGCCGGGGAGGTAGATTTTGTTGTCGCCGGCGTGGGGACCGGCGGAACGATAACCGGCATAGCTGAGGCAATTAAGCCAAGGAAGCCCGGATTCAAGGTTGTTGCGGTCGAGCCAGCGGGCTCACCAGTCCTATCAGGCGGGAGCTTTGGGTCCCACAGCATTCAGGGGATTGGAGCCGGGTTCGTACCTGATGTGCTTAGACTGGACCTGATTGATGAGGTCATCCAGGTCACCGATGCGAATGCAAAGGCAATGGCCGGCAGACTGGCAAGAGAAGAGGGGATATTGGCTGGCATATCGTCGGGCGCGACAACCTGGGCTGCCGTCGAACTGGCGGAAAGGCCAGACAATCAAGGCAAGCTTATTGTGGCCATCCTGCCCGACACCGGGGAGCGATATCTGACCACCGGCCTGTTCGATAAATGAAAGGAAATCTGACATGGATGAGGTGACAATATCCAAGGCGATAATGGAGAGTTTTATCGCCGAATTCACGCAGTCTCTGGATGTGGACGTTGCCATAGCCGGGGCGGGACCATCCGGCATGATGGCTGCCTACTACCTGGCCAAAGCAGGCGTTCGAGCAGTAGTATTTGAGAGACAACTGCGCCTCGGTGGAGGTATGCCTGGCGGCGGAATGATGTTCAACCGCATCGTGGTGCAGGAAGAGGGCAAGGCTGTACTCGATGAGTTCGGAGTTCGCACCAGCGAGTACCAGAAGGGCTACTATACTGCCGACGCCCTGGAGGCAATCTCCACGCTTTGCTCCAGGACGATACAGGCAGGCGCAAAGATATTCAACCTGATCAGGGTCGAGGATGTTGTCATCAGGGAGGGCGACAGGATAAGCGGACTGGTCCTGAACTGGAGTGCGACTATGTGGTCCGGACTTCACGTCGATCCACTGGCCATCAGATCGAGACTGGTCATAGACGCTACCGGACATGAATGCGACATTTGCACCATTGTGCAGAAGAAGGTTGGAAGCCTGAGAACGGTTACAGGAAGAGTAGTCGGAGAGAAGTCAATGTGGGCGGAGAAGGGTGAGGCAGAGATAATTGAGAACACCAGGGAGATCTATCCAGGTCTGCTGGTTGCCGGTATGGCAGCCAATGCCGTTTCAGGCTCGCCGAGAATGGGGGCCATCTTCGGGGGCATGCTGTTGTCAGGAAAGAGGGCAGCAGAACTGGCTCTTGATATTCTGGCGAAGAAAGGCTAGATAGGGTGTTGAGATTGGTGAGAGAGGATGTCCAGACGGTCTTCGCCCGGGACCCGGCAGCCAGGAGTCTGCTCGAGGTCATCTGCTGCTACCCAGGGTTGCACGCCCTGTGGCTTCACCGAGTAGCACGTTTTCTGTGGCAACACAAGCTTCGATTCCCGGCCCGTCTACTATCCCACTTCAGCCGCTTCATTACCGGCGTGGAGATTCATCCCGGAGCCAGGATTGGGAGGCGGTTCTTCCTCGATCACGGAATGGGCGTGGTCATCGGCGAGACGGCTGACATCGGGGACGACGTGCTGATGTATCAGGGAGTGGTCCTGGGTGGAACAAGCCTGCGCAAGACAAAGCGCCATCCAACAATCGAAAGCAATGTCGTCGTTGGCGCCGCCGCAGTGTTGCTCGGGCCCATCACCGTGGGGCAAGGCGCAAGAGTCGGTGCCAACTCGGTGGTGGTGAAGTCCGTGCCGCCCGGGGCAACAGTAGTCGGTGTGCCTGGACGCATAGTGGAAGAAGAACGGCCACCGGCCATAGACCTGGAACACGGCCAACTGCCCGATCCCCTGAGTGAGACCGTAAGGCTCATCCTGGAGGAACAGGGCAACCTGGAGAAGAGGCTGAGTCGCCTGGAGGAATTGCTCGAGACAAGGGGTGCCTCCACCGAACCAGAAGCGAAGACCCGTATTCGAGAAAGACCTTCAGGGTAGAAGAGCAAACTGCTAGCTGGGAGCTTGCGCTGCAGGTGATCCGAAAGGGGGTGAGGTCCGTGATATGGAGAATGCGTGGCCCGGCAGGGCCGACAATTATGATAGGAAATCACCTGTTCAGGGGGACATAGAATGCCGAAAACGGTCGAAGAGATCAACGAAAGGATCCGCAAGGGACAGGCAGTCGTCGTGACTGCCGAGGAGATAATAGGCATTGTCAATGAGAAAGGCACGGCACGGGCCGCTGAAGAAGTGGATGTGGTGACTACCGGGACCTTTGGGCCAATGTGCTCCTCCGGGGCCTATCTCAACGTCGGTCACACTACACCGAGAATGAAGCTCGGTGGGGAAGGGGTCTATCTCAATGACGTGCCGGCCTACGCAGGGCTTGCAGCAGTGGACGTCTTTATCGGAGCTACCGCTCTCCCTGACAACGACCCCAGGAACAAGATACATCCTGGTGAGTTCAACTACGGGGGCGGGCATGTAATCGAGGAACTCGTGGCAGGCAAAGACATCAGATTCGTAGCCAGTGGCTACGGCACCGACTGCTATCCCCGGAGGAAGATTGACACGCTGATCAACATCAAGGACATAAACGAAGCAGTCCTGTTCAATATCCGCAATGCTTACCAGAACTACAATGTGGCAGTCAATCTCTCAGACAAGACGGTCTATACCTACATGGGGGTGCTCAAGCCAAACCTGGGCAATGCCAACTACTGCTCAGCAGGTCAACTGTCACCCTTGCTCAATGATCCCTACTATAGGGCGATAGGCATAGGTACCAGGATCTTCCTGGGAGGAGGCGTGGGCTACGTAGCGTGGCACGGTACCCAGCACAATCCCGGTGTCCTTCGGGGAGACAACGGCGTGCCCAGGCGTGGTGCTGGAACACTGGCCGTCATCGGCAACCTGAAGCAGATGAAACGGGAGTGGCTGCGCGGTGTCAGTTTCCTGGGCTACGGAGCCACCCTGGCAGTGGGCATTGGCATCCCCATACCTGTACTGTCCGAGGAAATCCTGCGCTTCACAGCAGTGACTGATGAGGACATCCTGGCCCCTATCGTGGACTACTCCGAGGCCTATCCGCAGATGAAACCAGACATACTGGGAGAAGTGAGCTACGGCCAGCTCAAGAGTGGCAAGATAAGCGTGGACGGCAAGGACGTGCCCACAGCATCGCTCTCCAGCTATCCAAAGGCGCTTGAGATTGCACGCACGCTGAAGGCATGGGTGGAGAGCGGAGAGTTTCTGTTGACTCAGCCCGTCGCACCACTCCCCGGCGTAGAGTCGGGGATCACATTCAAGCCATTGAAGGAACGCGCGGCTCAAGGGGGATGAAGATGGTTGTTTCCAAGAGAGTCGTTCTGCACTTTCCACGCCCTCTGGTTGACCAACCAATAATCTACAGGCTGGTCAAGGACTACAACCTGATGTTCAACATCCTGAAGGCTTCTGTCACCCCGAAGGAGGAAGGCTTGCTGGTCCTGGAACTTAGCGGCAAACAAGAAGACTATGACAAGAGCGTCCGATACCTGAAAGAGGTGGGTGTGGACATCCAGCCCCTCAGCCGGGACATCTATCGCAACGAAGACAGATGCACCCACTGCGGGGCCTGCGTCACCATCTGCCCCACAGGAGCCTTTGTTGTGGAGGTTCCGACCAGATGGGTAGGGTTCCTGGATGAAAAGTGCATCGCCTGTGGCCTTTGCATCAAAGGTTGCCCACCGCGTGCCATGGAGATGCGCATCTAGGAAGCGTGTTTGTTCACCAGGGGTCGCTGGGCTGAATGACTCCATAACGGAAGCCTTCTGACCCCCACACCGGACGGTTGAGCGACCGAGGAGTAATTTGTGTACGAGCCAAGGTTCTATCGAAGCTGGACCAAGAGTAACGGCCTGGTTTCCTTCGATGTGGTGGTCAAGGAGACGGACCTCCACGTACAGGCAAAGCGCAGTTTGAAAAGAAAAGCGTTGAAGTCGGTCATGGACCACCGTGCGGTGTTGGAGGACTACGTGAGGCGTCATCCAGAATTCCTGACCGCTCTTGAGCCAGTCACCGTCGGGGAAAACGCCCCGGAGATCGTGAAGGCAATGGCAGGCGCAGCAGCAGCGGCGGGAGTCGGCCCCATGGCTGCCGTAGCCGGAGCCATGGCAGAATATGTAGGGAGAGAACTGCTTCGCTTTTCGGCGGAGATCGTGGTAGAAAACGGAGGGGATATTTTCCTGAAGACACGGCAGACGAGGTTGATCGGCGTATACGCCGGAGAGTCTGTATTCACGGGAAGGATCGCCCTGGAAATCCAACCAGAAGAAACGCCGCTTGGCGTATGCACGTCTTCAGGAACGGTAGGGCATTCCCTGAGCTTCGGCAAAGCTGATGCCTGCATCGTCCTTGCCTCCAGCACCGCCCTGGCCGATGCTGCCGCCACCGCCATCGGCAATCTCATTCTTGAGGCAAGCCATATTCCCCTGGGAATAAGCTTTGCCAAGGACATCAAAGGAATAGGTGGAGTTGTACTCATCAAGGATGACCGGATAGGAATCTGGGGCAACGTAAGTATTGTTCCGCTGGGCGGATAGATGGAAAGGATATATCTCGATCACGCTGCCACAACGCCGACCCATCCAGAAGTGCTGGAGGCTATGCTGCCCTATTACTCTGAAACCTTCGGCAATCCCTCGAGTATCCACTCTCTGGGACAGGAAACAAGAGCGGCCATTGAAGAGGCAAGAGGCGCGGTTGCCGCGCTCATCGGGGCCCACAATGAAGAGATCGTCTTCACCAGCGGTGGAACAGAAGCCGACAACCTGGCCATAAAAGGAGTAGCCAGCGCCAATCAACACAAGGGAAACCATATCATCACCACTGCCATTGAGCACCATGCCGTGCTTGAGTCTTGCAGGTACCTGGAGAGTCAGGGGTTCCGCGTAACGTATCTCCCGGTAGACCGCCACGGGTTGCTCAACCCGGAAGACGTTGCACAGGCAATCACCGACAAGACCATCCTGATCTCAGTGATGCACGCCAACAACGAAATAGGTACAGTGGAACCAATAGGCAGAGTAGGCGAAATCGCTGCCGAGAGGAGAGTTTACCTACACACCGACGCTGTGCAGACCGTAGGGCACATACCGGTCAACGTGGACCAGCTTGGCGTGGACCTGCTGGCCATGTCAGCCCACAAGCTGTATGGGCCGAAAGGGATAGGAGCACTGTACATACGCAGTGGCACAAGAATCGCCCCCTTCATGCATGGAGGAGGACAGGAGCAGAACCGTCGAGCCGGCACGGAAAACGTTCCGGCAATCGTCGGGTTCGGCAAGGCGGTCGAGATCGCGCAGACGGGAATGGACGAGAAAATCAGACATGTGAGCTCTCTCCGTGACAGGCTTATCCGGGGGCTCTTTGAGCGCATTCAAGGTACCCACTTGAATGGTCATCCTTCGGAGCGACTGCCCAACAACGTGAACGTAAGCGTCGACTCCGTCGAGGCAGAGTCAATGGTCATCAGTCTTGACCTGGAGGGAATCGCTGCCTCCAGCGGCTCAGCTTGTACCTCAGGCGCTGTGGAAGCGTCGCATGTATTGTCGGCCATAGGATTGCCCGATGAGTTGGCCCGCGGCTGTCTGCGGTTCACTTTGGGAAGAGAGACGACCGAGGCGGAGATACACCAGGTCCTGGATGTACTGGCCCGGATCGTGGCCAGACTCAGGTCTGCGTCGCCGTTATTGAGAAGCAGAGCATAGGCCTGCGATCATGCCAGGGCCCCGAGGAAATGCTCTGGCGGCAGCACGTTGCACTACGGCGCGGTCCGGGGGCGGCATTAAGCGTCAAGGGAGGTGGTTGAAATGGCGACGGATCCGGTCTGCAAAATGGAAGTAGACGAAGAGAAGGCTCCAGCTACGGCTGAGTATAAAGGAAGGACCTACTACTTCTGCGCGCCTGGCTGCAAGAAGACCTTCCTCGAGAATCCAGATAAATACCTGGAAACCGAAAGGCATGGCTAGGGTACTTGCCGTCGAAGCAACGTAGGACGGCATCACAACAACAGATGGAAGAAGTAGAAAGACTCACAGCTCTGCAGATCAGCGAGGACGGAAGGCGTGACATAGAGGGCCCGATTGTCAGGGAGTTCCCTTTAACCATATCTCTGAACAATCAGGAACTGGTCACCCTGCTCTGCTCGCCTTCACACCTGAAATACCTGGCAATTGGCTACCTATTCTCCGAAGGGCTGCTCAAAGACAAAGACGAAATAAGGACAGTCGTTGTCGATGAGCAGAGGGGCATAGCCTGGGTAAAGACCAAGGAAGGCAAGCAGGTTGACACGGAGCTCCTGTCCAAACGCTTCATAACCTCGGGATGCGGTAAAGGGGCCTTCTTCTACAGGGCAGGTGATCTCCAGACAGAGACAAGCGTCGAGTCCAACGTCTCTGTTTCGCCCGACGAGATATTCGAACTGGTGGACATGTTCCAGCATCAATCCGAGGTTTACAGGGCAACGCACGGGGTCCACAGCGCTGCGCTGTGCGACAACAAAGACATCATTATCTTCAGAGACGACGTAGGCAGACACAATGCCATTGACAAAGTCTTCGGGGAGTGCCTTTTGAACGACATCCCCACCCACGACCGAATGATGATCATCAGCGGAAGGGTTTCCTCCGAGATGCTGCTCAAGGTCGCCAAAAGAGGCGTTCCAGTCCTGGTATCAGTCTCCGTGCCGACAAACCTGGGTGTCAGGCTGGCAAACGAGCTAGGCGTAACTCTGGTCGGCTCTGTGAGAAGGAAGAGGATGAACGTCTATTCCGGCGGTTGGAGGATAACAGGCCAATGAGAGACGATCGCAGCGATTTGGTAGACAAGATCTCCAATCTGAAGAGGCAGAGCAACGCAGTCATACTGGCTCACAACTATCAACTGGGTGAGATTCAAGACATAGCTGACTTCGTTGGAGATTCCCTTGAACTCAGTCAGATCGCAGCCAAAGCCGAGGCTGAGGTAATCGTGTTCTGCGGCGTACACTTCATGGCCGAGACAGCCTCCATCCTGTGTCCCGACAAGGTCGTATTGTTGCCGGACATCAATGCCGGCTGCCCTATGGCGGACATGATAAGTGCGGAAAGCCTGCGGAAGAAGAGAAAGGAACACCCTGGGGCGACAGTCGTGTGTTATGTCAACACGTCCGCAGAGGTCAAAGCCGAATCTGACGTATGTTGCACCTCGGCCAATGCTGTAAGGCTGGTGCAGGCTCTGGATTCCAGGGAGGTCCTGTTTGTACCGGACCAGTACCTGGGACATTACGTCTCTGGCAAGACGGGTAAGAACATGGTCCTGTGGCCGGGCTACTGCCCTTCTCACGCACGGATACGGGCTGACGACATCCGCAGACTGCGACGGGAGCATCCTGACGCCGAGGTGATGGTCCATCCAGAATGCCGACCTGAGGTAATCGAACTCGCCGATTCCGTCCTCAGCACCGGGGGGATGTGTCGTCACGCCGCGACAAGTGGCGCCAGAGAGGTAATCGTGGGAACAGAGGTCGGAATTGTGCACCGGCTGAGGAAGGAGAATCCTGACAAGGTGTTCATTCCGCTGTCCGAGCAGGCCATCTGTCCCACCATGAAGTCAATCACCTTAGAGACCGTCCTCTGGTCGCTGGAGCATATGGCCCCCGAGGTGAAAGTGCCGGAGGAAATCAGGATCAGAGCAAAGACCGCTGTGGACAAGATGCTACAGGGCTAGTGCACCTCTTTGCGCTCCACAGCCCACACAGCCAGTCCAAGCGAGATCATGATTATCCCGACCCAGATTGCCGTTGACGCGGCAGGGCTGACGTAGTTGGTGAGTTCGAGGGACGGAGGCAGCGCCCCGATGTCGGGGTCAAAGCTCTCCATCACGCCCTTGTATGTACCGGCAAAAATGGTCATGAAGGGCTGCGTCTGCGGCATCATCTGCCCGCTTTCCGCCTGACCCATCAGCATGGTAAACGTATTGCCCAGATGATAGCCCAGATCGGGATAGTACAGGTAGAAGTTTTCATAGGCTGAACTCAGTATCACCCTGGGAATAATCCCAACAAAGAAAACGAGCATAACCAGTAACATCACCAGCAGCGTTATCTTGACCCTGCTCTTCATCAGTGCAGACAACGCCACTGCAACGGAACCGAAAGCCAGGGTCACCAGAAGCGAGTAGAGAAGCGCCCACGGCACCAGACCCATAAGCGCCCCGAAGGTCTCCGGGTCAATGGGCATCACTACCCAGAACACCAGAACGGCCAGAAGCAACACAATGGTCTGCAAGATCATGGCGTTGACCACCAGCGCCAGGAGTTTGCCCAGCACGATCTCGAATCGCCTTATCGGCTTGCTCACCATCAAAAGCAGCGTACCATCAGTGTCCTCCTTGGAGACAAAGCCAGCAGCCGTGGCAGCCACCGATATGGCCAGGAACAAGCCTGACACCCACATAAACAGCACGATGGTGAAATTGTCGATGACGTAATGGGTCTGCATCTGCAGGGACATCGGGGTCTTGGACATCGCACTCCCCCAGACGAAGGCCATAATCACCGGGAACAGTACACCCACCAGGACGAGCGCTATTGTCCTTTTCAGGTTCAGCAGGTCACTCAAGGTCTTGCCCAGAATGACATGAAATCTCATTGCTTATCCAGCCCCATCTCCTTGCGGTATATGCTCTCCAGGGTCACCTCTTCCTCACTGAAGTGATCCAGGAGAGCCCCGGTCACGTTTATCACCTCGACTACCCCTCTTTTCAATGCAGCACCATCTTCGCTGACCAGATGGATGAAGCCCTCGTCATCAAGCCAACTCTCACTGACGAGCCCTCTGGTCTTGATGGCACCCAGTACCGCCTCGCCGTCTGAACTCTTGAGAACGTAGCGGTTCTTGGAGTATGCTTTCTTCAGATTCTCCATGGTGTCCTCGGCCAGCACCTTGCCTTTATTGATCAAGGTTACGGAGTCAACCAACTGCTCCAACTCCGACAGAATATGACTGCTGATGAAGATGGTCACACCGCGCTCCCTGGAGGTCTGCCTCAGCTTCTCCAGAATCGTCATCCTACCCGTAGGGTCGAGATTGGCAGTAGGCTCATCCAGTATCAGGAGTTCTGGATCGTGGATGAGGGCTTGGCCCAGGCCCAGCCTCTGCCTCATGCCAGCGCTGAAACCTCCGACTTTGCTGCCCATGAACTTGCCTAACTCGAGCCACTCCAGGAGTTCCATTGCTTCTCTCATCGCGCTGCCTTTTGCACCGCTGACTCTTGCCATATAAGCCAGGTATTCCAGTGCAGTCATATCCCCGTAAAAGGAGGGACGCTCCGGCGAAAAGCCAATAAACCTTTTTGATGCAACCGAGCCGACAGGGTGACCCTTGATAAACGCTGTCCCGCCGGTGCATTTGATTGCACCAATCAGCATCTTTATGGTGGTGGTCTTCCCGGCACCATTCGGCCCTATGAATCCATGGATAGCCCCCTCGTCGATGGTCAGGTCTATGCCATCGACGGCGACGAACTTCCCAAACGCCTTCGTCAGCCCAACGGTCTCGATCATGAGATCAGCGGACATTCCTCAGCCCCTTGTTGCGAAACCTGATCCGCTTCCAGATGTAAGACGAACCTGCGACCATCCCCATTACGACAAGAAGCCCAGCAGCCACACCTACCATAGCAGAACCCTTCTTCACTTCGAAGGTCACGGCAGTGTAGATACCCCTGCCGCATTCATCCAGTGAGCGGACCACCAACTCATGTTCCCCGCGACCGATAGACAGAGTGACATCATTATCGTTAGTCCGGATTAGCTCGGCATTGTCGACGAATATCTGGTTGAATGTCCCGGCAGATACTCCCTCCAGGGTTATTCTCACCGGGGATGTTACAACGTCGCCCTCGACCGGAGACGTAATCCGGAGATTGTTAGCTACGTCCAGAAAGTAAAACTCGCCGCCGAACCCCACCACGCCGAACTCGGTGTTGCCCCCGATGTCCACAAACTCTGCGCCGAATATCTGAAAATCAGCGACTACCCTTTCATCAACGATATCGACAACCATCAACTTCAGTTCTTTCTTTGCCGGCTCGCCTGGTTGAGTCTCGCCGGTATCCACAGTCATCAGCATTAGCAGGGCCAGCTCCGCCGTGCCATCAGCATTGAAATCGCCGACTTCCTCGATAAGAAGCCCAGGATGCCAGCGATGCTCCCACGTCACACGTTCGTCAATCTCCTCGAGCACAATCTCAGTCAGCAACTCGTCCTGGGCCACGTCGTATACGGCCACCCTGGCTCCAGGCTGGTCGTGGAGAAACTTGATTAGAGCAAGCTCAGGCGTCCCATCCCCGTTCACGTCTGATATTGCAGCAGCAGGTCTAACCTGCCTCAAACCCATGTTGTCGAACATCCAGCCTTCCCTGAACTCGTCGAACTGCCACAAGGCACTCCCGTCGTGACCGCTGATAACTTCCACGCCTGGCCACTCGAAACCTTCACGCCATTTCCAGCACAAAAGGTGATCGGCATAACCATCACCGTTGAAATCAGCACAGGACAGGTCCAGACTCTGTTCGCCCCCACCCAGTTGCGCCTGCCCTTCCATCAGCACGTCCCCAGTGACCGGCGAGACTACAGTCCACACAGTAGAACCGTCCTGGAAATGCCTCGGGAACGACACCTCACTGATGGTATCGCCATCGATGTCGTCCACCAGAGTGACCTGCCCGGGGTCGGTGCCTGAGCCTGACGTAGAATCAAATATGACTCGAGCCTCGACAGCTCCGGTGGTGAATTCGAGCTTGCCGCCCTGCCATACGCTCACTCGGGTGTGTATCGACCCCCAATTGAATGTCAGCAGGTCACCTATATCGTCGCCGTTCAGGTCGCCAACCAATCTATGTTGGGTGTCCCCCTCGACTGCCAGGTCAAAGGCGTCAGGCTGGACGCGAAGGAAGGGGTCCTCATATACCCACCAGTTGTACATGTACGTCTTGGTCCACATCAGCTCGCCCACCGAGCTGATGATGAATACGTCTTGTGGGCAACCTACCACCACACCAGTTTCCCCCTGCAAGCTGATGGTATCCAGGGATACGATTTTCTTGTTGATCCTCCGCGAGTCCCTGGCGCTATCCAGGTACTGCCCCAGGCTGTTGAGCCAATTGGGATCCTCCAGCCAGCCTGGATCGTACTCTCCGCCCAGGGTCAAGACTTGACTCACAAAGTCGTCCACCAACCCCTTCAGATACGTCCTGTCGTCCAGCCCCGGGTAAACGTCATAGTAAGCGTCGTGAACACGTTTCTGCAGCGTCGCATTCACCAACGCCTCAAAATCTTGCGGCGAAGAGTCCCTGGCCTGGTACAGCTGATCGTACATGCCATAGTAGGTCTCAACTACCACCGGCTGGTCCAGCAAGACTGAGCCATCACTGCCGCTGAATGCCAGTATTCTGAAGCCCTCCCCATACTGCCCCTCCGACCTTGGCTGGACATAGCCAACGATGTCCTGCTTGCCATCCCCGTTCAGGTCGGGGCCTATCAGGATGTTGGTTATGCCCTCCACATCGTCCAGGTCTTCATAAGGCATCTCATAGGACCAGGCCTTGCTGCGTGTCCCTCCGTCTACCACGTACAGCACTCTGGCACCGAACTTGCCCCACTGAGACAACTGCTGCTTCGACCAGATGAGGAGGTCTACGGTATCGTCGCCGGTGAACTCACCCTTCTCCACTGCAACGTCGCCCACCCGCGGATAGTGCCACAGCACTTCTCCCACCGACGAGACACACAGCAGGTCTTCTTCATTCGAAACAACGACAAAGCAATCCTCGGCGTATGCCTTTGTCCAACAACTGCTATCCCCATAGGTCGCGGCAGAGACCACTTGCAGAGTGCCTACCGTTTCATTGTCCTCGACAGCCGCCAACTGGACGTCCACAGTGGCGCCGGACTTGGCTTGAGGCAACAGGATGAGTTGCTGTCCATCGAGGGAAGCAGTCTCGATCCGGGCCACCCTCTCCAAAGCAACCCCCATATCTTCCCAGATTGTCTCGCCCGAGTCTGTATCGATCATAAACAGGCCCGAGTTCAACGAACTGACACCGTTGCCTCCGCGCTGGCCAGTATAGGTCGAGACCAGGACATCGCTAACATGGTCGTCATTGACGTCTTCTACCAGCAGCAGCCTGAGATTGAAGAAGTTTGCGTCCCCCGGGCTGGTGGGCAGCTTTTTCTTGTTCCTGTAGTACTGATACAGCAGGCTGGCGCTGTGCTGAACAAGAGGAGTGGACTCCCAATCGCAAGCCCCATCTTCAAGATTGATCAGGCGCACCTTGCCGTCCTCACAACTCACCAGCACCTTGTGTATGTCATCGACCTCGACCGGCACGATGTCCCACACCGACCTGTCGATGGTACCCCAATTGTTGCCCTTGTCGTCGAACACAATGCATTCCTCTGCCACCTTCTTCTGCCATATCACACTTCCGTCCGCCGCACTCAGGGCATACATGAAGCCAGCCTGGGCTCCTACGACAAGGTCTTCTACACCGTCACCATCCACGTCAGGCACAGCGCTCACCCGCCACAGGTTGTCCTGAGCATCGAAGCTCCACACCTGCTCACCGGTTTCCCCGTCGAGCAGGTAGACACGATAGCCCGACGTAGCTACTACGTCCTCATGATCATCAGAGTTCGCATCGGCTATAGACTCAACGTCAAAGGTGGCGGTTTCTATCTCAGTCCACAGGATGTTCTCAAGAAAGGCATCTTGCTTGGGGGCGAATTGCCAGATCTTGTCACCAGTGGCGACATCGTAACAACGAATATTCGGGAAACAGGTGTCATCGATGGCCACAACCGCTTCCTGCTGGCCATCTCCCGTTACGTCTGCCAGTAGAGTTATGTCAGCGATAGCCCCCGGTGCTGCAATAAACCGCTGCAACTGACCCTCGCAAATCGCATACAAACCCTTTGACGTCCCCAGCAGCACAACTTGCTGTCCGGCTGAATCCATCACCACGATATCCGTGCCAATGTCACCACTCAATCCTATCTGAACGAAGTCAACCGAGGGCTCCACCTCGTCGGGGGCATAGGACTCCGCGGCTAGCAGGCTACCTGCAGCGAAAGGCATCAGTGAGGTCATCAGCCCCACCGGCACGCTGATCACCAG
>CAZTYW010000004.1:26755-31573 GCA_964617695.1 uncultured Dehalococcoidia bacterium
CCCCCCTCTGGCGATGCTATAATGTGCCGTGGAGCCTGCAATGGACATTCTGGATGGGCTCAACCCCCGCCAAAGAGAAGCCGTCGAGACTATTGAGGGACCACTGCTGATCCTGGCCGGCCCTGGAAGTGGCAAGACCAGGGTCATTACGCACAGGATCGCCTACTTGGTCAAGGTGTGGCAGATCAACCCCCGGCGGATCATGGCAGTTACCTTCACCAACAAGGCGGCCAGAGAGATGAGGGAGCGTCTGCACCACCTCCTCGGGCAGTCCTTGAAGGAATTGACCGTAGGTACTTTCCACGCCATCTGTGCCTCTATCTTGCGTCGAGACGGTAAGAGCGTGGGAATAGACCCCAGGTTTGTCATCTATGACGATGAGGACCAGATTGCCCTGATAAAACAGACCCTTCAAGAAATGAACCTGGACCCGAAGAGATATCCCGTCAAAGCCTTTCACGCAGCCATCCGTCAAGCCAAGAGCCACCTTGTCCCGCCGGAAGCCTACGGTGATCACGTCAGCAACTATTTTGACGAGTTGGCCCAAAGGGTCTACCAGCGCTACCAGGCACTCCTCGCCCAGAACCATGCGCTGGACTTCGACGATCTTATCATGGGCACCTATCGGCTTTTACAGGACAGTCCGGCGGTCCTATCGAAGCACCAGTCGCGCTACGTGCACTTGCTGGTCGATGAATTCCAGGATACGAACATGGGCCAATACGCGCTGGTGAGGCAGGTGGCAGGGAAACACCGCAATATCTGCGTGGTGGGAGACCCTGACCAGTCCATCTACTCCTGGAGGTACGCTGACCTGCGCAACATCCTCAGTTTTGAGAAGGACTACCCGGAGGCAACAGTGGTGTACCTCGACCAGAGCTATCGCTCTACCAGGAACATCCTGGAAGCTGCGCACAAAGTCATTTCTGTGAATAGGGACCGCAAAGAGAACGATCTGTGGACGGACAATGAAATTGGCCCGCCTGTAAAGATGGTAAAGACTTTGGATGAGACGCATGAAGCCCAGTTTGTAGTAAGCGAGGTCCAGCGCCTGCTGGACCAAGGTGAGGTGACCCCGGCACATTGCGCCGTGATGTACCGCACCAACGCCCAATCCAGGGCCATGGAGGAAGCCTTCGTCCGGTACGGAATGCCCTACCAACTGGTCGGCGGCGTGCGTTTCTATGAACGCCGCGAGATCAAGGATGTCATCGCATACCTCAAGCTCATTCATAACCCTCGGGACGGCATTAGCTTGGCCAGGATAGTCAACACTCCTGCACGAGGCATCGGGCAAAGAACCTTGAATCAGCTATTCGACTGGGCGAAGGACCTTGGCATCACGCCCTACGCCGCCCTGAGGAAGCTGGTTGACGAGAAGCCGTCCTTGCTCATTGCCAGCCGATCACAACGCGCTCTCACCGACTTTTACCATCTGATCGAGGAACTGATCAGAGAAAGCCAGTATGTAAGCGTTTCCGACCTTATTGAGTCCATGCTACAGAAGACCGGATACAGAGACTACCTGCTGGAATTGGATGACGGGGAGGAGCGCTGGGACAATATTCTGGAGTTGCTCGGGATTGCCAGAGAAAACGATAACCTCAACCCTGCTGAAAGCCTGGCTTCGTTCCTGGAGGGAGTGACCCTGTTCTCTGAGGCCGACGAACTGGACGAGAAGAAGGATGCGGTGACGCTTATTACATTGCATCAAGCCAAGGGCCTGGAATTTCCCGTGGTCTTCGTCGTCGGGATGGAGGAAGGCGTCCTGCCTCACTTCAAGTCCTACGATGATCCGGCTCAGATGGAAGAAGAGCGCCGCCTGTGCTACGTTGGAATGACTCGGGCAAAGACTCGCCTCTACCTCGTCAACGCCCTGCGTCGCAGACTGTTAGGAGGAACCAGTGCCAACCCCCCATCCCGCTTTCTCTGCGATATTCCGCCAGGGTTAACCGAGGGAGCAGGTCTGTTCGAAGAGCCGGAACTGTTGCCCTTTGCCAGTCCCGTCCCGATCGCCTTGGAGGCCGGCGATTGCGTCCGGCATAACAAGTTCGGAGAAGGAGTCGTGGTTAGCTGCACCTCCACCCGGGACGATCAGGAGATCGTGGTTGCCTTCGAAAGAGTGGGAGTGAAGAGGCTTCTGTTGAGCCTGGCCCCTCTGGAGAAGATAGGTGACCGCGGCCTACAATACGACTGATGGTTCCTGGACTCGAATTGCGCCAGCCTTCTTCCGTCTGGACCTCAGGGACCACTGGCGCTGTAACCACTGCAGGGCCTTCTTGGTGTCACTGGCGACCCTGGCTTTGTCACAATGATCAAGGCGATACTTGAACAACCAGTATACGAATTCCTTCTGTTCACACAGAGTCATGGAATTGCCAACCGGATTCCCTTTCTCCTGCCTGAACCAGCCTAGTAGAGTCGCCAGATCGGCACCATACACACGGTGGTAAGCTTCCTGCTGGACCAGGCCATCCTGGCAGTTGACAAAACACTTGCGCTCTCGGTAGATCTCTTCCTCAACCACCGCCACCAGGGCCTCCTCCACTGTGACTCCGTACAGGTAATTCAGGTAAGCTCGATACTTGGCCTCACCGATGAGCCGTTTGAACTCCTTCTGGGGGAGATCGATCGGAGGAACGCCGAAGAAGAGCAGATCAGCCTTCTCGTCCTCGGAGAAGGCTCCGTCTATCTCTAAGCAGAGCCGCTCTGCCAGCAACAGCCAGTCAAAGGCCTCGTTGCCGATGAGATACCTGTAGTGTTGCCCCCGATGGACTTCTTCACCGCTGCTCCACAAGCCTATGGCCTCCAGCAGCGCAGTATACCAGTGCTTTCCGTCAGCAACAGCCTGCCTCAGCTGCCGAATGGCTTCCAGGTCAGCGTGGCACAGGCTCAAAACATCTTCCGACATAACTTTTGATTTTAGCACAAACTGCCCCGACATTGCCAAGCTAGCCCCACCGATTTCACATTGCTCAATACAGCCGCCACAACCAGGACCGGTGACTCAAACGGTAACCCTCGGCAGTGAGACTGTTGCCTGCTGGATTCACCCAGGCGGCGTACTGCAGCGCAAGAGACCAGGCAAAGTCGTTCCTGGATTTCATGGGAAGGACAACTGCGGCTCAGCTTTGACGCGCTGCGAGGGCAAGGTCTGCTGTGTTACGCTTCAGTTCGACTTCCGTCGACCAGCCCTTCGCGCACAGATGTAGCCTGTGGTCCAGCACAGGCCAAGTATTGTGCAGCCTGCGGTGACATTGCTTGCCCCCGTTTCGGATGGCGGGCGAAGCCAAGCAGCACAATCGCCCAGACTGAATTGTCTGGCGGTAATGTAGCCAGCTTTGGTCTCGGTGTGTGAACCACCGGGCCCAGTTACCGTGAGGGACACCGTGTGCTGGCCTGCGACCTTATATGTATGCTTGGGGTTACGCTCCCAGCTGTCCACGGTGCCATCGCCATCGAAGTCCCATCGCCACGTGGTTATGACCCCGGTACACTGCTCAGTAAAACGGACGGTATAAGGCACGTACAAAAGGGTCGTGCGAGCCTCGAAGTCGGCTACAGGCGCCTCGGGTTCTGGGGAGGCTGTGAATGATGTCTCAACCGAATAGTCAGACCACTCCCCGTGGTTGTCCCGATGCCTGACCCGCCAGTAGTAGGTACCGCCATACTCCAGCGCTGCTGCCGGGACCGTCATCGTAACCAGCTCCCAGGTCACGATCCCGCTATCGAACACAGGAGTGGCGTAGTTGCCTGAAGTAGCAGTCACCTGCCACTGTGAAGCAGCATGGGTATCGTCGCTCTCCGCATCCGAGAAAGCAGAAGACCGCAATGTGGCGGTAACGGGAACCCACGTGGCCCCATCGCTCGGGCAGGCATTGGCAGGCTGATTGGGAGCCAAAGGAACAGTTGTGAAGCAGGTCTCCGGCGAATAGTCCGACCATGCCCCGTGGTTGTCCTGGTACCTCACCCTCCAGTAGTACGTGGTGCCATAGTCGAGTGCATCGGCAGCTACGGCCCGGCTGGTCAAGTTTGCGGCATCCCTGCCACTGTCAAAGACAGGGTTGGAGTAGTCCCCAGCTACAGCAGCCACCTGCCACTGGGAGGCAGCATGAGTGTCATCGCTATCTGGGTCCTCGAAGTCGGATGACTCTAGAATTGCCGCAAGGCTCTGGTCTTCGTCTCCGTCCGTTGGGAACACATTGGAGGGCTGGTGCGGCGGATTGCTCAGCCGCAGTAGCCAGACGTCAGCACCACCGGCTCCGTAGGATGATGTTGCACCGGCCAACACATACCCGCCATCTCCTGCCTGCTTCACTGAGCGGAAGCAATCAGAACCCGAACCGCCGATGACCTTGTCCCACTGTTTCTTTCCGGCGAAATCCGTCCGAATGACCCAACCGTCAGGCCCAGTCATATCGTAAGAGGAGGTCTTACCAGCGACTATGAATCCTTCATCGCCGGTCTGACAGACCGAGAACCCCCAATCAAGCGCTGTCCCTCCAAAGGTCCTGTGCCAGACTTCATTCCCCTCGAAATCGGTCTTTATCAAGTATAAGTCACTGCCACCCGCGCCGATGGAGTACGTTCGCCCTACAATGATATACCCGCCGTCAGATGTCCTTTGAACCGAGTGGGCCTCGTCCTGCAGTTCGCCACCAAAGGTCCTTTCCCACACTACGTCACCGTCGGAATCCGTCCTTATCAGCCAGGCATCACTGCTGCCTGCCCCCGAAGAAAACGTTTGGCCCGCAATGACATACCCGCCAACCGTTTCTTGCACCGAATACCCAAGATCAGCTTCCGTTCCACCGATGG
>CAZTYW010000004.1:31673-58676 GCA_964617695.1 uncultured Dehalococcoidia bacterium
CCGCCAACCGTTTCTTGCACCGAATACCCAAGATCAGCTTCCGTTCCACCGATGGTGGCGTCCCACTCCCAAGTTCCACCCGAATCCGTCTTTATCAGCCACGCATCACAGTTGCCGGCCCCAGAAGAGAACGTGTATCCGACGATTATGTAGCCCCCGTCAGACGCCTGCTGCACCGAGTAACCCCCATCCGCCTCCGTCCCCCCGAACGTGGCGCCCCATTCCATACTCCCACCAGAATCCGTCTTTATAAGCCACGCATCGCAGTCGCCCGCCCCAGAGGAAAACGTGTAGCCGACGATTATGTAACCCCCGTCAGACGTCTGCTGCACCGAGTAACCTCCATCCGCCTCCGCCCCCCCAAAGGTGGTGTCCCACACGTAATTGCCATCGGAATCTGTCTTTAGAAGGTAAACGTCGTAACCTGTGGGTTCCGAATACGTACGACCCGTGATTATGTAGCCGCCGCCCGATGGTGTCTGCACTACCGAGTGGCCTTCGTCAGTGTAGAGACTACCAAAACACTCGTACCACTCGACACCCGTCTCAGGACTGGCGATAGCTACATCTGGATGTCGACCCGGCCCGAGGCAGAGTGCCATAGCCAGCACTGCAAGCGCCATGCTCGCCGCGACCAGCCTGGTGCGCCATCTGCCAAACGCGCTCATCTGGTACCGCACCGTCATTCCCATGTCGAAGCAAAAGAGCCAGGATTCGCTGGAAAACAGCCCTACGGTAGCATAGCGCCCGCATCAACTGTGCGGTGAGTTCAGTTAGTATCACAGGAGTGCTACGAAAGTATGAGGAAGGACGGCCAACGGGCTCAGCAGGAGCTAGTCTACCCACCAGGATGCCAGGTCAAGGCGAATACGTCAGCTTGACACGCAGGACAGACGTCACCGGGCCGCCTGCGCCAACCTACAGCAGAGAGCAATCTACACGTGCCAGAGGGCACAGACACGCCAAGCAGCCCCGGCATCATTGGCCATCTGCCGTGTCAGAGGCACCAGGCGAGTTCGGCGACCACTGCGCGTGCACTCTTCGCAGCTCCTCGACCCAGAAGGCCCGCTTCTCCTCGTTGTTCTCCCCGCTGAACTTGCCTAGCTTACGCGCCCCCCTGAAAAAGCCTTCTCCCGGCACGCCAGTATCCTTGCGTACCACGACTGAGCCCAGCATGGGACGGGCCTGCTCGGCCTCACCGGTGCAGATCTCAGCAAGCAGGCGGCCCATTTCCCTTCGCCCTCGCCCGGTGCTCAGATCAACGCCGGCTATTGAGGCTACCTCACCGTAGCAGACCAGGGTACCAGCTTCCGCCACCCGCCTCAGAGCCTCATAAAGAACCTGATGCATGTCGACTACCAGTCCAACTCCGGCCAACGGCGCCCTCCAGCAGCCAAGCGCGACGTATACATTTACGGCAGAAGGACGGCGCTCAGCCTGGGGCCAAAGCTCCCAGTTGCTCCGCCAGCGTTTTGGCATTGCGCACTGCGAAGGCGTTGGTGTCATTGTTGAAGTAGACGTAGATGGAGGTCAGGCCCGGCGCCAGCTCTACAATCTTGCTGGCCCACTGTTCAAGTTCAGCGTCAGAGTAGCAGCTCTCGTACAGCTCTGAACTGCCATGAAACCGTATGTATGCAAAGTCGGCTGTGGCAATCACGGGAGCAGTGAGCCCAGGCATATCGTAGATGCAAAACCCGATGTTGTGCTTCCTCAAAAGGCCAAAAATTTCCTCGTCGAACCAGGACTCGTTCCGGAACTCGAACACATGCCTCAGCTCACCCGGTAGCAGCCGGGCAAAGCTTTCAAGCAGGGCCTCGTTTCGGGACAGATTTGGTGGCAGTTGATAAAGCAAAGGACCCAGCTTGTCCCCCAGAATCCGTGACCGGGCTAGGAAGGTCTCCAACGCCTCCTCGGCATTCCTCAGACGCTTGATATGGGTTATGAAACGGCTCACCTTGACGGCATACACGAACGCCGGCGATGTGCGTTCACGCCAACCGGCAAAGGCGCCCTCTGAGGGAAGCCGGTAGAAGCTGTTGTTCAACTCCACCGTTCCAAAATGTTGACTGTAGAATTCGAGCCACTTCGCCTGAGCCAGGCTCGCAGGATAGAAAACACCCCGCCAGTGACCGTAGACCCAACCAGACGTCCCAACGTAGAGTTTCATCTCTGCAGAGTCCCATGCATCTTAAGCGTGAACTACTGGCCGCGCCGAGATCAGGCTAGCACAGGGTTCGGCCAGCGTCAAAGCTTTCCACGTGTTAGTTATCCTGCCGGAGGATGGCTCCGACGTCGTTTGACCCGCCTTGCAGACAGACACTATACTAGAGTCCGCAGGTTTCCTGAATCCCCCATGAAGCAGTTAGCTGAACAGCTAGTCTCCTGGATCAGACAGCAGGTGAGCGGGGCAAATGCTCGCGGCACCGTGACAGGCATCAGCGGCGGCATTGACTCCTCCGTAGTCGCTGTGTTATGTAAACTGGCCTTCCCAGAGACCACCCTTGGACTTGTCCTGCCTTGCCACAGCAACGAGACGGATATCCGGCACGGCTACGCGGTGGCCAGCAAGTTTCAGATTCCCGTTCGGGAAATCGTCCTCGATGGCGTCTATGATACCCTTGTGGCTGCTCTAGCCGGCGACGATTTGAATCCGGCAACCCCGACTACCGCCGAAGCCAACCTCAAGCCCAGGTTGAGAATGGCAACTCTGTACTACTTCGCGGCCAGGCTACGCTACCTCGTGGTCGGCTCCAGCAACAAGTGCGAACTTCAGGTAGGGTATTTCACCAAGTACGGTGACGGGGGGGTGGACATCCTGCCCCTGGGCAACCTGGTGAAATCGCAAGTGCGTTCCCTGGCCCAGTATCTAGATGTACCAGGCGAGATTATCCACAAGCCACCTTCGGCAGGGCTGTGGGAGGGACAGACGGACGAGCAGGAAATGGGGTTGACCTACGAGCAGCTCGACCTCTACTGCACCGCCGGTCACGTGGACGAGGACGTCAGGAGAAGAATCGAAGAGAGGATTTTGGCTAACGCCCACAAGAGTATCACGCCTCCGATACCGCCTTTCTGATGCCACCACTCTGTGGCCCCGAATGCTGCCTCTCTCCGCGCCACAGCGGGCGTAAGAAAAGTTCACTCTCGATAGACACACGATAGCGGCCAATGCCAGCAGTATTGTATGGCCAAATAGCCTGTGATATGATGTTATGAGCTGTCAGGGGAGGATTCAGTGGTTGAGAAGGACAAGGCTCTTGAGCTAGCCATCCAGCAGATCGAGAAGCAATTCGGCCGGGGATCAATTATGAAGCTCGGCGAGACGTCAGCACGGTTGACGGTGGAGACCATTTCCACCGGGTCTCTTTCGCTTGATCTTGCGCTGGGGGTGGGTGGCATCCCTCGCGGTAGGGTAACGGAGATCTACGGGCCTGAGTCAGCAGGCAAATCGACGCTCGCCCTTCATATCATGGCCCAGGCACAGATGAAAGGCGGAATAGCAGGCTATATAGACGTCGAGCACACCTTCGATCCTACCTACGCCGCCCACTGTGGGATCCAGCTTGAAGAGTTGCTCATCTCACAGCCCGACGCAGCTGAGCAAGCCCTTGAGATTACGGAGACCCTGGTAAGAAGTGGGGCAGTCGACGTACTGGTCATCGACACGGTGGCGGCCCTGGTGCCCAGAGCCGAAATCGAGGGAGACATGGGCGATCCGCAGGTGGGCCTCCAGGCCAGGCTCATGTCCCAAGCTCTGAGGAAACTCACAGCTTCGATCAGCAAGTCAAATGCAGCCGTAGTATTCATTAATCAACTACGAGAGAAAGTCGGAGTCTTCTTTGGCAACCCTGAAGTCACTCCAGGGGGAAGGGCGCTGAAGTTCTACAGCTCGGTGAGGATCGACCTCAGACGAGTGGACTCCATCAAAGTTGGCAGTGAGGTGGTCGGCAATAGGGTCAGGGCCAAAGTGGTGAAGAACAAGGTAGCCCCACCGTTCAAGATCGCGGAGTTTGACATCATGTTTGCAGATGGCATCAGCAGGGAAGGCGACATCATCGACTTGGGCGTGAACACGGGGATCATAACGAAGAACGGTGCCTTCTTCTCGTACGGTGAGGAGCGACTCGGGCAAGGGCGCGAGAACGCCAAGAACCACCTCAAACAGAATCGAGAGCTTGCCAAGGAGATTGAGGCACAGATCGGATCGAAGAGTGCCTGTCGAGCTGCGCCTTTCGCGGTCGAGGCCAAACCGCCGACGTCGCCTGAATGAGAAAGAAGCCAGATCAGAACCACCAACCGTGCGTCGATGCGGCTTTCCGTTATCTCGGCTGCCGCCCGAGAAGCGGGCATGAACTTCGGACGCACCTGAAGAGGAAGGGGTACGACACTGAGGCTATTGACGATGCATTCTCAAAGCTGGGACAGCAGGGCCTGTTGGATGACCTCGCCTTTGCCGAATTCTGGAAGGCGAACCGAGAAGCCTTCAGGCCACGTAGCCGCGCCAGGCTTCGCAGCGAGCTTAGACAGAAAGGAGTCGCTGCCGATATAATAGCCCAGGTGATAGAGCAGGTGGATGATGAGGAAAGTGCATACAGGGCAGTCCAGAAGGCGGCAACCCGGCTGGGTGAGGTAGACGATGAGGAATTTCGCCGCAGACTGGGTGTCTTGTTGCGTGGCAGAGGCTTCGGATACGAGGTGGCCCACCACGTAATTGCTCGACTGTGGGAGGAGATACACCAGGATGTCCAAAGGCCCTCGTAGCATGTCAACAAGGAGAGGCTCATCGGGCAAGCGCAGGAGAGGCAGGAAGAGACGTCAGTACGAGCGCCGGCCAGTCCAGCCGCTAGCTCCCGGAGTCGCCTCAGAAGCCAGGGCACCGCTTGCCTCCGCAGCACCGCCGAAGGCACCTTCGGCCCAGCAGACCGCGCTGCTGTACCCCTCTTTGCTGAGGGATCTCAAACGAAGCGGCCTGATTGCCGGCGGTTTGCTCATCCTCCTCATAGTCCTTTCCCTCATCCTGTAGTATCCGGCCGGGGAGGCACCACTCGCCCGCGGCTGTGACACCGGGCCCCTATTGTCCACTGGGGCAGCGCCTCAAGTGATAAGTCTCCTTTGTCATCATGGCCCACAACGAAGAGACTCCCTACCCCATCCAGTGAGCCGGCGATTTGCCTTAGTGACTGGAATATCGTAGAATTGTCCCGTCGAAGGGAGGTTCTGTGCTACGCATAGGGACCGGCGGTTTTGTAGTCCTTTGGTCTCAGGCGACCAGCGTATTAACCCACGAGAACCCAAGTCAGCCCGGTAGGTTGGGAAGCAAGGATAGCAGGAGTGATCATCATCCTCCTGCTTATTATTTTGCCCGTCTTCCGGTTTTCGTCGCCTGACACCCGGTGGTTTGCCACCGGTTTCGCTGGCCCACGCCACGAGGCTGAAATCGCCAGTTCCCCAAGGGACGCCCAACCAGTTTGAAGCGCGGCTTCAGCAGCCGAACGCGGCATACTCTTTTATCGAAGGGAGGGTTATATGACAGATTCAAAGCCTGCAGAGCTCCCCGTCATCTGGTTTCAGGCCAGCACCTGCACTGGTTGCTCCGTATCCGTCCTCAATTCAGTCAGCCCCACCATAAAGAATGTGCTAATCGACGAGGTAATTCCCACCAAGCACATCAACCTCAGATATCACGCCACCATCATGGCGGGGCAGGGAGACGCCGCGATTGAGGCGATGCAGCAGACTTCAAGAAACAAAGGTAGCTACGTCCTGGTCGTCGAGGGAGCCATACCCACGGCAGCTGACGGAGCCTATGGCGTCGTGGGTGAGAAGAGTGAAGTGCCAATACGAATCGCTACACACGTCGAGGAGCTATCCAGAAACGCGATGGCAATCATCGCCCTGGGTACCTGCGCTGCCTTCGGCGGCATAGCCGCTGGAGCACCCAATCCCAGTGGATGTCTCGGACTGGACGCGTTCCTGAAGCAGCGCAAGATCGGCACGCCCGTGGTGAATGTACCTGGTTGCCCGCCACACCCTGACTGGTTTGTTGGCACCGTAGCCGGCGTTCTTCTCAAAGGTCTACCGGAGCCTGGCGAACTGGACGAGCACAGACGACCCAAAGCCTTCTACGGCAAACTGATCCACGAGAACTGCCCCCGCCGTGCCTACTTTGAGGAGGGCAAATTCGCCAGGAAGTTCGGCGATCCTGGATGCCTCAACGAACTGGGGTGTAAGGGGCCGGTGAGCTACGCCGACTGCCCCCTGAGGCTGTGGAACCACGGAACCAACTGGTGTATTGGGGCCGGAGGCTCCTGCATCGGCTGCGTTGAACCGGGATTCCCGGATCTGCTTGCACCTTTCTATCAGAAACTGACGGATGACGCCTTGCCCAGCGTTGGCGCGGCAAAGTAAGAGGGAGGTCCATGGCAGTGCGTAAGATTATCATTGACCCGATAACCCGGATCGAAGGCCATCTCAAGATCGAAGCGATCGTGGAGAACGGCGAGATAAAGGATGCCAGAAGCTCTGGCATGCTGTTCAGGGGCATAGAGACGATCCTGCGTGGCAGGGACCCTCGCGACGCGCAACGCTACACGCAACGCATCTGCGGGGTATGCCCCACCAGTCATTCCACAGCGGCCACACTCAACCTGGACAGCGCTTTCGGCATCGCCGACAAGGTTCCCGACAACGGCAGGATAATGCGCAACCTGGTCCTGGGCGCAGCCCACATCGCGGACCACACACTCCATTTCTATCACCTGACCGCGCTAGACTACGTGGACGTGACCGCAGTAGCCAACTACAGCGGAAACGACCCCGTCATCAACTCGGTCAAAGCATTTGCGGAGCGAGGCGAGCTGGGGCCCTTTGTGCCGCGATACGAGGGTGACTACCGCCTCTCGGACGCGGCAAACGTGGAAGCCCTGGCGCACTACGTGAAAGCACTTGAGATGAGACGCAAGGGACAGGAGATGACGGCGATTTTCGGTGGCAAGATGCCTCATAACTGCACCATCGTTCCGGGCGGCATCACCGAGGTTCCCACCGTGGACAAAATCGCCTCTTTCCTCTGGCGGTTAAATGAATTGCGGGATTTCATAGACCATGTCTATATTCCCGACGTTCTTGCGGTGGCGGAGGCCTACAGCGACTATTTTGGCATAGGCGCCGGCTGTGGCAACCTGCTTTCCTATGGCAACTTCGACCTGGATGGCAAGATTGGTGACCTCACCCGCAGAGACAGGTTGATTAGGCAGGGAACAACATCGAGCGACCTGAAACCGGGTGCGCTGGATACGGGCAGAATAAGCGAGTTCGTCAAGCATTCCTGGTATCAGGACGCCACTTCAGGCAGACATCCCACCGTTGGGGAGACCCACCCAACTTTAGACAAAAAGGGGGCCTACTCCTGGATAAAGGCACCCAGGTATGACGGCAAAGTATACGAGGTCGGCCCTCTGGCCGGAGTGATGGTCAGTTACGCTGCCGGTAGTCCCGCGGTTCGAGACCTGGTGGACTCCACTCTGTCACGTTTCAATGCTTCGCCAAAGGCGATGTTCTCCGTGCTGGGGCGGCATGCTGCGCGCGCTCTGATCACCAAGGTGATTGCAGACTCAATGCCCGCGTGGCTGCTACAACTGAAGCCAGGTGAGCCAGCTTACCTCGACCACGAGATTCCGGACGAGGGCACCGGCATGGGGCTGGTCGACGCCGCTAGAGGAGCACTGGGCCACTGGATAGAGGTGAAGGACAAGAGGATCGCTAACTACCAGTGCGTCGTTCCAACCACCTGGAACTGCTCCCCACGAGATGACCAAGATCAAGCGGGACCGGTGGAACAGGCACTCGTAGGCACCAAGGTCAGAGACGAAAGCAATCCCTTTGAGATTGTGCGCATTGTCCGCTCCTTTGATCCGTGTATTGCCTGTGCTGTTCATTTGATCAGTCCCAGAGGAAATACCCTTGGCAAGTTCAGAGTGTCGTAGTATGGGAACTGGAACCATGGTACTGGGTATGGGAAACATCCTGCTGAAGGATGAGGGGATCGGCGTTCACGTTGTTCACGCCTTGCAGGAAACGGGTCTCGGAAACGGGGACGGTCTGCGGCTGATAGACGCCGGAACTTGCCCGGACATCTTACTCTCCCTTGACGCAGCGGAGAGGCTCATCTTCGTCGACGCCGCAGACGGCGATTGCCAACCGGGCACTGTGTACCGCTTTCGACCTGAAGACCTCCATCCGGAGAACCCGGCCATCCAGTCCCTGCACGAGGCCGACCTCTTCCAGTGCCTTCGGATGCTGGACAACCTCGGGCTGAAGCCCGCCGACATCGTCATATTCGGGATTCAGCCCAAAGAGATAGGCTGGGGGCTGGAACCTTCGACCGAGCTTGCCCAGAGGATCCCTGAGATTGTCAGACTAATATTGGAGGAAACAACACAATGCTAGTTTCGGAACTGAAGCCGTTCGACGAAATAGTGGGTTACCTGGACGGTGAAGACAGAGTCTTCATAGTGGGCTGCAAAGGCTGTGCCGAGGTCTGTCAAACGGGAGGAGAGGCGCAGGTCCTGGAGATGAAGCAGCAACTGGAACAGGCGGGCAAGACAGTCACAGGTCATACCGTAGTCGATCTCCTGTGTGACAAGGCCCTGGTGAAGCTTCGGCTCAAGGCCCGTGAAGAAGATGTACTGGCCGCTGACTCTCTTCTGGTGATGACCTGTGGCATTGGAGTGCAGGCTACTGCTGCCGTCGTCAACAAGATAACACACCCCGCCTGCAATACCATCAACCTGGGAGGTGCCCGCGGGGAGTGGCGAGGCACCGAGCGTTGTCGAGAGTGCGGCGACTGCTTGCTCGACAGCACCGGGGGAATATGCCCCTTGACGGCCTGCAGCAAATCGCTCATCAATGGTCCGTGCGGGGGCGCCAAAGACGGCAAATGTGAAGTCGAGCCCGATGTCAGGGATTGCGGCTGGCACCTGATCTACCAGCGGCTGAAGAAACTTGGCAAGCTGGACAAGATGAAGGAACTGGTGCCTCCCAAGGCCTACAGCAAGATGGAACCTCCTAAACATCTCAGGTCCACCATCATGTGGGCGCTCGAGCAACAAGAAAAGGAGGTAGCTGCACGATGAGCCTCAGAGAGAAGATCGCCAGTGGCAAATTCGTGGTGACGGCTGAGGTCGGCCCGCCAAAAGGCGTTGACATCGAAGAGATGAAGAAGAACGCCGGGCTTCTCAAGGGCAGGGTCGATGCGGTAAACGTCACTGACCAGCAGAGCTCAGTAATGAGGCTCGGCTCGCTTGCCGGCTGCCACCTCCTCAAGCAGTGGGGGCTCGACCCCGTCTTCCAGGCCACGTGCCGCGACCGCAACCGCCTCGCGCTTCAATCGGACTTCCTGAACGCCTACGTCTTGGGAGTAGAGAATGCTCTGTGCCTTACGGGCGACCATGTCTCCCTGGGTGACCACCCTGACGCCAAACCAGTGTTTGATCTCGATTCGGTGTCTTTACTCCAGGCAGTGAGGCAACTTGAGCAGGGGCGCGACCTGGGTGACAAGGAGTTGCAGGGATCTCCCCGCTTTTTCCTCGGGGCTTCGGTGACGCCCGGAGCCGATCCGATGGAGCCTCAGATCATCAAGATGGAGAAAAAGGTCAAGGCGGGCGCCGAGTTCTTTCAGACGCAGGCTATGTATGAGCCCAGACAATTCGAGGAATTCATGCAGAGCGTCAAGCGCCTCAACGTGCCCGTCCTTGTGGGCATCGTCCTGTTGAGGTCAGCAGCAATGGCACGCTTCATGAACAAGAACGTAGCTGGTATACACGTCCCCGACGCCCTGATCGACGAAATGGACAAGGCTGAGAGCAAGGCCGGCAAGGGCATAGAGATAGCCGCCCGACTGATCAACGAGATGAAGGACATGTGCCAGGGGGTGCACATCATGGCAATAGGTATGGAGGACAGGGTGCCTGCCATACTGGATGCTGCGGGACTTTGACGGAGAAGATGGGCATCAGCTACTATCGCAGTAGACAGTCTTTAAGATAGCGGTATCAGGTGGGGCCCGCCTCTGGCGGGCCTCATATTTCCAGCCTCCCCGGCACGTTTGGACAGATTGCTCGCCTATGGTATTATCCGCGGGTGAAGGGCTCCGCATTCCCACACCCCGCATCATAGCCTGGGCCGCGAGCCCAGACAATGTGAGACGATCAAAACGCAGCCGAACAGTCTGCCGGCAATAGCAGTCCGCGTCAGAGGAGCAATTGAATGGCCACAGTCAGAGCATGGTTCCTGGAAACACGCCCGTCCTTCCTGCTGCTTGTCCCCGTTTGCGTTCTCGTAGGCATAGCCACCGCAGTCTATGACTCTCCTACCCATTCTCTCAACGGACTTCACTTTGGCCTGGCTCTGCTGGGTGCTTTGTTAGCCCACATAAGCGTCAATGTGCTCAACGAATATTCCGATTACAGGACGGGCATAGACTTCAAAACAAACAAGACTCCATTTAGCGGTGGGAGCGGCATCCTGCCTGCAGGTCTACTCGATCCCCGGAAAGTCTACATATTCGGTGTGACCTGTCTGCTTGCTGTGGCTGCGATCGGGGTATACTTCATCTACGAATACGGGTGGCCTATAGTGCCACTCGGCCTTCTCGGTATCCTGGTGGTGTACTTTTACACCACCCACCTGACCAGGAACCCCCTGGTGTGTGCCGTCGCTCCCGGACTCGGATTCGGTCCCCTCATTGTACTGGGCACCTACTTCACCCAGACAGGCGAATACGCCCTGTCGGCCGGGCTTGCATCCATGATACCGGGCTTTCTGGTCAGCAACTTGCTGCTGTTGAACCAGTTTCCCGACGTCGATGCCGACAGGGAGGGAGCCCGATACCATCTTCCCATAGCAGTAGGAAGGCGGCAGAGTGCCAGAATATATGCCCTGCTGATTGTGGCCACCTACGTGTGGTTGGTCTTCTCGGTGGCTTTCGAAGTGCTGCCGTGGACAGCCTTGCTTGGGCTCATCACTCTGCCATTGGGGCTCAAGACGGTGAGTGGAGTTCTGAAGAACTTCGATGATATTGACAACCTGCTGCCTTTCATGGCCCGCAACGTGATGATAGTGCTGTTGACGCCCCTTTTGACCGGCATCGGCATACTGATCGGGCTGGCCTTGCCCTGAGCCATTCACGTTGCCAGTGCTCACCGACCTCGACCGATGCAGTAAGAACCTCGAACACACAGCTAGCCCCTCCGCCAGCCACACATCGAGGGAACAGCCCTGCAGCGAATGACAACGCGCCGCCTCAGTACCTTATGTCAAAGTCCAAGAAATCCCCGCTGTACTCGCGCCAGTCGACCTTCAGTTCATCAACCCTGGCACCTGCAGGACCACGCCGCAGGTGTCGAACCAGCTCCTCCAGTTGATCGCGCCCGCCCTCCGCTATCACCTCAACCGCCCTTGACCCCCTGAGGTTCCGGACATACCCCTTCAACCTGAGTGACGCAGCGTGCTGCTGCACAAAGGCCCTAAAATAGACGCCTTGAACGCGACCTGTGACTACCGCACGAAAAGACGCCAGACTACGACTTTCCACAGGAAAACCATCCTCGCCCACGATGGTCAACCAAACCTGTCCAGCCGCTTCAGACCGTGCCGTCGAGCCATCTCGACAGCTTCCAGAAACTCCTCGCCAGTGACAGAGCGGGAGAGCAAAGGGTAGTTGAAGGCCTTATGGCAAGGGTGGTACTGTGCCATGACGTTGAGGTAAGTACTCACTGATACCTGTTCGGCCAGGAAACGAGCCACCTCCTGCGTCCCCGCTCGGCCGTGGGGCAGCACCAGATGCCGCACCAGCAGGCCTCTCAGCGCAATCCCCTGGTCATCCAACTCAAGGTCACCTACCTGCCGATGCATCTCCTGTACTGCTGCCCTGTTGGCGGAGACATAGTCCCGAACGCCCGAATACTCCAGAGCTATGTCATCGCCAGAGTACTTCATATCCGGCATGTATATGTCGACAACGTTATCCAGCAGCTTCAGCGTTTCTACCGAGTCGTAACCGCCACTATTGTAGACCAGAGGCACTGAAAGCCCTCCAGAAATGGCAAGCTGCAATGCCTCAAGAATCTGCGGAACGACATGTGATGGGCTCACCAGATTAATGTTGTGGCACCCCCTCTTCTGAAGAGAAAGCATCATTCCGGCTAGCTCTTGGCTGGTTACCTCCTTGCCTTCCCCTAGCTGGCTTATGGAGTAGTTCTGGCAAAAGACGCATTTCAGATTGCAGTTGGTGAAGAAGATCGTGCCTGAGCCACGTGTGCCCACCAGCGGAGACTCTTCACCGAAGTGAGCACCGTAGCTGGACACGATCGCCTGAGCCCCGGTAGCGCATTCGCCCCGCTCCCCACCCAGGCGGTTCACGTGGCATCGACGGGGACACACGTCACAGTCCTCCAGGAGTGCCCTGGATTGCGCCACCCTTGCAGCAAGCGGGTCGGTCTGCTCGGTGAGATAGGCTGCAACTCGACCCATTAGACTGCAGGTCCCTTTCGTCAGGCGCGGTGCAATCGCCTCGTCGGCCAGCAACAAGGCATTGACATGTACTGTTCAGCCCCCGTAGCTAGCCAGCGCGCGTGCAGCGCGCTCCCATTGAAGTCTAGCAAAGGGCAAGAATCGGAGGCAAACCGCTATCCAGGGGTTCAATGCTGGCCGTTGCTAACCCGACGGCCGCTACCATCCGGCGATGGCTATCGTCACTCGTTAGTGTCTTGAGTCTTCCTGGACACGAGTCTCGGGGCACAGCAGTCCTGCCGAACGGTTGCGCCAGCCCCGATCAACTATGACAGGATTACTCTCAGAGTATCCCTGAGCCGTCTCACTTCGTCTATGACACGGACGTGCGTCTCGCCCCGTCTCTTCTCTACCACCCTCACCTCACCTGGCTCTATGAAGTTTATAGCGTAGGGGGACTGCGTGGACAGGATGACTTGCTTGTCTGACTTCTTTAGTACCTGGACCAGCACTTTTAGCAGGCCAGGGTGTAGCGAATTCTCCAGCTCTTCAAAGCAGGCCAGACCCGAATGGGGCAGAACGGAGGCGGTGACGTAGGCCAGGAACTTCAGGGTGCCGTCGGAAAGATGACGGCTATCAAATCCTGGGTCAAACGCCCGTTCCCTCACGGCAAGATATGCCTCGCCATCCGGCGTAAGCGGGGTCAGAAGACTGTCAATGTCAGGGATTCCCTGCCTCAGGGCCCCTTCCAACTCGCTGAACAAGTCTGGATGCCCATTCCGCAGCGAAACTAAAACGGGGACCAGATTCTCACAATACCTCCCCAGATCGAGAACCTCGCGCGCAGCAAACCTCCCTCGCAATTCATCGGTACTGGCGAACTGGTAGACTCGCCACAGGCCAAGACAGTCACAAACCCGCCTGATGGCAGAGAAACCCTCCCTGTTGCCATAGGCTCCGACAAGAGTTGACTGGTAGCCGCTCACACTTACCTCGTGTTGCAAACCATCATCATCGACAACCACTGCTCGACCTGAGTCGCGCTCCAACGTGGCCTCCGCTCCCAGTACCAGTCTCTCTTCCCTGATCTCGCCTCTCTCGCAAGACAGAACGTACTGGCACGTTTCCCCGTCAAGGATCAGGTCGACGGCAAACTCAATGCCGTTCTCCCGGCCACCAAACACGACTTTCTCGAACCCTCCGCGTGAACCGAAAGCATCCATGACCGGCTTGCGGCAAGTCTCGGAGAGAAAGGCCAAACAGTCAAGAATGTTGCTTTTGCCACTGTTGTTCGGCCCCATCAAGACGTTGAACTTGCCCCACATGACTTCCAGGTCTTTCAAGCTCCTGAAGTTCCGAACTCTCAACTTCTCGATCATCTTACTAGTCCCTCACCCGCAGAATTCCCCTTCTCACGGGGTCCAGACTGTGCGACCACCCAAGACTCAGATGCTCGCCTCAGCCACCCCTATGTGCCCTTCCTGGCAGCGCCAGGGCGCCTATGGGTCTACCTGACTCGCTTTTGCCCGTCTACTCGTTACGTTCAGCTATGTAGGTGCTCAGCTCGATCAGCGATTCGTGAGCAGGACCGTGCGGCAGCTTCTCCAGGGCTAAGCAAGCCCGAGAACAGAAGTCTCGTGCAGTCCGGCGACACTCGTCATAAGCAGAAGATGCGCGGACCATGTCCGCAAGCTGTTTCCTGTCGCCGTTCTCCGCGTCGAGAAGCCTCATCGCCCGAGCGTTCTCGGGACGCTCGAAAAAGGATATGACCGGCAGACTGAACTTCCCCCGGCCGAGATCATCCGCAAGGTCAAGGAGGTCATCCACAATCTGGAATCCCATGCCCAGGTTGTAGCCGTAGTCCCTGAGGGACCGCACCGCCATCTCCGGTGCCTCGCTCAGCACAGCGCCCGATTCGGCGGCAGCAGTAAACAGGGAAGCCGTCTTGTTCCCAATCCTCCGCAGATAACTATCCATGTTAAGATTGGAAGGGTCCAGAGATTCTTCAATGGCCCCGCTGCAAATATCCATTATGGTCTGAGCAAGCATCTCCATCGTTCGCACGCTCCTGGGCTGCCGGGCCCTGCGCGCGGACGCAAACCAGAGTCTCCCTGTCTCTGCGACCATCCGCGATGCGGCAGCGCAAAGGTAGTCTCCCAGAAGCACCGCACTGGTATCACCCCAAAGTCGATGAGCAGTTGCTCTGCCGCGGCGAACGTCAGAATCGTCGATGGTATCATCGTGGATAAGGGTAGCGGTATGCAGCAACTCAACGGCAGCAGCCACTGGAACCAGCAACTCTGCATTGCTGCGATGCAATTTACCCGCCAGCAGGGTAAGCGCAGGACGAATCCGCTTGCCACCCGCTTTCAGAGCGTGCTTCAACATCTCCTCCATCTGGGGAGGAGCCGCGGCGATTACCTGGCCAAGTCTGTATTCGACCTCTTCCAGTTGTTCACTGATGGGTCGATAGATCGCACTGAGATTCGAAGCGGCGGATGTCGTCGCTTCCGTCCGTCCTTCGGCATGCGAGTAGCTGGGACTACGCGCCCCCGTCTTCACCGGCAGCCTCCTCGCATCGGCCGCAAAGGCCGGGCGCGAGGCAGCAATGCCGGACACCGCGCGTCCCGAACCAGAGCCCTTCCTGTGTTCCTTCGCATCACGTCTCATATTAACCACCCATCCGCATCAACCCAGCCAAAGCGGCCACTTCCCAGCACCGTTATCTCAGGCGCAACAGGCGCAGTATGAAATCGACAACGGCTTCCAGGGCCGCCTCTACGCGGGCAACCCCCGACAACGGCAAGCGAGTAACTGTTCCGACGCCCGGCGGTCGCCTGCCTCGAAGCGCCTTTGCCCGCTTTAATAACCATGCAGTGGCAGCCGTCGGTCCCACCACAAGCGGCACGAGCTGCAACAATGGCAGCGCCAATACCATCAATGCGACCCCCATCAGCAACAGAATCGGGAGCACCATCAGTAGCGCATTCCTCTTGAAGAAACGGACGACTGCCAACAGACCATGCTTGGCGCCCGCTGCACCCCTCCCCAGCAGCCCCGTCAGGTGAGCAGATAGTGGGCCATACAGTTGGCCACACCTGTGGCCGTACCTGGCAACGCCCCTCCATATGTTGCCTACAGTCTTCCAGCTTTCTCTCAGCCAGGAATCCGTTTTCTTGCCTAGCCTCGAAACAGGTGGTATGACGCGTTCGGCAGGTTTAGCCCTGGTATCAGGTATTCTTGCTTGCGTCTGCTCAGCACCCCTTCCTACCCAGGCTAGAGATGTCCAGAAGCCCCTTTTGTAGCTAGGCCAGAGCCAACCGATCGCCTTCATAACCCATACAAAGAAGGCCAGGAACAAGAAGAAAAGCGATAGCGGGACAACAATTATGAGCAAGACATTGACTATTGTCCCGGGAATGCTGCCCTGATTCACCAGCACTCGCGCCAATACTAAAGCGAACAGGACCACCAGCACCAGTGCTACAGCAGGTATTACTTCCCGCCAGCTCGCAAACCACTTTCCTATGATTTTGAGATAGGGCCAGATCCGCCGCCAGATCCAGATGAAGAGGGCCAGTGCAACCAAGCCGAGGAACAGAAGGAGGGGAAGAAATATCAACCCTGCTACAATCAAGATCGGCATCATTAAGTCTGTCACGTGTCTAGCCCCCGACTGATCGCATTCAACTACTGAATGTAAGGGATCCCAAGTTTCCTGACTTCCCTCGCCAGCACCTCTAACTGCGTTAGCACTGAGGCAATCAGATCTTTTATGCTGTCACCCGCCTCAGCCAGTTTGTCACCCACCACATCAAGACAGAGCGCACACTTCTGTATGATGAAGTCAATATTCCCCACCCACCCTCCAGGAACCCGCGAGGGAACATCCGTACTGCCCGTTCTCAATACCAGCAGGAAAGGTTTCGCAGCATGGTTAGGGACGGTAACTGCAACACGCCCCTCACAGGCAACGTAGTCATTCTCCGCCAGCCAGAAACCCTCGAATTCGGCCACGATTGGGCTGTCACCCCCGCTGACCTCCTTTAGGAAGAAAAGCGACCTGATCCTTGTCCCACGCAGGTCGAGATCGAAGGTCTCAGAAGCACCAGATACAGCGAACTCCAATGTGCCCGTCAGATGGAGGTCCGTGACCTTGTCTGCATCAGGCCTGACCACTGTGTCGCCACCAAGGCGCAACGTGACATCGGCGATCTCCCCATATTTCGGGCACCACCCCCAACCCGAAAGAAGCAGGGTAACCGGCCCGTCGGCCTGTACCCGGATCGGAAAGGCGGCGGAGAACAGCACCAGGAGCAGTAAGGCAATGGAGATTGCCACAGCAGGTCTGCCGAGCCTGCTGTGCCCGTTTGCCACAGGCCAGGACAGAATTCGGCCTGCTACTTTCACCAGGGCCCAGTTGCATCTGGCCAACACATTATCGGCTGCGCTTCTCATTCTTCCACATCCAATTCCACCCTTCGACACAAGGCCGCACAAGGGATGGAGACCGCAGCTCATGACAACACAGATCTTTTGCTTCTCCGAAGTCACCGCTATTCCGTGGCCTTCGAGAAGACTTTTTCAACTCCAGTCGGGAGGCGAAGCCGACTTCACGCCTTCACCTCTCTCAGCACGCTTACAGGCCAAACAACACCGCGTAACAAAAACAAGTGAAATCCATCAGATTTCACCTCCTGAACGCAGACCCGCTAGGGGCGGGTGACACGAACTCAAAGATCAACAGAGTACAGGGCTACCAGGAGCAACTAGAACGCAAAGGCAGACGGATTGCATACCAGTAGAGTCGAGAGGCAAAGGCGGGTACAAACCGCAGGCAAGCATAGAAACAAACGCCCAGCTTCTCGCGATAGCCTCAACCTGGGATGGATGCCAGCCCCAGAGTACAAGGCTTGCGCAGACCTCAAGCTCGGACACGATCGGCAATCATCAGCCTACGAGATATTCATCACCACGCAACGGCATCCAAGTACAGCATCACTCTGGATGGAAACCGCTGCTCGGGCCGGACAGGTCAACAACCAAACGCCGTTGACCGACAGCGTCAGAACCGCGTTGTCCGCCCAGCGCGAACGTCAGTGTTCAGGCACAGCACTGATCGCAACATGGATTGGGGCTGGCGAACAAATGGAACCATTTGCAGCTCGGGAAGCGGTGTAAACCTGATAGGTTTCACTTAGTTGTCGAAGAGACTGGACTATCTCATTGGCAGTCCAGGGGGATGATCGCATGCCATCGCTGGCGTGCGTCAAACTTGCCAGCAAGGCTGAACGCAGGTTACAAAGAAGTCCTCTCAGTACGTCCCCTTCTGTTATGGTGTTGTTAAGGTGCCCTTTTGAATCTGAAATACCACAAACCCGCTAACTTTGTCAAGGAGCAGGCTGGCTGTTGGGCACCAGACCACCCTACCCCAAAATGAGCGGGACACGTAGCAAGAGGAATCCACGGAGCGCGCGGGGCTGCTGCGCGCCATCTCAGAAGGAGAATGGATGCAATCGGTAGTAAGTCTTGAACCTCTGGAACCTGTGGAAAGCCCCCCTTGGCTCGACCAGTATGAAGAACATAACCACTGCAGCAAACAAGATAAGAGACATGGCAGGGAAGATCTGTGCACTGATCTCTGGGAAAGCACTGCCGAGCCCACTCGACACATAGTCAACCACCTTCTCCGTCAACCTGATTATTGTTGCACCGAGAACGGCTCCGGCGGTGCTGCCCATCCCACCCACGATCACCATACCCAGGAACATGAGGGAGAGCTGGAAATTGAACTGGTCCGGCGTGATCCACCCCATGAAGTGAGCCCACAACCAGCCAGCTACCCCGGCAAAGGCACAGCCTACGAAGAACGCCAGCAGCTTGGTGCGGAAAAGGTTGATGCCCATGACCTCAGCGGCCAGGTCGTTGTCCCTGACAGCGATGAACTTCCTCCCTGCCGCGGTCCTCTGCAGGTTCTTGGCCAGAAACAACATGACCACCACTATGCCCAGGGTTAGCCACCAGAAGCCAACATAACCTACTTTCGCACCACCCAACACAATGTCGGGCACCGGTGTCCCGAATACCCTCCCTGCCCAGTCACTTTCGCGGACTATCCATTGAATGACGAACTGAGCTGCGATAGTGGACATCACCAAATAGAACCCCTTTATCCGCAGGGCTGGAATACCGAAGACAAGACCGGCCGCACCGGCGAAAATCCCGGCGAGAGGCAAAGTGGCCCAGGCCGGAAAACCATGCCTGTCACCAAGCAGAGCGGCCGTATAGGCGCCCACCAACATGAATGCTGCGTGCCCCATAGAGAACTGACCACACAAGCCAGTGAGAACATGAAGGCCCAGCACCCCTACGACGTAGATGCCGAGCATTATCAGCCACACCAGCCAATCCATAGGCAGATACAGCGCAAGAGTAGCGAAGAAGACCAAACCCAGCACCACAAGCGACCACTGCGACCTGGTTCTGACAACCGCCATGTCTTCCTCAGGCCGCGTGCTGAATGTACCGCAGGGCAACCCCATGTGCTAGATCCTCTCTATTCTTCGTTGTCCAAAAATCCCCCAGGGACGGACCAGCAGAATCATCAGCAGCACAATCCAAGGTATTACGTCGCGGATCGACCCACCCCAATAGCCGCCGAGAGCTTCCGCGACGCCAATAACCAGCCCACCAACAAGCGCACCGGGAATAGACTCCATGCCCCCAAGCAGCATTGCCGGGAGTGCCTTGCCCAAGGCCATGTCTCCACCTTCGGGGGTGATCATCTGCACCATACCCACCAGGACTCCGCATAGGCCAGCCAGTAGGCCACTAATCACCCATGAAACCGAGAATATCCGCTTCACCCTTATCCCGAGGCTCTGAGACACCAGATGATCAGCCGCTACTACTCTCATTGCTAGGCCAAGCTTCGTGTACTGAAACAGAAAGAGCATCAACACGAAAACGACCAGCGCCACAACAAAGGCGTAAAGCGCAGACGGCAGAATCTGCACGTCTCCTATCGACAGCATACCTCTCGGAGTGAAAGGAAATGAGAACGACTCGCCGGCCCAAATCAGCACTACAAAGCCCTTGAACAGGATCCCTAGCATCAGTGTCATCATGAGTATGGACAGGAATGGCTGTCCAAGCAGCGGGCGTATTGCAAGTCGCTCGATGACGAAGGCCAGACCAGCGCCGGCTGCCAACATGACCGGAATCGCCAGCCAGGTGTCAACGCCAAGCGAAGTAATGAGCCAATAGAGCAAATAGCTGAGGATTAATATCTGCTGACCATACGCCAGGTTGAGTACCCGGGACGCCTTGAATATCATGGCGAATCCCAGTGCCATCAGCGCATAAACGCCTCCGATGAACAACCCTTGAAGCAGAATATCGCCTATCGTCCCGCCTCACTCAAGCTGGTTGACCCCAACCTGCGCCCTGATTACTCCCTGTCGCCCATCCCTGTAGATTACGGGCACCTCCATTTCCGCCGTCTGCCTCTCCCCGTAGACCGCCTCAATCACTTGCTTGTAGCGTTCCTCCAGGAAGCCCCGTTTTATCTTCATGGTACGAGTCAGTTCCGATTCGTCGGGATCAAACTCCTTGGGTATGTTGACGAACCTCTTCACCCTCTGCCTCTCAGGCAGCTTAGCGTTCATCTTCTGAATCTCGTCACCTATGAGTTGACACACCGCTGGTTTCTGGGAAAGGTCTGCAAAGGTGGTATAGGGGATTCGCCTTCTCTCTGCCCAGTGGCCGACGTTATCATAGTCGATGTTTACGATCGCTCCTATGAACTTCCTGGTCTCATCTCCCACAGTGAACAGGTCCTTGATATACGGGCTGAACTTCAAACGGCTCTCGATGTACTGAGGAGCGTACCTGGAACCGTCAGCAAGCACGCTCATGTATTCGAGCCTGTCCAGGTAGTACATGTGTCCCTCGTCATCCATGTAGCCGGCATCGCCTGTATGATACCAACCCCCGGCGAATTTCTCCGCGGTCTCCTCGGGGTTCTTATGGTAGCCCAGTGCGCAGGCCACGCCCCTCGCCAGGATATGATTGTCATTCATTATTCTTATGGTGGTATAAGGATTCAGAACTCCGACTGAGTCGACCTTAATGTCCCCCGGGGTATGTTGCGACACGCCCTGCTCGCTCGAACCGTAGAGCTGTCTCAGGTCCAGCCCAATGGCAATCATCATCCTGAATATGTCCGGTCCCAGCAGCGAACCGGCCGTGTAGGCATACCTGAGCTTGAGTAGACCCAGCTTGTCCCTCAAGGCGCGGAAGACGATCAGGTCGCACAGCCCGTACAACGCCCTCCAGAAGAGATTGGGCTTCTGTCTGTCAAACTTTATATCAGCTATCTTGTAACCCACAGGCATACAGAGGTTGTATAACAACCGCTTTAGAAAAGTGCTTTCTGTGATCCTGTTCTGGATGGTGGAGGCGGTGTATTCCCACATCCTGGACGGGTAGAACAGCACACGTGCACCGATTTCCCTTATGTTCTCCTGCACCGTCTCCTGCCGCTCCGGGAAGTTCATCCTCAGACCACGAAACAGGCTACCCAGAAGACCGAGTCCTTGTTCCGCCATCCACCCCGGTAGAACAAAGGAGAGCCACTCGTCAGTCTCGCGGACCGGGTTCATGGCATAGAAGACCTCGTTGGAGGCACACAGCGTCCTGTAGTCAAACAGCGCCCCCTTGGGCAGGCCCGTCGTTCCTGACGTGTACTGGATCAGGGCCAGATCCTCAGGCCTTCCGTTGGCTATGTTCTCTTCAAAAGCACCCGGATGAGACAGCTCATATTCCCGCCCTAGCTCCGATAGCTCTTCAAAGCTCATCAGAATGGCATCGTCGTAGTGCCTCATGCCCTTCCGGTCCCAATAAAACACCTTGCGCACCAGCGGCAATTCATCTTTGATCCGCAGCATCTTGTCAACCTGCTCCTGGTCCTGAGCCAGTACAAACTTGGCGTCGCAGTGCTCCACGATATACTTCACCTCTTCAGGTGAACAACTGGAGTGCACTCCGCTGACAGCACCGCCCACAGCCTGAGCCGCAAGCTCGCCCCAGAACCAGTGCGGGTCATTGTCACCCAGTACGGCCAGCATGTCACCGCGGTCGAAGCCGAGGCTTAGCAGGCCAAGCGAGAAATACTTGGCCTTGTCATAGCCCTCTTTCCAGGTATACTCTCGCCAGAAGCCAAATTCCTTCTTCCGCATCCACACCCTATCAGCCCACTTCTCGCGATTCTGCTTCAGGAGCTGCGGCATGGTGGCCCTGGCAGCTTCAGCAATCATGCTTGCTCCCACCTCGTATCCACGAACTTCTGGTACTCCTCGGGAAGGGTTCCCTTTTCCAGGAAATCGATTTCCTCCACCCTGAGCTTGAAGACCTCCTGGCACCGTTTGTTTACCTCTTCCGCCAGGGCCTCCCGATCTACGCCGGGGTCCGCCTCCAGACGGAGGGTTATCCTATCCCTGTGCCCCTCTAGGCGCAGCACCATCTGATACTTGGGGATCTGCGGGAACTTGGACATGGCCTCATCCAGCTCCCTGAGGTGCACGAACATTCCCTTGACCCTGACATGCTCTCCCACCATGCCCAATATGCGAGTGATCCGCGGCGCTGTCCTTCCACACGCACACGGTTCGTCGGTATAGGAGGCCAGGTCACCCGTGCCGAACCGAACCAGCGGGTAAACTTTGCTGAACAGGGTCACCACTACCTCTCCAACCTCCAAGGGGCCAACCTGTTTCCCTGTATCTGGATCGACTACTTCCACCAGGCAGTCCAGGTCCTCATAGTGATAGCCTTGACCAAGTCCGCAATCGTAGGCGACTGTTCCCAGGTCCGCAGTGCCGTAGCCATCCCCAACTATCAGGCCGTAGTCATCCTCAAAGCTCTTCCTCAACACCTGGATATGCCTTTCCCCCCCACCGGTAACATACTTGAGATTGAAGTCCTTGCGAACGTCATAGCCCATTTCCTCAGCCTTCTTCAGGATCGTCATCACGAAGCTGGGAAAACTGAAAATCGCCGTCGCCCGCAGGTCATGCAACAGCTTGACCTGCAACTCGGTCTGCCCGATTCCGGATGGCACAACAGTGCAACCCAGCATGTCCAGGGCATCAGTCAGGAACAGGCCAGCAGGAACCATGTGATATGCATTGGCCACCAGCACTATGTCCCCCGGCTTGGGCCACCCTCCCCTTAGAAAGCCTCTTACACCAGCCCTGACCCGCTCCTCGCCCCACGCGTCGTAGATCGGACCGGGCGAGACATAGACTCGGCTCAGGCTGTTGAGGGGCACAGCCAGTAAACCTCCAAAGGGAGGATCAGCCTGCTGAAGCTTGATCAGTTGATCCTTCGTTGTAACCGGCAGCTTGTTGAGGTCCCCCAAGCAGCGGATATCAGCAGGGGAAACGCCAGCTTTGTTGAACTTCTCTTTTACGGCGCGTGAGTTGTCGTACGCGAACCGGAGCTGCTCGGCCAGTCTTTGGTCGAGCCATTTCTGTCTGGTTTCTGGAGGCATCTTGTCTTTGGACTCATCATACAGCGTGGCTAGCTCCTCAGGGCTGAGCCGTCTTTGCATCAGTGCCCTCCTTCATTCGCGTCTGACGATCACAGGGCCAATATATGTTCGCCCCGCGAACATGTCAAGTTAACATCCTATGCGAGGAGTCAGGCAAACAGCTGCTTCGTTGTATCGCCAACGCCCTTCGCTTTCCAACCGTACGCAGTTTTTGGTAAACTTTACTTCTGAGGATGATAGCCAGCTACGATCCACCGGAAATCGAGCGCAAATGGCAGGAAAAGTGGGCCGCCGACCGAATCTATGAGGTGTACGAGGACACTGGTCGCCCGAAGCGGTACGAGTTGACCATGTTCCCCTATACCTCAGGGGACCTTCACATGGGCCACTGGTATGCCATGGCCCCTTCTGACACCCACGCCCGCTTCATGCGCATGAAGGGGTACAATGTGCTCCATCCCATGGGCTTCGACGCCTTCGGACTCCCTGCCGAGAACGCCGCCATAAGTCGCGGCATTCATCCGGCCACCTGGACCATGCAGAACGTCGAGAACATGCGGCTACAGCTCAAGAGGATGGGCGCATGCTACGACTGGGATCGAGAGATCATCACATCCACCCCGAAGTACTACAAGTGGACACAGTGGCTATTCCTGAGACTCTACCGCGGAGGACTTGCCTATCGCGCCAGGGCACCGGTCAACTGGTGCCCGCGCTGCCAGACCGTGCTGGCCAACGAGCAAGTGCTAGCCGCCGGAGGCGTGGGAAGGTGCGAGCGGTGTGGTACGGCCGTGTCGAGGAAGGACATCGAGCAATGGTTCTTGAGAATTGGTCGCTACGCCGAAGAACTCCTGGACCACTCTCAACTCCAGTGGCCGGAGCACATAAACATCATGCAGAGGAACTGGATTGGACGGAGTGAAGGAGTGGAGATCTTCTTCGGCCTGGACCATCCGGGCCTGGAAGCCAAGGAACTGGGGGTGTTCACCACCAGGCCCGACACGGTTTTCGGGGTGACCTTCGCTGTTCTCGCTCCAGAGCATCCCCTGCTAACGGAACTCACCACAGAAGAGCGCCGGGCGGAAGTAGATGCCTACGTCGCCTGGGCCAGAAGCCAGACGGAGATCGACCGTCTCTCCACGGAACGCGACAAGACCGGCGTGTTCATCGGGTCCTACGCCATCAACAAGCTGAACGGAGAACGTGTTCCTCTCTGGACGGCTGACTACGTATTGCCCAGCTACGGGACAGGCGCAGTAATGGCGGTGCCAGCGCATGACTCCCGCGATTTTGAATTCGCCAAGAGGTTCGGCCTACCCATCCGCGTGGTGATAGCCCCGCCAGGCTGGTCGGGCGAAGAGCTTGAGGAGGCCTATACCGAACAGGGTACCATGACCAACTCAGGACAGTTTGACGGCATGCCGAGCGAGAAAGGATGGCAGGCGGTTGCCGAATACATCGAGAGCGAGGGCTATGGCAAGCGGACGGTAGGCTACCGCATACGTGACTGGCTCATATCCCGCCAGCGCTATTGGGGGGCACCAATTCCCATCATCTATTGTGATCGCTGCGGCATCGTTCCCGTGCCAGATGAAGATTTGCCCGTGCTGCTTCCGCCAGACGCCGAGTTCAGGCCTACAGGTGAGTCGCCCCTGAAATACTGCGACTCCTTCGTTGCCACCTCGTGCCCCCGGTGCAGCGGGCATGCACAGCGTGAGACGGACACCATGGACACCTTCATGTGCTCATCGTGGTACTTCCTGCGGTATGCGAGCCCTGACTATGACCAGGGACCCGTTGCACCCGACAAGGCCAGGTACTGGCTGCCCGTAGACCAGTACACCGGCGGGGCAGAACACGCCGTGATGCACTTGCTCTACGCCCGGTTCTTCACCAAGGCGATGCGCGATCTGGGCCTGGTGGAATTCGACGAGCCATTCATCAGGCTATTCAACCAGGGCACCATCATAGCCCAGAAACATAAGATGAGTAAGTCCCGCGGCAACGTAATCAACCCCGATGAGTACGTGGCCGAAATGGGCGCCGATGTAGTCCGCGCCTACCTGATGTTCATAGGGCCCTGGGAACAGGGTGGGGAGTGGGACGACCGGGGCATCAATGGCATGAGCCGCTGGCTGAAACGTGTGTGGAACCTGGTGCTGCAGGGAGAGGAGATCGCCTTCCCCGAGGGAGCTGGGCGCGACGACGCGGGGATTGAACTTCGCCGCAGAACGCACAAGACCATAAAGAAGGTGACCCAGGACCTGGAAAGGTTCCGGTTCAATACCATGCTGGCCTGCCTGATGGAGTTCACCAACTATCTGGCCACAGTCGCATCAGACCGATCCGTAAGCAGGCTCGCATGGCGAGATGCGATAGAGGCCCTGTTGCTCCTCCTGGCTCCCACAGCCCCGCACATAGCAGAGGAGCTATGGACTGCCACGGGACGCACCTATAGCATTCACAGCCAGCCATTCCCGGCTTGGGACGAGGAACTCGTATTTGAGGACCAGGTGACTCTGGTGATCCAGGTCAACGGCAAAGTGAGGGACAGAGTCTCTGTCCCTGTCTCCATCAATGAAGCTGAGGCGCGGGAGGTGGCTTTGTCGCAGACACGGGTGAAAGCCCATCTGCAGGGAAAGGAGGTGACCCGGTTAGTCTACGTACCAGGGAAGTTGGTCAACCTGGTAGTCCGGTGAAGAAGACCGGCATGAAGCAGGTGTTGGTCCGGAGGCTATGGCATATGCGGGAAGAAGACTTCAGCCACCGCCTAAGTACGTCATAAGGAGGAAGTATGGATTACAAGTACATCATCTACGAGGCAAAGGACCACATAGCTACCATCACTCTGAACAAGCCCGAAAAGCTAAACGCTTTTCAGTGGTTGGGACGCGGTGAGGATGCGGCCGAGGTATGGAACGCCTTTCAACAGGCAGCCGATGACGACGACGTGAAGGTAATCATCATAAAAGGCTCCGGGAGGGCTTTCACCGTCGGTCACGACCTCACCAAGGTGGGTTTCCTCTACGGAATGGGCACCGGCAAGAAAGGCGAGCGCCGCCCCAGTCAGAGGATCAGGCTGAAGTACGACAAGATGGGGATGGACGACAACATGATGAACGTCTTCCTCAATCCCAAGCTAACCATAGCCCAGTTGCACGGCTGGTGCATAGGCGGGGGCATATACTTCCCTCTACTGACTGACCTGGCAGTAGCTGCCGAAGACGCTCAACTTGGGTTGACGGAGCAGAGGTTGGGCTTTTCGGGCAGTGGTGTACTTGGTATAACTCACCTGATCTACCACGTCGGGATGAAGAGAGCACTTGAACTACTCCTCACCGGCAAGATAATCAGCGGCAAGGAGGCAGCAGAAATCGGGCTGGTGAACAAGGCGGTGCCTGCGGACAAACTGGACGAGGAAACCATGAAGCTGGCCAAAGCACTGACGCTCCTCCCTCGCGACGGCATCGCCATTGGCAAGGCGACGCGTCACGTTATCTACGACCGCCTGGGAATGATCAGCGACTTCATCCCGGCCTACATTTCGCACACGATGTTTACCAACCTGAGATGGGAAGCCGACGAGTACAACTTCTTCAAGGAGAGGCGCGACCGCAAGTCGGCCAAGGAGGCCTTCAAAGAGAGAGACAAGCGCTACGAGGGTCTGGTATAGGATTCACCAAGCGCAACTTCTTCGGCTTACGAAGCGACACGACTGGGGCCCGGGGACATGCCGGGCCCCAGTTCTTTTTCTGGAGACTACCCTTACTTGACACAGCAAGGTAACAGAAAGATAATTGTCATACCGAATTTCGGGCAGCCAGATTCGGGGAAGCACCAATGGCCACACAAGAGCCTGTCGGACCCGAGAGTTGAGGTGGCGTGCGGGCGGTTGGCTCAGTGGTGAGAGCGCTTGCTTCACACGCAAGAGGTCAGTGGTT
>CAZTYW010000005.1:0-57303 GCA_964617695.1 uncultured Dehalococcoidia bacterium
CCGACTTGAAGAACCGCCTACGCCCTCTTTACGCCCAATAAATCCGGATAACGCTTGCCTCCTACGTATTACCGCGGCTGCTGGCACGTAGTTAGCCGAGGCTTATTCCTTGGTTACCGTCCTTTCTCTTCACCAAGAAAAGGGGTTTACAACCCGAAAGCCTTCTTCCCCCACGCGGCGTCGCTGCGTCAGGCTTTCGCCCATTGCGCAAGATCCCTTGCTGCTGCCTCCCGTAGGAGTCGGGGTCGTCTCTCATTCCCCGTCTGGCTGATCATCCTCTCAGACCAGCTACCCGTCTCTGGCTTGGTAGGCCGTTACCCCACCAACTACCTGATAGGACAAAGGCCCCTCCTTAAGCGCCCGAAGGCTTTCATGCCGCCAAATCATGACACCATGGTATGCGGTATTAGCTTCGATTTCTCGAAGTTGTCCCCCACTTTAGGGTAGGTTACCTTTGTATTACTCAGCCGTTCGCCACTAGCCTTCAACCGAAATCAAAGGCCCGTTCGACTTGCATGCATTAAGCACGCCGCCAGCGTTCATCCTGAGCTAGGATCAAACCCTCCAATGCTTCCTTCCACTATCCAGTTGTTAAGGTGCTATCGCAACTCCTCAATCTAACATAGCGAGAGGACACTTGTCAAGCGGTGCAGGCTTTCTCTCTTCTGCAGACGGCAGGCATTCTGTTCAGCGCCGGTCTCCCTAGATGTGGTTGCCGAGCATCTACTTTGCTCAAGGCACCTGTGCAGTGGGACTCATTCTTCAGAACACGGGATTTCTGGCTCAACAGGCATCCATGGCCTGATTGATGAAAGGCTGAGACTGGCTGTCTCTTGCCAGATTGACAATGCGTCTTTCTGGCTTATACACTATTCGAGGCCGCCTTTTGTGCCGCTACCGACCGCCTCGCCACTGGGATCCCGTTTTCTATGCTCGAGGTGGCGGAGGTCTGCCTTGAACCGAGACGAGATTGCGGAAGCTTTGAAGGGGCACGAGGCTGAATACGTGGAGATTCGCCTGGAAGAGAGCCAGGCTACGCGCATCCAGTACCGTGGCCGGGAACTTGAGGACGTCAGTCAGCCCACCAGTAAGGGAGGATGCGCCCGTGCTCTGGTCGGAGGGGGATGGGGGTTTGTCAGCTTCAATGATCTGAACAATCTGCGGGGAAAAGTCCAGCTTGCGGTGAAGCAGGCCAGGCTGGTCGGCAGGGGAGTGAGCAAGTTCACGGCGGCAGCACCGACGGTCGACTCAGTCGAAGAAGCGGTCAAGAAAGACTGCTCGTCTGTGCCCCTGGCCGAGAAGAAGAGGCTCCTTGATGAATACAACGAAGTCATCTGGAGCACTCCGAAGATCGAGACCTCCATCATCGCTTACAGGGACAGGTTGAGGAAGGTCGTGTTTGCCAGCTCCGAGGGGAGCTATATTGAGCAGAAGAACAGCGACCTGGCTCTCAGGTTCTCTGCCATGGCCAGGGACGGCGGCGATGTACAGCAAGCCGGACTGAGCATGGGGAGCCGGGGCGACTTCGGCGAGGCGGAGGGTGTTCACCACCAGGTGGGGGAGATAGCCCAGCGGGCAGTGGACTTGCTGGCAGCGCCGCAGGCGAAGAGCGGCGAGTACTGTGTTGTGCTGGACCCCGTGCTGGCCGGCGTCTTCACGCACGAAGCCTTCGGGCACCTGTCGGAGGCTGACTTCACCTACGAGAACGAGCGAATGAAGGAAATCATGGTGCTGGGGCGCAGGTTCGGCGGTGAGCATCTCAACATTGTCGATGGTGCTGCCGTTCCAAACCTGAGGGGAAGCTACAAGTACGACGACGAAGGGGTACCTGCAACCAGGACCTATCTCGTCAGGGAGGGAGTGCTTGTCGGGCGGCTCCATTCGCGGGAGACGGCGGCAAAGATGAACGAGCCGCTCACGGGCAATGCAAGAGCGCTGGACTACCATTACTCGCCCATCGTGCGTATGACCAACACCTTCATCGAACCACAGGGTGTGTCATTCGAAGACATGATCGGTGACATCGAAGAGGGCATCTATGCCCGCAACTGGTACGGAGGCACTACCAGTATGGAGATGTTCACCTTTTCTGCAGGTGAGGCATACATGATCCGCCGCGGCAAGGTGGCCAAGCTGCTGCGCCCGGTGGTGCTGACAGGCAATATCTTCACTACTCTGGCGAACATAGATGCCATCGGCGATGATCTGGAGATGAACCAGGGGGGTGGCTGTGGCAAGGGAGGACAGATGCCGTTGCCGGTGTCCAACGGCAGCCCCCATGTCAGGATTCAACACTGTCTGGTTGGCGGAAGCAGCTAGGCCCGCCGAAGGCCTGGCAGAAATTCATGGGGAGCAAAAGGATTGTCGGCTTTCGAAATTGAGGGGCTCCTCGCTCTGGCAAAGAAGAGCGCTGAAGAGGCCGAGGTCTTTGTGGTTTGCTCCGAGCAGAGCCCGGTGGTCTTCGAGGCCAATCGGCTGAAGCAGTTGCAGACACGCCAGAGTATGTCCGTGGCCCTGCGTATCGTCCGCCAGGGCAGGATAGGCTTCGCCACCAGCACCGATCTCGATGACTGGGGCACACTGGTGGACCGAGCGGTAGAGGTGTCTCAGTTCGGTGCACTCGCCAGCTTCCAACTGCCTGGACAGAGTGAGTACCCTCACGTCGACATCTACGATGCCCGGGTGGAGTCCTTCCCCACGGAGCAGATGATCGACCTCGGTGAGTCCTTGATATCCAGGGTTCGGGGCCATACCCCGGACCTGCTTTGTGATGCCAGGGTGGCCAGGAGCATGGCCTCGGTGCAGATCATGAACTCCCGTGGCGCTCAGGCGAGTTTCCGCCAGACAGCTTTCCGGATAAGCCTGGAGGGCAATCTCATCCGGAATTCGGATATGCTTTTCGTTGGAGATAGTGAAAGCTCCTGCCAGCCAATTGAGGACATCGACAACATAGCTGCTTCGGTGATCAGGCAACTGGAGCTGGCCAGGAGACAGGCCTCGGTATCCAGCGGACGTTTGCCTGTGGTCTTCACCCCGCACGGGGTGGTCAGCGCCTTCGTCGCTCCGCTGGGCGCGGCTTTTAATGGAAGGGTGGTGCTGCAGGGCGCTTCGCCGTTGGGGAATAGGAGAGGGGACATGGTATTTGATGAGCGGTTGTCCCTGCGAGACGATGGTACCCTTGGCAATCGCCCCGGGAGCCGACCCTGCGATGACGAGGGAGTGCCCAGCCAGGTCACACCGCTGATCGAAAACGGGTTGGTGGCAGGCTTCCTGTATGACCTGCAGACTGCCGGCCTGGCCGGTGCTGAAAGCACTGGGAGTGGTGACAGGGGTGGCGGGAGCGCGCTGCCGGGGCCGTCGACCAGCAGCCTGGTGTTCGAACCGGGGGACGCGGCGTTTGAGGACATGGTTCGTGATGTGAGCGAAGGGCTGGTGGTGGAGCAGTTGATGGGTGCTGCACAGACCAACATCCTTGGTGGCGAGTTCAGTGGTAACGTGCTTCTTGGATTTAGAATAGAGGGTGGGGAGATCGTCGGAAGGGTGAAGGACACGGTGGTCTCAGGGAACGTCTACCAGGCGCTGAACAAGGTGCTTGGCATTGGCCGGGAGGCAAGGTGGGTGGGGTCGGTGTTCACTCCAGCCATTTGCTGCTGCGACCTGACCATTGGTAGCAAGGCCTGAGGGGTGATGATAAGAGGCGAGAAAGTAGTGCTGCGCAGGAAGCGGCTGGAGGACGCCTGGGACGATTACGCGTGGAAACGTGACCCCGAGATGGCTCGTCTTGATGCCACTATACCCCTGGACCTACCCTTCGCCGTTTACCTGGCCAACTACTCTGAGGAACTGCGCTACGCTGAGGCTACGGATCATCGGTACGCAATCGAGACTCTGGATGGCAGGCACATCGGCAATTGCGGTTGCTACAACCTTGACCGTTTTAGACAGCAGGCCGAGTTGGGTATCCTCATCGGGGACCGCGAGTATTGGGAAAAGGGCTACGGCGCTGACGCGGTGAGCGCCCTGGTAGGCCACGTCTTCAAAGAGCGGCACGTGAAGAAGATATACCTTCACACCCTGGAGGACAACGCTAGAGCGCAGAGGTGCTTTGAGAAGTGCGGGTTTGCTCCGCGTGGCCGGGTTGTCCGTGGAGCGTACAAGTTTATCATCATGGAAATCAAGAAGCCCGAAGCCGAGCCTGATGGGACCCGCGAGTAGGTCTGCATGGCTGTCGTGATGGATTGGCAGTGCCCATGAAAAGAGCTGGCCGCCCCTCCTTGAGGGGCGGCCAGCCTGGCTTCTGCTTTCGCTCTGGCCCGGATTCGGCAGACCCGTGCTATCCTATTTTTTCTGCTCTGGCGGAGCCGGGTTGACGTAACCCTTGAGCAGGGTGGGCATGGACTTCTTCACCTCTTCCCAGGTCCACTTGCCGTAGTTGTCCCAGTCCCTGCCGAACATGATTGACTCATGCGATGGTGCCCAGTAAGAGAAGCTGGCACCGGAGGCGCCAAATATGCACCCATTTATGTGGGCGGCCTCGTCACTGCACAGGAAGGCCGGAATCGTGGCCAGATAGTCTGCAGTGGCTACGTGGGTCACCTCCTCATACCGCTCCTGAGTCCAGAGCCCGGACTCAACCCTCTTCTTGTAGCCTGCCAGTACCTCGGGACCCATCGTCATCCTGGTTGCTGCCCTGGGGCAGATGGCGTTGACGGTTATGCCGTACCTGCCCAGCTCCCAGGCGCCAGCATAGGTCAGGCTGGCTATGCCGCCCTTGGCAGCGCCGTAGTTCACGTGCCCCACCGTGCCCACGAAGGCCTCCGAGATTGTGTTGACTATCCTGCCATATCTCTGCTCTCTCATCAACGGGGCAGCATGCCTCATGGTGTTGAACGTACCTTTGAGATGGACTGCGATAACCATGTCCCAGTCCTCTTCTGACAGGTTCCATATCATTCTGGCCCGGTCAATTCCGGCGACGTTAACCAGAATGTCGATCCTGCCGAAGTTGTCGACGCAGGCCTTGATCATCTGTTCGGCTGCGCTCCAATCGGCCACGCTGCCGTATTGTGCAATGGCCTGGGCGCCAGACTTCTTGCACTCCGCAACCGTTTCGTCGGCCAGTGTAGCACCCGAGCCTGTTCCGTCAGTGGCTCCCCCGAGGTCACAAACGACAATATTGGCGCCCTCCTCGGCAAGGGCGAGAGCCACGGCCTTACCTATGCCGCTGCCGGCGCCGGTCACTACTGCGTTCTTTCCCTTCAGTCTATCAGCCATTCTTAAGCCTCCTTCGCGCTTGATGCCGGTTATTTCTTCTTCTCGTCTGGCTGTGGCGGGGATGGGTTGACATAGTTGACCAGTAGCTTCTCCGGTACGAGCTGGGCTATCTCATCAAACCGCCACGGACCTTCCTTCTTCCAGTCCCTGGTCACCTTTGTCTCCACCGTCGGCTGAGTCCAGTGCCCCAGTTCGGTCCCCGCGACGAAGAATATCTGCCCGTTCACGTCTGCGGCCGCCTCGCTGGCCAGATAGGCCGCGAACCCGGCAAAGTAAGAGGGATCTGCCAGTTCGTTCATCATCTTGTCGAGTTGGTCAGGCGGCATGAGGCCGGCCTCGATTCTCTTCTTGATGCCTTCGATGACTTTGTCGTCGGCGGTCATTCTTGTCCATGCCCTTGGACAAATAGCGTTGGACGTGACGCCATACCTGCCCATCTCGCGAGCTACGCCGTAGGTCAGGGTGGCGATACCGCCTTTGGCGGCGGCGTAGTTGAGGTGGCTGGGTCCGCCAATGAAAGCTTCGGAGACGCAGTTGATGATCCTGCCATAGCGCTGTTCCCTCATTAGAGGAGCAGCGTGCCTGATGAGATTGAACGTACCTTTCAGATGGACACCTACTACCTGGTCCCACTCCTGCTCCGACATGTTCCAGATCATCTTGGGTTTGTCGATTCCGGCGATGTTGCACAGGATATCGATCCTGCCGAATTTATCGACGCAGGCCTTCACCATGGCCTCTGCGTTAGCAAAGCTGGACACGTCGCCGTAGTGAGCAACGGCATCTGCCCCAAGCCTCTTGCATTCCGCGACTACTTCATCAGCAGGGGTCCTGTCCGTGCCCGTACCATCCACAGCCCCACCGAGATCACAGACAACGACGTTTGCTCCTTCCTCAGCAAGCGCAATTGCTATTGCCTTGCCAATCCCCCTACCAGCACCGGTGACTACAGCGTTTCTCCCCTTCAGTTTATCGGCCATGCTCAGTCCTCCTTACTTGATGGTTTGGGTCCCAGCACGCTCAGAGCTTCGCAGCCAGGAGTCTTGCCGTACTTACCTCGCCTTCCAGTCGCCTTTTCCGCTCTGGGGTTGACCCGTGGTCAGATTGGGAACGCAACTGGTCAATCGATGTCTCGTTCTCCGGGTGGGGCTGGGTTGACGTAGTCTACCAGCAATTCCTGGGGCACCAGCTTCTCAATCTCGTCGATGCTCCATTTTTCGTCAATCTCCCAGTCCCTGGTGAGTTTTCTCACTATTTGTGGATGGTTCCAGATCCCGATGGTGGCTCTTGAAGTGACGAATACGCAGCCGTTGATGTCAGTGGCGGCGTCACTTGCCAGGTAGGCTATGAATGGGGCGAAGTACTCCGGGTCTGCGCCCTCCTTCCTTGTCTCATCCATTCCCTTGAGCCGCTCCTCTGATATGAGCCCAGCCTCGATCCTCTTCTGCAGTCCCGCATCCTGCGCATCGCCGACGCTGAGTCTGGTTCGTGCCCTTGGGGCGAAGGCATTGCAGGTCACCCCGTATCTTCCCATCTCCCGGGCGATGTCATAAGTCAGACTAACGATGCCGCCTTTGGCTGCTGCATAGTTGGAATGACCCACAGTCCCGGCGTACGCCTCGGAGGTGCAGTTTATTATCCTGCCGTATCTCTGCTGCTTCATCTCCACGCAGGCATGCCGGCACAGGTTCCAGGTCCCCTTGAGGTGAACAGCCAGCACCTTGTCCCATTCATCTTCAGTCATGTTGAAGATCATCCTGGGCCTCAGAATGCCGGCTATGTTGCACAGAATGTCTATTCTGCCGAAGCTATTGACACAGGTCCGGATCATGTCTTCGGCAGCGGCAAAGCTGGACACATCCCCGTAGTGGGGGACTGCTTTGACTCCCAGCCTGCGACATTCCTCAACAGTGGCATCCGCAGGTGAAGCGTCTGCCCCGGACCCGTCCATTGACCCGCCCAGGTCGCAGACCACGATGTTGGCGCCTTCTTCAGCCAGTGCCAGAGCGACAGCCTTGCCGATACCCCTGCCAGCGCCGGTCACTACGGCATTCCTGCCTCTTAACCTGTCCCCCAAACTTGTACTCTTCCCGGCGTATTCCTATGTGTAGCTTCTATTTCGAAGGCAGGGAAACGACAGCCGTGCCTGGGGTAATCTGTTTGCCCTCAGGATTCTGTACCCAAATCTCGCACTCTACGAGGTTTTCTCCACCCTCGGTATACTTCTTCGTTACTTTGCCACCCAGCGACAGTTTCTGCCCTGGGAAGGCATTGCCTCGGTACTGCACGCTCATTTTCCGTAGCTCGCCCTTTTCGCCGATCCAATCAGTCAGCATCTGCGTCAGGAAGGCCGCCTCGAGCCTGCCGTGAACAATTGGCCCGGGGAATCCCATAGACTGGGCAAAGTCCTTGTCGTAGTGAAGCTCAAAATAGTCACCTGAAGCACCCGCCCACTGTACCAGAGTCCTCGTCGTGGGCGTCTTCTCCACGGTGGGAATGTCCATACCCTCTTTTACATCTTCGAAGTACAGTTGAGCCATGTATGCTGTCCTCCTTTGTTAGTAGCTCATTATGGTGTTGGTACTTATGGCTACGACTTCACCCTTCTGGTTCTTGTGGGTGGACTTGTAGATCATGAGGGCTCTCGGCCCTTTATCGCTGGACTTGTCCTGAAGCTCGTAGAACTCGTGAGTGGTGGTAAGTGTGTCACCGGCTCTGAGGGGCCTTTGGAACTCCCAGTCAGTTCCGGCGGCTACGCTCCGCTTGTAAGGTAGAGGAATACCCAGAAATACTGCTCCACTGCTGATCATTGCTGTGGTGATAAGTCCCGGTGGGGCGATGCCCTTCCACTTGGGGTTGGGATCACCAACGCAGTCAGTATAGAGATTGATCATGTGCTGATCGATCCCCAGCACCTGTTCTGTCTTCTTGCCTTGCAGGGCCTTTATCTCATCCACAGATGCGTACTTTAATTCAGCCATACAACCTCCTTCTGGAAGCGCTACCGGTGCCCGAATGCCAGTCATAGAGTAGCCCAAATCGAGGCAGGCTGTCAAACATCGGGCGCTTTAAACGCGGTCGTGAATCTGATAGTATCTAACCTTGCCCGTTGGGAGACTCGACGACAACCATGACTGAGAGGCACAGTTGGATATGAGGTTTGAGAGCAGCACAGACGTCAACGCTTCTCCGGAGGAAGTGTGGGCTGCGGTCCACGATCCTGAGCAATGGCCTTTGTGGGTGCCGTCTGTGAGGAAGGTGGACAAGGTGTCTGAGGGGCCCCTGGGGATTGGCTCGCAATTGCGCATAGCTGTCAAGGCTGCCTTGCCAGTGAAGTTGCACATGACGATCAAGGAGTACGTACCTGGGCAGCGTGTCGTGATGCAAGGGAAGATACTGGGCACCAGTCTGACCCGCTTCTACACTCTGGAACGCGTGGGTGACAAGACCAGGCTTGCTGCCGGAGGAGAGGCATCCGGGGCTCTGGCATGGCTGGTGTGCCGCAGTGGGAAAAAGCTGTCAGATGACATTGTGATGGGGCTGAAGAAGCGGGTTGAGCAGGTCGTTGCCGCTGTGTAATTGGGCTGGGGGCTGGTGGGCTATGGTTCTCCTGCAGTCTGGTGGCCCGTCTGTCTTGTGCGATTGATAAGGATGGGCTTGCGGCGCTGAATCGAGGCATTTATACTAGGAGGCAATTGCACGCAGGAACCCGTGAACGAGAGATTCGACGCCATCGTAGTTGGGGCAGGGCCGGCCGGATGTGCTGCTGCGTACAGCCTGGCAAAGGAAGGTCTGGAAGTGCTGGTGGTGGAGAGGGGCAAGTTTGCCGGGTCGAAGAACATGACCGGTGGAGTGCTCTACGGGCCGGTACTGGACCATCTGCTTCCTGATTTCGCCAAAGAAGCCCCCGTTGAGAGACACATCAGTCGCCACGTGATTGCATTCCTCTCGGAGAAGTCTTCAGTTTCGATTGACTTCAACATGGCGGGCTCCGGTGAGCACAACGGCTTCAGCGTTCTAAGGGCCAGGTTCGACAGGTGGTTTGCCCAGAAGGTAGAGCAGGCAGGCGGCGTTGTAGCCACAGGGTTGCGGGCTGATGACCTGCTGTGGGACCAGCAGCGGGTTGTGGGCATAGTTGCGGCCGGAGACAGGTTTGAAGGCGATGTGGTCATTGCTGCCGACGGGGTAAACTCCATGCTGGCCCGAAAGGCCGGGCTGGGGGTGAAGCTGTCGGTTGAAAACGTCAACCAGGGAGTGAAAGAAGTGATAGCGCTGCCCCCCGAGACCATCGAGGAGCGGTTCAACCTGTCGGGAGGTAGTGGTGTCGCCATTCACTTCCTCGGTTTCTGCACCAGGGGGGTGCATGGCGGTGGCTTTCTCTACACCAATCGGGAAAGCCTCTCCCTGGGCGTGGTGGTGCAACTGAGGGCGCTGGTCGAAAGCAAGCTCAAGGCCGTTGACCTTCTGGAGAGCTTCAAGGCCCACCCGACGGTAAAGGGACTGGTCAAAGGTGGGACCACCGTTGAGTACTCGGCTCACCTGGTACCTGCCGGTGGCCTGGCAATGATGCCGCGTCTCTACACCAACGGACTCCTGGTTGTGGGCGACGCGGCTGCCCTGGTGCTTGCCACAGGCAGGGCCCTCGAGGGAATCAACTTCGCCCTGGCTTCTGGGATGGCTGCGGCCGAAACTGTGAAGAAAGCCAGAGAAAAAGGCGACTACAGCAGAGCGACCCTGTCAGACTACGAGAAGATGCTGGATGAAGGTTTTGTGCTTCGGGACCTGAAGAACTTCAGCAGGGCCCCCAGGTTCCTGGAGAACCAGCGAATCTACACCGTTTACCCGGACCTGGCCTGCCGCCTGGCCGAGAAGGTCTTCAGGGTCGATGGAAACGCCAAGGAGACGGTGTGGCGGTTGGCCAGGCGTGAGATGAAGGGCAAGGTGTCCCTGTGGCAGTTGATTCGAGACGGGATGTCCGCCAGGAAGGCGATATGAACCCGATGAGCATAGAGGAGCGACTGGCGCTAAACAAGTATGATGTTGACACGGAAGCCCACATTCGCCTGAAACAGGAGGTCTGCCTGGAGTGCCAACAACGAAGCTGCCTCTACGTGTGTCCGGCAGAGTGTTTCAAACTGCGGGATGACAAGATCACCTTTGATCATGAAGGCTGCCTGGAATGCGGAAGCTGCCAGATATCGTGCGACCAGGAAGCTGTGGAATGGTCCTACCCCAGGGGCGGCTTCGGGGTATCTTACGAGTTCGGATAGGGAAATCTCGGTTCGTGAATATCATCGTCTGTATCAAGCAGATACTTGACCCCGAAATCCCCCCGGCCAAGTTCAGGATAGACGCCGGTGCCAGGAGGGTCATTCCGCCGGAGGGCATACCGCTGGTGGTCAGTCCTTTCGACGAGCAGGCAGTGGAAGTGGCCCTCAGGATCAAGGACCTGCAGGATGCGAAGATAACGGCGATAACCCTGGGATCCGAGTCGGCCAGAGACGCAGTGAAGCATGCGCTCTCAATGGGGGCGGACGAGGGCGTGATCCTCAGTGACGGCGCCTTTGAGGGCTCTGACTCCTTTTCCACGGCCTACGTCCTGTCAAAGGCGGTAGAAAAGCTCGGTGCGTATGACCTGATTCTGTGCGGCAGGCAGGCCGCCGACTGGGATGCGGGTCAGGTTGGCTCCATTCTTGCCGAGGACCTGGGAATACCGGTGGTAACCCTGGCCAGCAAAGTCGAGGCTGCCGATGGCAAGCTGAGAATACAGCGGGTGACACCCGATGGCTACGAGGTGGTGGAGGCTCCGATGCCTTGCGTGGTCACTGTGAGCAGCGAGGTGGGACGGCCCCGCCTCCCCTCAGGGCGCGGTATCGTGATGGCAGCCCGGAAGCAGGTCCCTGTATGGACTGCTCAGGACATCGGCTGCGATCCGTCTCTTGTCGGCGCTGGCGCGGCGCGAAGCGAGTTACTGGCCCTGTCTATCCCCTTGCAAGAAAGGCGTGGGGAGATCATCGGTGGCGACACCGGTGCCGAAGCGGCAGGCAATCTGGCCTCCAGATTGAGAGAAAACAGAATCATATGACGAGCGACTGCCCGCTGTTGCGGGCAAACAGAGCCAATGAGTGAGCCCGGGGGGATTCTGGTCCTGGCCGAACCTCAGGAGCAGGGGCTGACTGCCACCAGCAAAGAGCTACTGGGGGTAGGCAGGAGGCTGGCACAGGAGCTTGGCGACCAGTTGGTTACTCTTGTCATTGGCAGCGGATCGGAAGCTGCTGCGGGGGAGGCCATCACCTGGGGTGCAGACACGGCATATGTGGCGGACAGCGTGGAGCTTGCCCGTTTCAACAGTGACAGCTACACGGATGTGGTCGCCAGGCTGGGCCGGGAACTGGCGCCGTCCATATTCCTCATGGGCCACACCGGCATTGGTCGGGACATTGCGCCGAGGGTGGCGGCCAGGCTTGGTGCCTCCCTTTCTACCGACTGCGTCGGGCTTAGCATCGATCCCGAAAGTCGTAGGCTGGTGCAGACGCGTCCCGTCTATGGTGGGAATGCGGTGGCGACTTTGGTGTCGAAGGCGTATCCGCAGATGGCTACCGTGAGGCCCAGATCTATGTCACCCTGTGATCCAGACAGCTCCAGGAGAGGCGAAGTCATACAGGTCGACACGAGTGGCCTGGAATCACAGGTGCGGGTCACGGATGCGGCGAAGGGAGAGGCTCAAGGGGTCAGCCTTGAAGATGCTACGGTTGTTGTGGCCGGGGGGGCCGGCATCAGCGGGGCGGAGGACTTTGGGCTGGTTCGCGAGCTGGCCGCCGTGCTGGGTGGCGCCGTAGGCGCCACCAGGTTTCCCTGCGAGGAGGGCTGGGTGCCTTCCGGCTACCAGATTGGGCAGACCGGCAAGATTGTGGCTCCTGATCTGTATGTGGCGGTCGCAGTTTCAGGTGCGCCGCAGCATATGGCCGGCTGTCTCGGGTCCAGGTGCATTGTTGCCATAAACAGCGACCCTGAAGCTCACATTTTCAACGTAGCGGACTTCGCTATTGTGGCAGATTACAGGGAGGCCCTGCCAACGCTGATAGAACGGTGCCGCGAGTTGAAAGGCGGGGGCCAACAGTAGGTGCGTTGATGCAGGTGGCGCGCAAGTGCGGGGGTTGACAGTGGCGGGCAGTCACGGTTTGGGATGGGGAAGCCAAAGCACAGGTTCCGGGGGTAAGGCATATGGACTTTAACCTCACTGACGAACAGAAGATGTTCCAGAAGCTGGCCAGAGACTTCGCCGACAGGGAGATTGAGCCTGTCGCAGAGGAGATAGAACGGGAAGGCAAGATACCGGCCGACATGCTGGTGAAGATGGCCAGAGTGGGACTCCTGGGCATAACTGCACCGGAAGAGTACGGCGGACTGCAGGTTGGATACCTCACCTTCATCCTGGCAATGGAGCAGTTACACTATCCCTGCACTCCGTGCACCTGGTTGCTGGTGGCCAACGAGCTGGCCGAATTGCTCGACCAGGTTGGTACGGAGGAACAGAAGTCTGAGTTCCTGCCGCCGGCCATCGAGGGCAATGCATTGCCGGGTGGCGTGTTCACGGAGGCGGCTACCGGTTCATATCCTCAGATGTTGACCACTACCGCCCGGCTGGAGAAGGGCTGGTGGGTGATAAACGGCACCAAGCGTTTCCACACCTTCGGGCATGTCGATGGCCCGACCGTCATTTTTGCCAGGACAGACGAGGAGAAGACCAGCGCCATAATTGTGCCCAAGAATACGGAGGGGTATAGCTGCTCCAAGCCGTGGGGCTTGATGGGGCTCAAGGGGCTGGAGACCGTGGACACGTTTCTTCGCGACGTGCGCGTTCCGGAGGCCAATCTTCTGGGCGAGAGGGGCAGCGGCTTTGACATATTGCTGATGGTGACAGCGGGGGGACGGCTGCGGCAGGCCATCCTGTCCGTCGCCTGCGGTCAGCGGGCCCTGGATGAGGCAATCGCCTATGCCAGGGAGAGAACAACTTTGAGGGGTCCTATCTCGGACATGCAGGGACATCGCTGGCTCTTTGCCGAGATGGGGTCGAGGGTTGAAGCAGCCAGGTGGCTCACCTACCGTGCCTCGTTCCTCAGGGAGCAGGGGAAGGACGTGCGTACCGAGTCGGCAATGGCAAAGCTGTTTTCCGGGCAGGCTGGGGAATGGGTGACTTCGCAAGCACTGAAAATCCACGGTGCCTACGGCTACACGACCGAGTACAAGATAGAGAGAATTCACCGGGCGGCCCTGGCCCAGGAGCTGATTGAAGGAACCAATGAGATTCAGAGGTCCATAGTCGGGTCGGCGCTGGCAGAGGGCTAGCCTGGCGGAATCTGCTCCATCGGGCCCCATCTTTCGAGGTAGCTCTGCTTGAGTTGCTGGAACCTTGTCTGATAAGGGTCAGAGACGATGTTCTCAGTGCTCATCACGATTGCATCCTCTCCGTCGTCAGAGTAGTAGCGCCGACGATACCCAGTCGTGGTAAAGCCGTATTTGTCGTAGAGGGCCCGTGCTGGCAGGTTCGACACGCGTGTCTCCAGAGTGACCACCTGGGCCTTGAGCTGGATTGCCAGGTCTATCATGGAGATGAGCAAAAGCTCGGCTATTCCTCGGCGGCGGCATGCCTGGTCCACTGCAATCGAGGTCAGATGGGCTTCGTCTACCATCAGCCACATGGCAGCGTAGCCAACGATATTGTCTGTGTTCTGCGCCACGTGTACGCTGGCTGGAGAGTGGCCTCCGCCGAACAGTCGCACCATTGTGTATTTCAGCAGATTCAGACCACCCCTGGCCTGTTGCTCAACCGGTACGGTGCTGCAGTGATGCTCTTCGGCGCGTTCTGCGGCAACCAGGTATCGGACGAGCTTGCTATTGAGGTCTCTCTTGAAAGGCGGGGGAGGCCACTGTGTCGGGAAGGCCTGCCTATCGATGGCATTGACCTGAGGGATATCGTCTGTCTGCATTGGACGAACTGCGTAACGCATTCGTGGGCCACTCTGCGGTGGAATCTAATTCTATCATACATAACGGGCGCGGAGTCAGCACCTATGCCATCGAAAAAGTGAGCCCGGTCTGGGCTGTTCCCACGCCTCCCCGCCCGAACAAGTCTCTGGCCGCTGCTAGCCCACGGTGAGCACCGCGGCCCCCTGAATCTTGCCTCGCTTTAGCAGGGCCAGGGCCTCATTTGCCTGTTCGAGTCGGAGCTCCTGGACTTCAGGGATGATTGGGATCTCGGCGGCCAGGGGAAGGAAGTCCTGGGCATCCTTCCTGGTAATGTTGGCCACGCTCTTGACCTCCTTCTCATCCCACAGCATCCGAGCGTAGTCAAGGGGCGGAACAGGGCTACTCTTACGTATCACTGCCACCACCAGCCTACCCCCTTTTTCCAGGACACGCAATGCGGCAGGCACCGTTTCACCGACAGGTGTGAAGTCTATGGCGCAGTCGACCCGCCGCGGAGGATCGTCTTCCGCTCGGCCTGTCCAGGCTGCTCCCAGCCTCCTGGCGAGGCTGCGATGTTCCTCGCTTCGGGTGAAGACGAAGACCTCGCAGCCCCAGTATCTGGCGACCTGGATAACGATGTGGGCGGAAGCCCCAAAACCGAAGAGCCCCAGAGTTCTGCCCGGCTTGATGCCCGAGACTCTCAAGGCCCTGAACCCAATTGCTCCGGCGCACAAAAGCGGAGCTGCCTGAGAATCGGCAAATCTGTCCGGAATCGTATAGGCAAAATCCTCGGATATGGCAACGTATTCGGCATACCCGCCGTCGGCGTTGCAGCCGGTGCCCTGGAAGTCCGGACACAGGTTCTCATTGCCGGCCACGCAGAAGTTGCACTTGCCGCAGGCCGAGTAGATCCAGGCGACGCCCACCCGGTCCCCTGGTCTGAACCTGGTTGCGTCTTTGCCCAGGCTGTCAACCCTTCCAACGATTTCGTGCCCCAGGATTATCGGCAGTCTCGGCTGGACTCTACCTTCGATCTCGTCCAGTTCCGTATGACATACGCCGCAAGCGGATACCCTCACCAGGAGCTGTTTTGTTCTCGGCTGAGGGACCGGCACGTCTACCAGTTGCAAAGGCCGGCTTTCAACCGGGGAGATACCTTTCAGAATCTGAGCCTTCATGCCGCCTCGTGATATGTTCGCCATGATGAGATCAATGTCCTGTCCGCTTGGAGATATTGATTGGGTTTTCTTCGTCGTCTGCCCACCGCATTGGATTCTCGGCTATGTACAACCGGATGTTACTCAGAGATGCTTCGTCTCGGATGACGTGTTCATAGTAGTTGCGTTGCCAGACGGGAGTGCTAGGCGTGTCTCGCAGTTGGTTGATTCGTTTCGCTGTGTTCATCTTGGCATAGCCGACGATTTTGGGAAGCAGCATCCTCCGACGTTGGATTCGGTGACCTTGTAGGGGCAATTCATGAATTGCCCCTACGGGCAACAAAACGATGGCGTGCAAATGATTGGGCATAACAACGAAGGCATCTAATTCCATGTCGGGATAACGTAATGGCAGGTCTTGCCAACAAGCCTGGACAATCTCGCCAAAGGGATTCAATTGCATCGAACCGTTGCCAATTTCCCAAAACAGGTTCCTCCGGTCTTTGGTGCAAAGGGTGACAAGATATGCTCCGGCCTGGGAGTAATCGTATTCCTGAAGGCGGATTGAGCGGCGGCGATGTCTTTCTGGATCAAAAGCCATTCTTTGCCTCACTTGTTCGCCGTGGGGCTACGACTGAACATTTCGTCAGATTGTCGAGGGAGCAACCGAGCCAGTCAAAGTCCCTTTCCCAATCGCTTGGATGCATAAGAAAACAGTGCTGTCTCTACATCGGCGGCAATCCAGATTCCCTTCTCACGGAGACCGATAGCAATGTATTCGTCTGGATGAGGACATTTGTGCCCACTGGCATTACATAGGCTGGCGATATGATGAAGGATTTCTATCCAGGTGTCATATTGGCTAGGCCATGAAGCTTGGCTTTCAGGAATGCGCCACCTATAGCCGTACTTCTTGACCCCAAGCGACAGCCACCTGAGCTCTTCAATGTCGGGGTCTGCTCTGCCAAGGACTCTCACCAAACGGGTATCAATGGCTCCGTACAGTTGCGGTCGGCTGAACATCAGTATTTTGCTGAGATAGGTAGGCCCCATTCCTTTGATGGTCTCTCTTAATGGTGTAAGAGGAGCGGAAGGGGGAGTCCTGAAGAATTCGGCCAGGTCATCAGCACTGTAGAGCGATATTCTTACCCGTTCAGGACACTGAACCTTTTTCTTATTTGGCAAACGTCCCCATTTTGCTACTTTCATAATGTCGGTTTCCGTCACATATCCTTGTTTTGCGTGCGTCGTCAAGTCTACTTCAAGCTGTCGCATGTCAGGGAAGCCGTTCTCCCACGTATCCCGACCCCATTTATACTCCCTGTACAAGGAGCCTAAATCTTGGTCGGCCAAAAAGCCTTCGATGCGTCTCTGAAGCTGGATAGGTAAAGGCGTGTCCCGATGTCCTCTCTGCCGAATTCTAAGTGCAAGCCGAGGGACGAGTCAAGCCTTCTGTCTGAAGATGGGATGAAGGGAAAAATGATTTGAACAGAAAGCCAAATTGTTCAGTCGCCTCTTCAAGACAAGGTCTTTCGGAGCACCTGGATTTCAAGCTGTCGTGCTGGTCCCTTGCTGACCGGCTTCACAATCCATCATGCTGATTCACACCAGCACCACCCAGGATGAAAATGGTCTATTTTCATGACATTAACACTAGGTGAACTAGGGGCGACCAGGTCAGGTCGCGGACCTGACACCCACGGAAGGGATTCTCTCTGGCCTTGTGCTAGTCTGGTCTGTCATTCTGAGCGAAGCGAAGAATCTGGTACCGCTCAGGACAGGCTCCGCGAAGAATCCCAGAACCCCCGCTCCCTCAGAGTCGCCCGACGATCTGGGCCTTTAGATTCTTCCTCGCCTACGGCGATCTCAGAATGACATGGGCGTCATGATGACATCTGCGCCGGAACGGCAGGTGGGATTGTCGAAATGACCCCGCCCCTAGGTATTTGCAGCAGCAGTCACAAAGTGCTTACAATTACAGGGCGATATCGTTGTTGAGAGGTGGCTGTCTGTGAATCTCGCCGTTGACCTGGCTCCGACTCATCGGGTTGGCCTGCGCCTGAAGAACCCGGTTATGAATGCCTCCGGTACCTTCGGCTATGGCACAGAGTACTCCGAGCTGGTTGACGTTCAGAGATTGGGCGCGGTTGTCTCCAAGGCAACCACGCTTGAGCCCAGGGAGGGGAATCCCCAACCTCGGTTGAGGGAGACGCCAGCCGGTCTGCTGAACTCCATAGGTCTGCAGAACATAGGCGTGGAGGCTGTGATCCGGGAAAAGGCGCCTGTTTGGGCGTCCTGGCAGGTGCCGGTGATCGTCAACATAGCCGGCGAGCGCGTTGAGGACTATGCCAGCCTGGCTTCCGAATTGGACGGCGTAGCCGGAGTCAGCGGGCTTGAGGTGAACATAAGTTGTCCCAACGTGGAAGCTGGCGGGATGGCGTTTGGCACCGATCCGCAGGCGGCTGCGGTGGTGACCAGGGCAGTGGTGTCGGCTACGTCATTGCCAGTCACCGTCAAGCTCACTCCCAACGTCAAGGATATAGTTGAGATCGCCTTGGCGGTAAGCGAGGCTGGCGCTCACGCCGTCTGCCTGGTGAATACACTCAGAGGGATGTCCATCGATATCGCCGGCCGCAAGCCTGCGCTGGGCAATGTATGGGGCGGCCTGTCCGGCCCGGCAATAAGGCCGGTGGCTGTGTACATGGTATTTCAGGTGGCCCGGGAGGTCAAGATACCCATCGTCGGTTGTGGCGGCATCACCTCTGCCGAAGATGCCCTGGAGTTCATAATGGCCGGGGCGTGTGCCGTTCAGGTCGGCACGTACCAGTTCGTGAGCCCGAAGGCTCTGGCGGATGTGCTGGACGGCATAGCTCAGTTTATGCAGAGAGAAGGAGTGGCGGAACTCTCTGAGCTTGTTGGCGCAGCACAGCGCTGACCCTCGGTCGGTTTTGGAGCCAGACAGCAACTTGATATAATCTAGCTGGAAGAACGATGAACAAGAGCATGCTGGACAAGCTCGAGACTGCGGAACAGCGCTATGAGGAGCTGAACCGACTGATGGCGTCTGGTACCGAGGAGTGGCAGAGCCTGGGTCAGGAGCAGGCCTCTATCGAGCCGCTGGTCTCGAAATTCAGGCAGTACAAGGATACGTTGAAGGAACTGGAGGAAACAGAGCAGCTTCTGGGGGATAGCCTGGAACCGGAGATGCTGGCTCTGGCCAGGCAGGAGTTGGAGACGTTAAAGAAGCGCCGCGATAGCCTCGAGCAAGACCTGCGGGTTTCTCTTCTGCCCGCGGATCCCAGCGGTAGCAAAGACGCCATTGTCGAGATACGGGCCGGCACCGGTGGGGAGGAGGCGGCGCTTTTTGCCGCTGACCTGTTCCGAATGTATATGCGATATGCTCAGTTGAAAGGCTGGAAAGCAGAGATAATTGACAGCAGTCAGAGTGACCGGGGCGGTTTCAAGGAGATCATCTTCGAGGTGTCTGGCAAGAATGCCTTTGGAAGGCTGAAGCATGAACGCGGTGTCCACCGTGTGCAGCGCGTGCCTGTCACTGAGGCGGGAGGACGGATTCATACCTCTACAGCTACGGTGGCCGTTCTGCCGGAGGCAGAGGAGGTAGAGGTAGACATAAGGCCCGATGACTTGAGGATTGACATTTTTCACAGCGGCGGCCCCGGCGGACAGAATGTCAACAAGGTGGCTACTGCGGTTAGAATCTCCCACCTGCCGACCGGGATGGTGGTAGTCTGCCAGGATGACAGGTCGCAACTCAGGAATCGTAACAAGGCAATGGCAGTGCTCCGTGCCCGCCTTTTCGATATTGAGCAGCGGAAGCAGCAAGAGGAGATCAGTAGGGAGCGGCGCTCACAGGTCGGCGGTGCCGAGCGGGCGGAGAAGATCAGGACCTACAATTTCCCTCAGAATCGGATTACTGATCATCGTATCGGTCTGACTCTCCACAATCTCCCGGCTGTGCTCGAGGGAGAGCTTGATGAGATTATCGATGCTCTGGCTTCCGACGAGAGGGCGAGACGGTGGGAGGAAGCGTTCGGGGAGTCTCAAGGCGACGATACTTAGGATTGCGGCTGATCTCATAGCCAGTTGTGTGGACGGGCAGGTCTGATGACCTGTCCCTGAGTTATTGATACCCTATTGGAGTGAATTGTCCGGTGACTCTAAGAGAAGCCCTTCGCAGAGCCGAGACTGAGATGGCCGGCCACGATATTCCCGATGCGGGCATCGAGGCCGAGTTGCTGATGATGCACTGTCTTGGAGTCGAGAAGGCTGAGCTGTACGGTGGTCTGCATCGGCCGTTGCCCTCCGCGGAGGCTGAGAGGTTCTGGGGTCTGGTGCAGCGGCGCCTGCGACACGAGCCCTCGGCGTACATACTGAAAGAGTGGCAGTTCTACGGAGTCGACCTGTTCGTTGATTCTCGGGTGCTCATACCGCGGCCGGAGAGTGAGCTTCTGGTAGATGCCGCGCTGGAGTACGTCAGTCGGCGGTTTGGGCGGGATGCGCCCTGTTCGATTGTTGATGTCGGCACTGGAAGCGGCGCCATGGCGATTGCTCTGGCCCTGCATCTGCCTCAGGCCAGGATATTTGCCACCGACGTTTCGGCGCCGGCCCTGGAGGTTGCTCGAATAAACTGCGAGAGACACGGAGTCGGGGCACGGGTCTGTCTTCTGCACGGTGACATGCTCCAGCCTGTTCCCGGGCCTGTGGATGTGGTGGTGGCCAATCTGCCTTATGTGACGGACTGCGAACTGACACAGCTTATGCCGGAAATAAGGGACTTTGAGCCCTTGACCGCTTTGTCCGGTGGTGCTGACGGACTGGACAAGGTGCGCCGGTTGCTGCCTGAGGTCGGCGGTAAGCTGGTGTCAGGGGGCCTGGCGTTGCTGGAGGTTGGTCAGGGGCAGGGGGTGGAGGTGGCAGGGTTTGCCCGGGGTCAGTTTCCCGACTGTCGGGTTGACGTCATACCCGACCTGGCAGGGATCGATCGTGTAGTGAGAATACAACTGTTGTAGGTGCCGTCTGCCTGGCAAAGCCGGTTGTCGCCGGGGCAACCTGTACTGTATGAGCAGCCCGGCAATGGTGACATCAAGCAGCGCTATTGGTGCCGGACGTGTGGTTGGTCTGACCAGGCCAAAGTCGACTCTGGAACGTGAATAGGACAGTGTCAACACAACGAAGGAGGTACTGAACGTGGGTAAGCTGGACGGCAAAGTTGCCTTGATTACCGGGTCCGCTACGGGAATAGGGCGGGCTACTGCACTTCTTTTCGCCAGGGAAGGTGCGAAGGTGGTGGTGGCCGACTACGCCCCTGATGAGGGGAAAGAGACGGTGAGAATGATCAGAGACGCCGGCAGCGAGGCTATCTTCGTTGAGGCCGACGTCCGCCGGGCGGACGATGTGAAGAAGATGATCAGGATGGCTGTGGATACTTGCGGCCGAATCGATGTTCTCTATAACAATGCCGGTATCATGGGCAGGTGGATATTCACCGGGGACCTTGACGAGCAAGAGTTTGACGACATCGTGGCTACAAACCTGAGGGGGGTGTTCCTCGGGTGCAAGTACGTTCTCCCGGTGATGCTTGACCAGGGGGGCGGTGTCATTATCAACACTGCGTCCACAGCGGGCCTCATTGGGTTACCCGGTCTGCCGGGCTATTGCGCCTCCAAAGCGGGCGTCATCCAGCTTACCAAGACAGCGGCGCTGGAGTATGCCGACAAGAATATCAGGGTCAACTGCATCTGTCCGGGTGGCATAAAGACGAGGATGTCCGAGCCGGAACCGACCGGCACGGAGCCGGCTTTCAGGCAGTCCCAGCCTATGCGTCGGTTCGGCCTTCCCGAGGAAGTGTCTCAGGCTGCGCTCTACCTGGCGTGTGATGACTCTTCATTTGTCAGCGGTGCGGCTCTGGTAGTCGATGGCGGCTGGACAAGCGGCATACCCAAAGCTCGCCCCAAGAAGCAGTAGCTACTCGGCGACAGGTGTGGCCGGTCCCTGGCTGAGTTGCGGAGGAAGATAGCAGGGGCCGTCGGGGTCAGCTCTTTGCCCCCTCGGCGCTGTCGCCCTGGCCCTGGGCTTCCCGGTCTCTGACCCAACGTTTGAGCTCGTCCAGGCCTGGTGGGGCGACGTAGAACACCTGTATGTCCAGCGGAAACTGGACCTGGTGCCCTTCTCTCATGAGCAGGATGCCCATCTGCCCGTTCTGCAGCGTTTCGTCTATTTGCCTGGCGATGTGCTCGTTTCTCTTCTTTCGGGCCTCTGTATACGATTCGTAGACCGTGCTGATTGCCTTATGGCTTTGCAGTCCGACCGCCAGGCATTTGCTCCAGTCCATGAACTCCGCCAGCAATTGAGCGTCCTCAATCGGCTGAAGCTCAGCCCCTTTCTCCAGCCTCACCCTGGCAATCTGGTAGCTTCCGATGTTTAGTTCCTCAAGAGCTTTGGCGCCATCTTCGCCGCCGACCGGGACGAGCTCGTGGTACACCCGCTGCACGCTGCCGAGTTTGAGTTCCAGGTTGGACACATGAGCCTCCACTTGCTCCCAATAACTGTTGACTCTCTCAAGTAGATCGGCCTGGGGCTCCCTGGGCGCAAACACAAGGGGCACGAAGAGTAGCTTCCTGTCCGCCCTGTAGTCTTCAACAGGTGGCTTCTCTATTCTACCGAGTTCTTCCGACATCCTGTTTCACCTGGAACTGATTGCCACGTTTACATCCCGAACGGCCTTTGCCTCTTGTAGCGGAGATAGTGCTCGGAGATGAAGTTGATGGGCTTCTTGGCCGTGTTGAAGTTTTCATGGAGGAGCCGCAAGGCCTCCGACAGCTCGGACCCTCTGGCCGCTTCGTGCTCTGCTGCCAGTTTGTAGAATCTGACGCCTTCCTCTTCGTAGTCTTCCGCGCTCCTTCTCACTCGCCCGGCGATTCTGGGCCTCGTTTCACCTGACGACGGGTAGCTGTAGTCGAGATAGGTGTACTCAGGGAACAGGCCGAGGATGAAGAGGCAGACATCCCCTATTCTCTTGTAGAAACTGAACCTGTGTTCCTCGTCGACGGCCTGACACAACCTGTTCAGACAGTCAATGTCCATGTCGTTGAAGCTGATCTTTCGCCAGATTCCGGCTCTCACCCTGAGCGGGATCGTATAGCTCTCGATCTTGGTAAAGGAGGACAGCATTTCGGCCAGGTATCTTAGAATTGCCTTGTTTCCCAGGAGACTGACGACCTCCGTGGTGTCGAAGACGGGTATTCTCTGGCTGGCGGTTCTCTCCACCGTGTAGGTTTGATGCCCCAGTTCCTTCAAAGTCTTCCTGAGCAGGACCTCGAACAGAAGCCTTGGGGTGATGCTGGCCATGATGCCCTCTTCGCCCATAAGCATGATCCGCTGGAACAGTCTTTCGGTTTCCTGGTCCAGCATGCCCTCGATGATGGAGGGATCACCCTTTATGGTGCCTATCTTGGGCATGAGTTGAGGGTCCACAGTGTCAACCAGAAACACGATGTCGCCTTCTGAGAGTCCTGACAACTGTCGCTCCGCCATATACTGTCAACCGCCCTTCTCGTCTGTGGCTCGTCGACGGCCGCAAGCTGTCATGCTATTGCATGTCCCCCGGCCCGGTCTGGTCGATGGCCTTGCACGTCGTCCGCTGCTTCCGATTCTATCACAGACCCCTGGGCGCGGGTAGCTCGCCCAACCGGTGCGGTCTCACGGCATTAGATTGCATGGATTTTGCCTGGCGTGCGGGTTTGCCGGGGCGCTGTACAGACGTTGCGGCCGGTCGAAGCTCGGCCCGGATCCAAGACGGCGGAAACCTGAAGCCAAATTGGACGTCCAGCGCGCATCTGATAAACTTGCAGGCGAATCTGCTTCGAACCCGTCCCTGGGAGGTGGCACATGGACGCAATACAGGCCATAAGGGAAAGAAGGAGCGTCAGGAGGTATCAGTCCAGGGCTGTTCCAGAGGAGAAGTTGGACCGAATCCTGGAGGCTGGCCGCTGGGCTCCCTCTGCGAGCAACCGTCAACCCTGGAAGTTCGTGCTGATACGGGATGATAAGGTCAGGAACGAGCTGGCCAGGGTCGCAACCTACGGCAGTTTCCTGGCTCAGGCGCCGGTTGCCATTGCTGTAGTTGTTGATCCACTGGGTTCGACTCACCCGGTGGAGGATGGTGCGGCCGCAACGCAGAACATGCTACTGGCTGCTCACGCGTTGGGTCTGGGCACGTGCTGGGTTGGCTCATATGGTTCTGTCTATGAAGAGAGTGCCAGGGAGATACTGGGAATACCCCAAGATAGAAGGCTGCTCTCGCTCATTGCTGTGGGCTATCCGGCTGAGTCGCCCCGATCGAGCAGGTTGGACCTCAGCAGGCTGGTGTGCCATGATCGGTATGCCTGAAGCTTGTGGCAGGTTCTTGTGCTTCCCCTGCGATAATGCGCCTGCGCAGCCTGGGTGCCGCGTATGATTAAGACGGTTTCGACTGGTTGGCCCACGATGTAGACCGCAGGTCGTTGCAGTTCCGTGAGGCTGGTTGACTACTTGTCCTGAGAGTTCTATCATTGCCGCGAGGGAACAGTTCGTAGGGGACCGCTGACGAGCGGCGGCGGTGGGGGGTCTGCCACCAGTGGCGCAGTAAATCCGGCACAAGACATACTGTCTTCTGCACTTGATCTCCTTGGACGCTCTTCTAGTCTGGAATACGACCGGCTTGGCGGCGCGCTGGCGCTGATGGCGGTCTCCGTAGCGGAATCGGCTTGCTGCCGAGACAGGCGGTCGGACTGGGACTTGAGCGCAGAGCCTGAGCAAGCGCCGGTTTCAGCCACGGCAGCCCGTCCATTCCTGGCTAAGGGCCCACCCCTGGCATCAGCCAACCGACTCAGTCTGACGCGCCAGCATGGTCCAGTTCATCCAGATCGAATCTCATGCCGTCCCGGGCTGCAATGACCCGAACGCCGGTCTGGTCTGACAGTCGCCTGGCTACCTCCCAGGGCCTGGCTCGCCACATGGTCATCCCGAAGTGGTTCAGGATGGCTACCTTCGGCCTGAGATTGCCGATGATCTCGCCTGCCTCCGGCGCAGACAGGTGGTCGAAGGGGCCTCCGGGCTCCAGCCTGACCACGTTGACAATGAGGAGGTCAGCTTTGTATAGCTGACACAGGCGGTCGAAGTAGCGCGTGTCCACAAGACATGAGATGGTGTGTCTCCCGGTGTTGAAGACGATCCCGTACGTCTCCACGGGGTGGATGTGTTTGAGCGGGGTTTGAAAAGTGATGTTGTCGACCCGGTAGCTTCCCCCTTCTTTGATGACCTCTACGCGGTCAAGGTACGGGCGCAGGTAGCCGAGGACAACCGGGTCGTCCTCCAGGGCATCCCTTGGGGCAAAGAGGACGCCTCTCCTGCGCAGGCCGCCATCGGTCATGGCCTCGATCATGATGTTGACATCCCCGGAGTGATCGAGGTGCTTGTGGGACAGGATTATGGCTTTCAGCTTGGACGCCTTGAGTTTCCGTTTGGCAGCCTGGACCAGGGTTCCAGGCCCGGGGTCGAGCAGCACTTCGGTGCCACCGAAATCGAACCAGAGTCCTCCCGAGGCAAGGATCTGGTTCGCCACCATTACGCGGGCGCCGGCGGTTCCCAGGAAGGTGATGCTTTGGCTCGCTTGGTTCAATGCCTGTTCCTGTGGTGAATCATCCCTTGCTGTATTATAGTACATGGCTATCCTGGTTCGGGTCCCATGATCAGTATCGACGGTGCGGCGAAATCGGGTTCTGGCACTATTCTGCGCCTGGCTGTGGCTCTGTCCAGCCTGTTGGGCGAGGAACTGCATGTCTGGAATATACGGGCGGGCAGGGACAAGCCTGGGCTCAGGCCCCAGCATGTGCAGGTTGTCTTGGCCTGCGCGCGAGTTTGTGGAGGCACTGCCGAAAAAGTGAGTGTGGGGTCAAAAGAGGTATTCTACAGGCCCGGCAAGCACATCAGCGGAGGCTCGTATGCATGGGACATAGGAAGCGCCGGCTCGACTACCATGCTAGCCATGAACCTGATGCTGCTGGGGTGCTTTGCTGATGAGACGTTTACCTGCAGGATCTCGGGAGGACTGTTCCAGGATTTCGCGCCCACGGCCTATCACACGCAGTACGTGCTGATTCCCACGCTAAGCAAGATGGGCGTAAATGCCAGGCTCAAGGTGAAGCAAGCCGGGTACGTGCCGCAGGGTGGGGGTGTTGTTGAGTTGCAGGTAGAACCGCTCGCAGCAAGCCTCGCCCCGCTGGTGCTTGCTGAGCAGGGCAAGTTGAGGAGGATTGAAGGCATTGCTCTGTCCTCTCATCTCAGAGAGCAGAAAGTGAGCCACAGGATGGCTGACGAGTGCCACAAGCGACTCGGAGATAAGGCACTCAATGCCAGCATAGAGAAGAGATATGATACCAAGGCCAGCCAGAAAGGGGCCGCCCTGAGTGTGTGGGCTCAGACCGATACGGGATGCATCATCGGTTCCGACAGGGCGGGTACGCCGGGCAGGAGTTCAGAAGAGATCGGTCGGTACGTTGCACGCAATCTGCTCCAGGAATTGAAGAGTGGTGCGTGCGTGGATAGATACCTGGCGGACCAGCTGGTTCCTTACTGTGCTCTAGGTAGCGGGGTGAGCCGGTACGTCATCTCACACATGACAGACCACGTGGAGACGAATCTCTGGCTGGTCGACAAGGTTCTTGGCGCACGGACGGCCGTGAAGGACAACGTGGTGGAGATACAGGGGATAGGCTTGGCGCCAACCCGGTGCTGATTTCCATGCCTTGTCGATACTACTAATGAATCCGCCGACTGCCGGCATACTGCGGCATGGTGAGCCAGTTCAGCCTTTCGTGGTATACTTTTACGAGCGCAGGTCTCGCAATTCTTGCTGCCTGGCTTCTTGATCAGGCCCTGTCAGGTGAGCCATGCCAGCCAATCTGACGCCGGAATACTACGAAGCTGAGAAGCGGTACAGACGTGCCGCCACCCCCCAGGAGAGAATCGAGGCCCTGGAAGAGATGCTATCCGTTATGCCCAAGCACAAGGGCACGGATAAGCTCCGGGCCGAACTCCGTACGAAGATTGCCAAGCTGTCCGAGGAGGCCCAAAGAAGGCCGTATGTTGCCAGGAAAGGGAGCCTTCTGTACTACGTTCCGAAGGAAGGGGCTGGCCAGGTTGTGCTGGTTGGCCTGCCCAACGTAGGCAAGTCCCAACTGGTCTCCGCTGTCACCGATGCGACTCCCGAGGTAGCTCCTTATCCTTTCACTACCCTGATGCCCCTTCCAGGCATGATGAGGTTCGACAACATCCAAATGCAGTTGGTGGATGTTCCGGCATTGACAGCACCGCACGTGGAGTCCTGGCTGGGCAACATAGTAAGGAATGCTGATTTGCTCCTGATCGTGGTAGACCTGTCGCAGGATCCGGCCATGCAGTTGGAGACGATCGTGGAGCGACTGGAGAAATACAGGGTGAAGGTCATCGGGGAACCGGAAGAGACTGACTTCAGGACGGTCAAGAAGAAGGCGCTGATCGTTGGCAACAAGATGGACCTGGATGGTGCAGATGAGGGCCGCCAATGGCTCAACTCGCAGCATGAGGGGCTCCCCTGGCTCTGCGTTTCTGCCAAGGGGGGGGATGGCCTTGGCGATCTTGGGCCAGCCATATATGAGGCCCTGGGAGTCGTTCGCATCTACACCAAGGCGCCGGGGCAGAAGCCAGACCTGACCGAGCCGGTGGTGGTCAAGAAAGGGAGCACAGTCGAGGATGTAGCTGAGTCCGTCCACAAAGACTTCCGCACCGGGCTGAAGTTCGCGCAGGTCTGGGGCTCGGGCAAATTCGACGGTCAGAAGGTCAAAAGACAGTACGTTCTTCAGGAAGGAGACATAGTGGAGCTGCACACTTGATTCGCATTGGCGTCCACTGTGTTGTTCAGATTGCCTGGCACAGCCACTAGCCTCTCCACTGCCCTGTGAATCGGCTCATTCACTGGAGCCACCTGTTGCAAAATATTTCTGTCCATGATATAATTCACCAAAGCCAAAATATATTGCTGGCGCGAATAGTAAGGAACAAGGGGTTGCCGCGTGACGGTTGAAACAGACAGGACACGGCTAATCGAGCATATACTGGACCTTAACATGAAACTGGAGCAACTGGAGCAGGCGTTGCGTCCAGTTGTCCCCAGAGAGTGGCTGAGCGCTGATGTCACCATGACTCAACTGAGGGTTCTGCTGATTCTGTTCAGGGACGGGCCCACTCGCATGAGCGGCATTGCCTCCGGCCTGGGGGTTAGTTTTGCCACAGCCACGGGTATTGCAGACCGCCTGGTTGAGAGGGGTCTCGTCATCAGAGAGAACTCGGTTGAAGACCGTCGCGTGGTGGTTTGCCGGTTGTCCCCTCAGGGAGAGAAGCTGATGAGCCGGCTGTGGCGGTCAGGTCAAGAGCAAATAAAGCACATGCTGGAGAAGATGACGCTTTGGCAGCTAGAGGTCGTCGCCCGGGGGACACAGATTTTCATCGATGCAGCCAAATCTTTGCAGGGCGATTCTCAAGGAGGGAAGAGCTAGCGTATGGAACTCTCGCGCAGGCAGGCTAGGCACAAGGTTCACACCCCCCTTTCCCTTGTATGACGGGTCTCGTTCAGAGCGCCTGGGTATCGCGCGGTGCCGCTGCCTGCGGCTGACAGTCAGTCGAGCCTGTCGCGCACTAGCCTGCCTGCCTAATCGGTATGTGCGAGAGTGTAGAGCGCTTCCTGAGAGGAAGCGAGTTCTGCTATCATGGTCAGACCCTGTGGTTCCCTCATGACTATTCAGCGCGGTCGCCTGCCTCGAGACAGCGTCCCGCGTTGCTTCGTTACCGGGCAACCAGTCCTCCGTCCACAACCATTGAGTGACCAGTGACGAACGAAGCTGCGTCAGTGCAAAGCCACACGGCTGCCTCGGCTATCTCCTCTGGTTCACCCAGCCTTCCCACAGGGTGCATGTCTCTGTAGACCTCGGCCATCTTGGGGCGAGCGGCGATTACGCGGTCGATCAGGGGTGTGTGAATGACGCCCGGACATACCGCGTTGATCCTGATCCCAGAGGTGGCATACTCCAATGCTGCCGCCTTGGTCAGCCCAATGACCCCGTGTTTGCTGGCAACGTAGATGGGGGTGCCCTGGAAGCCCACCAGCCCTGCCACAGAGGAGGTGTTGACGATGGCCCCGCTACCCTGCGTCAGCATCTGCTGAATCTCGTATTTCATGCACAGCCATACACCTTTGAGGTTTACGGCCATTATCCGGTCCCATTCTTCCTCCGTGGTCTTGGCCGTTGGGACTCGACTTCCTCCGATACCGGCATTATTGAAGGCGCAGTCCAGGCGTCCATATGCGTCGACGGCCCGGCTGACCATTGCCTCGACTTCGTCGGACCGCGATACGTCGGTCTTGAAGAACACTGCTTCACCCCCAGACCCCTCGATCATTCGCGCCGTCTCCTCGCTGCCCTCAACCAGGATGTCAGCTATGACCACCTTCGCACCTTCTCTGGCAAAGGCCAGCGCGGCGGCGCGTCCGATTCCTGAGCTGGCACCTGTCACCAAAGCAATCCTGCCATCCAGCGATTTCATGCCGATACCTCCATGCTCTGTGTTTATGTCTGGGTTGAGCCGACCCACATCAGAGCGGATTGCGCCCGCCGGCTCACACCGTCGCCAGTTGCTGTTGTCGCTTTCTGAAGCATTTCCGAATCCATTGGCTGGTTCCAGTGACCCGAAGCGGATCAGGCGCTCCGAGGGCGTTCCCTCGGCGGCGCTGGGATGGCCCGCGAACTGCCACCCGCCTTGGTGGGGCGGGCCGCTATTACGAATAGCCTGGGGTCCGAAGCGTCCAGGGCCGAAGGTTTCCTGGGTTGGGATGGGCTTGAGCGTACTTGCCAAATGTCATGAGCTGTGAATGTGTCGGTCCTGGTTGCGCTGGAATCGGCAGTATTCTGTCGTCCTCTTGACAGCTCTGGCTGCTCTGTCGAAAGTCGGGAAGCTTGGTATTCCGGCTTCTATCAGCCTCGGTCTTATCTGGGACGCCTGCGCTTCCAGTTGTCCTGCGATCAGGACGACGGCGAAGCTCTTGGCACACGTTGTTCTGAAGTCGCTCATGATCCCGAGCAGTTCGTCGAGATAGGGGGGATAGTATTCCCAGATCTGAGATAAGAACGGGATGCACAGCTCAAGCACCACGACGTCGATGTTGTCATCCTGGCTCAGGATGTCCAGGGACCTCACCAGGTCCCCGGTGGAAAGCACGTTCCACGATATGTCGAGGGGATTCAGGTAGCTTCCGCCTATGATGTTGAAAAAGGAGGCAAACTCGCGGTAGGAACGATCGGTGAGGAGAGGGACCGACAGACCTTGCTGGGTGAAGGCGTCGGCTATGACCACCGACTGCCCCCCACTATGTGCCATCAGCGCCACTCTGTTGCCCGAAGGCGGGTCAAGGTAGAGCAACGCTTCTACAGCGTCAATCATTTCCTCCAGGCTGTCGACCCCGATCGCCCCGCACTGCTTGATGACGGACTCCCACATGACCGCAGGGGACGCCAGGGCGCCGGTGTGTGACGCGGCTGCGCGAGCCCCTTCCATAGTCTTGCCTCCAATCCAGACTAGCACCGGTTTGTTGCTGGCCGTCTCCCTGAGGCACTCGAAGAATCTCCTGCCGTCCTTGACCCCTTCTACATACATGCCGATAATTGTGGTTTCCTCGTCATTGGCCAGGTACTCGAGGTAATCCGTGCTGTCAAGGATCGTCCCGTTACCGAAGCTCACAGACTTGCTCACCTTGATTCCGTGAGCCGCTCCCACCAGGCTGAAGAAAATGGCATGTGTGCCGCTTTGGGAAATGAAGCCGACGGGCCCTCCTTCGCCCCAGTACTGGTTGATATCGTGTCGCAGCCCGATCTTCGGATTGAAGATTCCCATGCAGTTGGGGCCGATCAGGTTGAGATTGGCCTCACTGGCCATGGCGGCGATTTCGCGTTCCAGCCTTGCTCCTTCCTCGGTGTTGGTCTCGGAAAAGCCGGAGGTGAACAGAGCCGCCCCGGCCACCTGTTTCTTGATGCAGTCGCCGATGATCTTTGGGGCTGCTGTCCTCGGGACCGCAACGATCACGTAGTCGACCGGCTGCTGAATATCGAGCAGGCTGCTGTAGTTCTCGATGCCCAGGCCCTCAATTCCGGGTATCTCGTTGGGGTCGATCTGAACTGAGTACACTTCCCCTTTGAAGTTGCTCAGGCATCGGAGCCACATGTAGTCGTTGGCCAGCTTGTCGCCTACGACGGCGACTGACCGTGGATTGAAAGCCCTATCGAGTCGTCTGGCTGTTTGCAGCAAGGGCTTCACCTCTGGTGCTTACAGGATTTGCCTGCCGGTCCCCTCGGGCCTATCGCCATCGGTCGGCGCTGACCGGTCGGTGGCCGTTTGCCACCCATCCGCTGTTCTTTGACCGCGGATGGCGAGCGCTATGGTGGCGCTTGCGGGGCCGTCCACTGGCCGAAGACGTACTTGGGCTATTATAGCATTGGGCGGCTTGCCGGGTCATGGCCCGCCCGTTTGTACCCCGCGGCTGGTCCTGGTGGCGACGGCGGCGGATGTCCTCCCGTGAGATGTCTGGGAACACGCGCCCGCTGTTTCCAGACGACGCACGCGTTGTCTGGGGGCGCGCAGAAGAGTCCGGAGCCTCTTGACGCCTCAGCCTGGCCTGGTGAACCTGGAAATCAGGTCTTCAAGCTGGAGCAGCAGGGTCATGTCGCCCTCTATCTTGAGTTTGCCCTCTGTCCAGGCGTTGAAGCGTTCAAGCTCTCCCCTCTGGATGGCAGCCCAGTCCTCGGCTGACACGATGAGCGTGCAATTCGGGTTCTCCACGGTGCCCTCGTGGCGAGAACCCTCACCCCGATCACATAACAGGTACCAGTCGCTGCCGCCCGTTCCGGTGAGGTGAAACTGCACGGTGACGGTCACATCCTCGACTCTGGTGGCCTGCCTGGGTGGGGCTCCGGGGGCCGGCAGATCGAGCAGGGTCGCCAGCCTTTGGGTAGAGACGTTGTTGTGCTCGGTGGCATCTCCTGGCACGGCGATCCCCATCTTCTTGAAGTTCTTGAATATCTTGAGCATGATTATCCCGAACCCGAAGGCTGCCAGGACTTCGTTGTAGAACAGGTTCTTGACCTTGAACCCGGTGAGCTCCTCGTAGCGCTGCACGGTCTCTTCCCTGTTGGGAGTGCCCTCCAGGCGGGGAATCCCGTATCCAATGGTGTGCTGCCAGTCGAGGAAGAAGAACCAGCCCAGATCGGCCTCAGGGTCTCCCAGGTAGGCCATCTCCCAGTCCAGCACGCCCACCACGTCAAAGTTGTCCTGGTTGTACATGGTGTTGGGTATTCGGGGGTCTCCCCAGCACAGAGTCACCCTCTCCGGCTCATACCGGTGCTCCTTCAGCCATTCCAGGGCGGCTTCAAGGATGGGCTGAGATTCCTGAGGGGACTCCTTCACCCAGTTGAGGTACCGCTCGTTGTATTCGAGCCGGCGATCAATTGGGTCTGCGCCTGCCTTGGGCACGCCCAGGAAGGAGAACCCCAGACTCTTCCAGTCGAGTTTGTGAATTCTGGCTATGGACTCGAGGGTGCCCCACCACATCTTGGCCCGCTGTTCGGGGGTGGCGTTGAAGAACACCCCGAAGGAGTGATAAGGGGGGTACTCGGGTGGAACAACTCCCTCCAGCTTGCCCATGACATAGAACTGACTACCGAGTATGGTCTCATCGTTCTCCAGCCACAGGACGCTGGGCACGGCGATGCCCTCCGGCTGCAGCAATTCCATGGTACGGAACTGCGCACTCAGGTCGTATTCGGGGAATATCGGGTAGTCCTTGGGTGGACAGCGTAGTACCATCCCCTGGCATCTGGGAGTGCCGGCCTCCTGCCAGCTCACGTCAAAGACGAAGCTCTCATTCGACAGCCCGCCCCCCGACCTCTCCAGGTTCGATACGGTCAGGTCCTGTGCCTGGGGCATCTGCTTTTGCAGCCAGGACGCAATCTTGACCTGCGCCTCGGCCAGGTCTATGTGACGTGCCTGCATGTCGTCTCTCCTTTCCCCGGTCTGGTTTTACGGTACAGCCCTTCCTCGTCGGATTAGTATCCCTGGTAGCCATACCTGGGATACTTCCCAACGACAACCATCTCGACGATGCCGTAGCCGACCTCATCGCCGCAGCGCATCTCGCACATGACGTCGTCGATGAAAGAGACGTCACGTATCACATTCGGGTCGGTCAGGTCCAGCTTGAGACCGTCCAGGAAGTAAGGGCCCATCCACAGCCCGTGGACAAATCCCTGGTAGCCGAAATAGCCACCTGCCTTGATGTAGCAAACGCTGAGCGGGCGCACCGATATCTCTATTCTGGAGCCATCGTCGGCGTTGAGAGCGACCTCACCTCCATTGATCTGCCGTACGTCGGAGCGGAAGCGGTAATTGTGTTTGACGCTGGTCACCTCAAGCTCTTCTTTCCCGCTTCCACAGGGATAGAAAATGCCGCCGCTGAAATGGCGGGACTTCTCTTCCCACGTCTCCCGTGTGTGGTAGGTGGCACCCCACTCCTCGAACTGCGCCACGAGCATGTTATACAGGTAGCCCTCCGGGATGTCGCCGGGCTGCACCCCCGTTTCCGGCACGCCGCCGCCCCGCCTGATACCCCATGAGTGATCCCTTTCAGCCCGCCAGCTATCCCTGTCGATCTGGTACGTCTTGCCTTCGATTTTGGCCGAGCCGAGTGGCCTTCCTACCTGGAAATAGCGCTTTATGTTCTCCTCCATCCTGCCGCGAAAACGGGCAACCTGTGATTCCTCCTCGTGGGCGTACATGGTCGCCTCAAACTCAATGTCGTAGCTCAGCCCGTGCTCGTTGTCGTCCAGGACCCACCGCACCTTCCGAAGCGGTTCGAGTATCTCGTAGGAGAAGGGGCCTACCCTGACCTCGTCTACCTGGGGACGAAGTTCGCGGGATGCCCTGACGTTATACTGTGTCTTGCCTTCGACGGCGCAGCAGGCAAAGGCGTCGATGACGTTGCGGTTTGGGTAGAACCCGAAGCCGGACACGAGTTGCAATTTCCCGGAGATATCGTGGGCACAGAACCATAGCCTCTCTGTCCATTCCCGGGCGCTGGTCTCGACGCTGTCGAAGGTAGCTACGATTTGATGGCACGGAAGCTCGTCGTACTTGGTGAGCATAAGGACCCCCTTTTTTGTCGAAGATGTTGCCGAGACAAGGTGTTGCGTCAGCGTCTCAGCGCAACTACCGGACTAGCGTGGCCGTCGGCCGATGTGGTTCTGTCTTCGTCCATTCTCCGGTGCCGCTGACAGTACCTGCATCAGGCCCGACTTCGCCATGCGGACGCAGGACCGGTCGTGCATGGAGTATGGATGCCACTGCGCAGAAGCCACGATCTCATAAAAGCAAGACTGGCTGCCACCGTTTCGCTAACAGCAGCAGCCCAGCCATCATAGCCTGTCGGCCTTAGACCCGTGGCTTTGCGCCCCCTGATTTGTCAGGGTTTGCCCTTTTCACCGTTGCCTATTAACTTGTTGCGCCCTCTACGCAGTAGCGTTATACCGCCTCCAGCTAGCAAAAGTCAAGTCCTATAAGCTGTGGGCCGCAATGTCGGATCAGATAAGATTCAAGAGGTCAGTGGGCTTCTCAATCAATGCCCTGGCGCCGCTGGCTGCAAGTTCGTCGCCACTGCGAAAGCCCCACAGCGCGCCGACGGGGTACATGCCAGCCGCGAGGGCGGTTTTCATGTCTGTGTCTCCGTCGCCCAGATAGATGAATTTGCCTGGCGGGATATTGAGACGTTCTGCTATCTGAAGAGCAGCCGCAGGGTCGGGCTTCCTTGGGATGGAGGCCTGGGCGCCTATCACCGGCGAGAACTCCCAGCATGGCAGAAGGTGAGACACAGCCAGTCTGGTGAAATTGTCCGGCTTGTTGGACAGGATGGCCATCTTCACGCCCCTGGCGGTCAGGCCGTCCAGCAGTTCCGGGATGCCGTCGTAGGCGCGGGTCTTGTCTGCCCAGCGCTTGCGGTACTCCTCACGAACAGCGGCGACCAGTCTGACTACCGTGACCGTGTGGCGCTGGTCATCCGGGAGCGCCTGGAAGGCCAGTTCCTCGACGCCGTCGCCGATGAAGTACTTATAGGCCTCGACGTCATGCCCCGGAAAGCCGAGACGGTCAAGCCCGATGTTCACGGAGTCGGCTATGTCTTCCAGTGTGTCCAGAAGAGTGCCGTCCAGGTCGAACACAACTGCTCTATACTTCATGCAGACACCGTTGCTGCCTGACGCGAGTCATGGCTGGCTGGACTATTGGCCTGGCTGGGTGGCCGGGACAGATTCTAGCTTTTGTTCTGGCAGTTGTCCAACCCGTCGCTTGCCTGGTCGGCGGAGGCTCGTTCGGGTGTCCTTTGAACGAGGGTTCAGTTTGCGTTTGCTGGCACCCTGCTGTGCTATAATCAACGCCATATCTCCCCACGGGACAGCGCCTGGAGGAAGGAAGATGAACCCTGACCACATCATCTATGTCAGTGACCTGCACAAGACGTATGACACCGGCAAGTTCAAGGTTCACGCCCTGAGGGGCGTCGACTTCACCGTAGACCGGGGAGAAATGGTAGCCATAATGGGGCCCAGCGGCTGTGGCAAGACCACTCTGCTCAACTGCCTGTCTGGGTTGGATGATATTGATCGGGGCGACGTGATCGTCGAGGGTGTGCGGCTTCATGAGATGTCAGACAGTGTGCGTACGGACTACCGGGCTCGCCGCATGGGGTTCGTCTTCCAGTTGTATAACCTGTTGCCGGTACTCAGTTCTGTGGAGAACGTGGAGTTGCCCCTGCTGGTCTCCGGAGTGCAGCCGGCGAAGAGTCGCCGTCTGGCCCTGGAAGCTCTGGACATGGTGGGGCTCCCGGAGGTGGCAGACCGGATACCTGCTGAGCTATCCGGGGGGCAGCGCCAGCGGGTCACCATAGCCAGGGCCCTTGTCAACCGCCCGGCCATAGTATGGGGCGACGAGCCCACCGGGGACCTGGACAGTGAGACCACGGCCGATATCATGGATTTGCTTTGCCGGTTGAACAAGGAGAATCAGCAGACGTTTGTCCTGGTCACTCACTCCCGTGACGTAGCGGAGCGGGCTGACCGCATCGTCAGGATGCGGGATGGGCTCATTATCGGGGAAGGCCTGGCGTGAACGAACTCTTCGGCATCTCAATCACCACCATAGCTCAGGTCTTGCTGGGCATATTCGTCGTCGTTCTGGCGCTGGTAGGGGTGCTGGCCTGGCGAAATCGAATAATGCTCAAGCTGGGCGTGCGGAATATCCCCAGACGCCGTGCCCAGACGGCTCTGATCATCGTGGGCCTCATGCTGAGCACGGTCATCATCACCAGCGCCTTCGGCACCGGTGATACCATGGTCCATACCATCCGGTCGCTGGCGGTGCGCTCTCTGGGCAGCACTGATGAGGTTGTCACCGGTGGCAGTCTCGGTGCTGCGGGTAGCTTCCCGTACTTCGATTCCGTGCAGTTCGAGGAGCTCCGCGATGGTCTTTCCGCTGATGACAGGATAGACGGCCTGCTTCCTGCCATCCAGGAGGCGGCGCCTGTGGTGCCAACGGGGAGTGCCCAGGATGCTTCCCGTGTCACAGTGTTCGCACCTGATGCCGAATACTATTCGGGTTTCCAGGAGATGACTACGGAGCAGGGCCAGGTGGTCACACTGGATGACCTGGGTGACGACGGGGTGTACCTGGACAGGGACGCAGCCGACGACCTTGGGGTGGGGCCCGGGGACAGGCTCCTGGTCTACCTGGGACAACAGCCTGCCGAAGTCGGCTTGAGCGCGATTGTAGAGGAGACTTCAGCAGGCACCGTATCGGTGATGGTCATGCCGCTGTCCAGGGCTCAACAGCTCCTTGGCAGAGAGGGGCAGATCAACGCCATACATGTGTCCAATAGGGGTGGATCGGTAGAAGGGGCGGCACTCAGCGATGAGGTCACAGCCGGACTGGAATCTCTTCTCGAGGGCACCGGCCTGGGAGTTGAGCCGGTGAAAAAGGATGCGCTGGAGGGCGCGGATACAGCGGGCAGCGTGTTCACCACAATATTTGTCGGATTCGGGTTGTTCTCTATCACCGCGGGTCTACTCCTCATATTCCTGGTCTTTGCCTTGCTGGCTGCAGCGCGGAAGTCGGAGATGGGCATGGCACGGGCGGTGGGGACCAGGCGACACCACCTGATTCAGATGTTCGTGTTTGAAGGCACGGTCTACGACCTGGGTGCTGCGGCAGTAGGGGTGGTTCTGGGTGTACTGGTGACCTATGCGATAGCCGGTATCATGGCCAGCGCCTTTGGCAATACTCCGCTGGACCTGGCCTACCACTTTGAGCCCACGAGCCTGGTAGTGGCGTTCACTCTGGGTATGCTGGTCACCTTTTTCACCGTCGCCGCGGCGGCCTGGAGGGTCAGCCGGCTGAACATAGTCAGGGCCATCAGGGACATCCCCGAGCCTCGGCTGGAGAGGGTTGGGCGGCGATGGCTGTTCCTGGCGCTCGGACTGCTCTTTGCGGGACTGATGTTGGTCTTCGGTGGACTCGGCACCGAACAGGCCTCGCCGCTGTACCTGGGGGTCTCGCTGCTCATCATAGGTCTGGCGGTGTTGCTGCGCTGGATGGGGCTGAGTGAAAGAAGAGCGTTCACCCTGGCAGGCATCGCCCTTCTCGTCTGGTCGCTCCTGCCCATAGACGTGGTCAAGTTCTTGAGCCAGCTTGGGATGGGGATTGAGATGTTCTTCCTCACCGGTATCATGATGGTCCTCGGCGCCGTGTGGGTGGTCACCTACAACATGGACCTTTTGCTGCGCCTGCTCACGTTTGTCCTGGGGAGGTTGAAGGGTGCAGTGCCGGCATTGAGGACGGCTATCGCCTATCCGGCGAACAACCGCCTGCGCACTGGACTGACGCTGGCCATGTTCTCACTGGTGATATTCACCATTGTCTTCATGTCGGTAGTGGTCACCGCCAGCACAGCCGCTCTGGAAGACGTCGAGTCCTTCTCAGGCGGCTACGACATTTGGGGTACTGTCAGCTACAACAACCCGATTCCAGACATGCAGGCCGCTATTGCCGCGGCCCCTGGGCTCGACTCCGATGACTTTGAGGCTGTTGCCAGCCAGGCAGTGGTACCTCTGGAGGTGCGCCAGTCCGGGGTTGCAGGTGCCGAGTGGAACGACTATGTGGTGCAGGGCGTAGATGACGTGTATCTGGATACTAACGGTTTCGATTTCGCTGTCATGGCTGCGGACTACGGTTCCGCCAGTGAGGTGTGGCAGGCGGTCAAGGAGAACCCCGGACTTGCGGTGGTCAGTGCTGACGCTGCGCCGTCGCGAAGCCAGTTCGGTGTGACAGTGGGCGGGCCGGGCTTTCGCCTGGAAGGGGTCTACCTCGATGATGACGTCATGGCTCCCACAGACGTTGAGGTCAGAGGAGCCTTCACGGGTATAGACACGGTCGTCACTGTCATTGGCGTTCTCGAGGCGGTAAGCTTCAACTTCGGCATTTACGCTTCTCAGGAGACTCTATCTGGGGCAGCCGGCATCGCGGTTCCGCCGACGACATACCTGTTCAGGCTGAGGGAAGGGGTGGACGCGGAGGCGACAGCCGAGGCCATCGAGTCTGAGTTTCGGGCAAACGGCATGGAGGCAGTGTCGATCGAGGAGATGCTTGATGAGGCCCGTGAGACCAGCTTCACCATCAACTCCCTGCTCCAGGGCTTCATGGGGCTTGGTCTGATCGTCGGCATTGCTGCCCTGGGCGTGATCAGCACCAGGGCAGTGGTGGAGAGGCGCCACGAGATAGGCGTCCTGAGGGCCATCGGCTATCAGCGACGGACAGTACAGCTCAGCTTCCTCCTGGAGTCTTCCTTCGTGGCACTCCTGGGTGTCTTCATCGGGGCGGCACTGGCGCTGGCCCTGTCGAGCAATGTCATAGACTTCTTGAAGGAGGACATACAGGGCCTGGAGTTTCAGATACCCTGGCTTCAGACGTTTGTTATTGCTGCGGTAGCGCTGGTCGCTTCCCTGCTGATGACCTTCCTCCCTGCGCGGCAGGCATCCAGGACCTGTCCTGCTGAAGCTCTGCGGTACGAGTAGTCAAATGCAGTCTGCCGCGGACGGACGACGGTGAAAATGCTGTGTGGATTAGGCATATTTGCTCACATCATCGGCCCTTTGCCTAGGTATTAATGCTTATAGCAGGGGTTCGCCATGAGAGTTTTGGGCAGACGACAACAGGCATTACGGCGGAAGTCAATAGTCGCACCACGGTGTTACCGTAATCGTAGAACGCGGTGGTGGAGGTAAGAGAGGTGTCAAGATAGCAAGAGGTCCCTCCCTTCCGCTCCGCTTGTCCCTACATTGCCGCTCTTACCTCCAACCACTCTGTAAATGGTTTGGCGACTTCGGTCAAATCAGTGGATGCGCAGCGAAAGTCGCTACAGCACCTGGCTCGGCCACAAAGCGTTGCACCGTTCTGTGACATTCGGGTCGCGATCTGAGCGCGGCGTGCATCAACCCGCTAGAGTGGGCAGCCCATCAGGCTTAGTAGAGGTTGGCTGGCCAGATTGATATCATACAGGCCTATCGAGGCCTTTTCTTTTTATGTATGCGCCGGTCGGAATCCGGTAGGAGCTTGCGAGCGAAGCGAACCATGTGCCTGAATGACGGCAATCTGGCGTTCCGATTGTTGGCTGTCAGACTTGGGCGGTCCCGCTGCCAAAGGAGGGTTACACAGTGAAGCTGGACGTGCTGCCGCCAGAGGTCAGGAAGTTCTACGCACGGGCGGAGGCGGACTACAGCGGTTTCTGGGAGGACGCTGCTGCTGGTGCCGCTGATGATATCCACTGGTTCAAGAAGTGGGACAAGATCTTTGAATGGGACTATCCAACCTTCAAGTGGTACCTGGGGGGAGTCACCAACATAAGCTACAACTGCCTGGACTACAAGATTGAGCGAGGCATGGGTGACAAGGCAGCTCTGGTGGCGGAGTGCGGCGACACGGGTGAGACGCGCACCGTCACCTACAGCCAGCTCCTCGACCTGGTGAGGCAATGTGCCTCTGCATTGAGGGGAATCGGGGTGGACAAGGGTGATCGGGTGGCCATCTACATGCCAGTGAGTATCGAAGCGACGGCATGCATGCTGGCCTGCGCCAGGATCGGCGCCATACACATGGTCATATTTGCCGGCTTCTCACCGGGTGCCATAGCCGACAGGGTTGAGTTGAGTGGCGCGGAATACCTCATCACCCAGGCCAGCGGGTCCAGGCGAGGCAAGCCAGTATTGCTGAAAGAAATGGTTGATGAGGCCCTGGGAAGGCTAGCTGACCAGGGTCAGGTCAAAACGGTGGTGGTCCTCGATCAGCACGCGGATGAGAACATTCCCATGAAGCCTGGCAGGGACGTACGGTGGGCCGATTTCCTGGCCAGAGGAGCGGGCTGCGAATCGGACTTTGTGCCTATGGAGGCTAACGAGCCACTATTCTTGCTACCTACGTCGGGGACGACGGCGAAACCGAAGGTCACCGTCCAGAATCACGGCGGCTACCAGGTGTACTGCTACTCACAGGGGAAGTGGATCTACGGTCTGAAATCTGACGATGTGTGGTTCTCGACCTCGGACATAGGCTGGATCGTAGGGCACAGCTACATCGTGTACGCTCCTCTACTCTGCGGCTGCACCTCAATCCTGTACGAGGGCACCCCGGACTACCCGCGCCAGGACATGTGGTGGGACGTGATAGAGAGAAACAAGGTGACGGGTGTGTTTAGCTCCCCGACAGGAATACGGGCCCTGATGAGATACGGTGCAGACCAGGCACGAAAGCACGACTTCGGCAAATTGGAGAGGGTGGTATCTGCCGGTGAGGTGCTCAACCCTGAGGCGTGGACGTGGCTGTACGAGGAGGTGTTCGAGGGCAAGATTCCAGTGATAGACCACATGTGGCAGACCGAAACGTCGGGCTGCATAGTAGGCTACCCCTATGGCCTGGGCGCATCTCCGGTGAGACCGGGCTCGGCCGGTTTTCCGGCCCCGGGGGTGATGGCTGACGTGGTTGACGAGAACGACGGCCACTCCCTTGGCCCGGTGGAGAAGGGTATCCTGGTAATCGAGAAACCCTTCCCGGGTCTGACTCCGACTCTGTGGCAGAATCGCCAGAGGTATCAGAGCGACTACTGGGAGACCAAGCCGGGCACCCAGGGCGTCTACTATGCCGGAGACGCGGCGTATAAGGATGAGGACGGGTACATCTGGTTCGCCGGCAGGGCCGATGAAGTCATCAAGATCGCCGCTCACCGGGTAGGCACCATAGAGATCGAGAATGCGCTCGTGTCTCACCCGGCGGTGATTGAGGCGGCGGCATCGGGAATCCCCGATGAACTGCGCGGTGAGGTGGCCAGTGCCTTCGTGGTACTTGCCAACGGATACAAGCCCGGCGAGGACTTGAAAGAGGAGCTCATCCAGCACGTCCGGAGCGAGATGGGGCCCATTGTGGTGATGAAAGACCTTGTGTTCGTCAACATGCTGCCCAAGACCAGGAGCGGCAAGATAATGAGAAGGGTCATCAAGTCGTTGATGACGAACAAGGAGCTTGGCGACCTGTCCACGCTGGAGGAAGAGGCGTCGGTCGAAGAAATAAAACACGCGGTGCAAAACATGAGGGGCACGGAGGAGGACGGCGCAGCTTCGGCTGTCTCGAGCTAGACATGCGCGGCCCGGAATGGGCCTGGCCGTCCGACGAAGCGCTTACCTCCTGCGAGCCCGTCTGTCTCGACTCGAACCGATGGTTCGTCCTGTTGCGCCTCCCGGCGCCCCGCTCTGCGAGCTTCTCCCGGATGTGTTCGGCGCGGGCCTGCCCTGACCGCAACGAGGATTCCCTCCTGGCTACCACCATCCCTGGGTGACCCCTGGGTCGAAGCTGTGCTGCAAGCCTGGCTGTCTTGACAAGCCATATGGCTGATGATAAATTACTAGTCAGTTAGCAGTTTAGGTGGGAGAGTGCTAAAAATGAGCGCCCAGACTACCGATCTTCCGCAGAGAAGGGCCACCATCCTGAGAGTTATCGTGGCTGAGCACATAGCTTCGGCTGTTCCGGTGCCGTCGGAGAGCATTGCTCGTGGCTATTCGCTCGGTATCAGCCCGGCGACCATAAGGCACGAGATGGCGCGCCTGGAGGAGGAGGGCTACATCAACCGCCCGCATACTTCTGCCGGAGGCGTGCCGACCGACAGGGCCTATCGTTATTACGTGGAATGTCTGGTTCAGGAGTCCAAGATCGGCCGGAAGGACCAGATGGCCATCCGGCGCTTTTTCGAAGAATCGGAGCAAGAGCCTGAAGCTTGGGCGCGCCTGGCAGTGTCAATCCTCACGGAGAGACTTGAAAGCATCGCCGTGGCTACGGTGCCACGCGCCGCAGTGTGTCGCTTCAGGCACGTGGACCTGGTAGCGCTTCAGGAGTTGCTGATCCTGCTGGTACTGGTGCTCCAGGAAGGGATGGTCAGGAAGCGGATTCTGGCTCTGAGTCAGGCTATGTCTCAGGATGAGCTGACTGCCTCGGCCAACAAGATGAATGCCTCGTATCAGGGCCTGAGCTGCCGGCAGATCGGTGCCAGCGACGTTGACCTGTCTCCGGTTGAGCAGGGAATCAAGCATACTGTGATGGGTATGATGCAGACGGAGGAGAGACAGCAGAACGAGCAGTTCTATCTTGACGGGTTGCGATACTTGATCAGTCAGGCCGAGTCCATCAGGGAACGGAGTCTCCTCAGCCTGGTGGAAGCCATTGAGGAGAGGACCTTACTGAGTAACCTGCTGAGGTCCCTGGGCGACATATCGGGGACCAGGGTCACCATTGGCAACGAGAATCGGGAGGAGGCTCTCCAGGGATGCAGCGTCATCCTGAGCAACTACGGGGTTGATGAGAGGAGGGGGGCCGTGGGTGTCATCGGGCCCACGCGAATGCCCTATGGCCGCGTCATTCCGACCGTGGACTTTATCTCTTCAGTGTTGAGTGATATGTTCGGCAGGATATATACCTGAAGTCAGGGGTTGCCGTGGAGGACGAACAAGAGAAGGCTGAGGGAAAGCTGGAGACCGAGGCAGGCGAGGCAGATTCGCTGAGACAGGCTCTCGACGAGGAAAAGGCCAGGGCGGAGAGGTACCTGGATAACTGGCGCCGGGCTGAGGCAGACTTTGACAACTACAAGAAGCGCGTTGAGCAGGAGAAAGCAGACAGCAGCAAGTTCTCTAACATGGTGGTCATCATGGGCCTGCTGCCCGTGCTCGACGACTTCGAGAGGGCCTTCGATTCGCTCCCGGTCAAGCTGGCCGGGCTGACCTGGATCGAGGGCATTCGGCTTATCCACCGCAAGCTCCGGGCCACCCTGGAAGCCAGGGGGCTGATGGAGATCAAGTCTCTCGGCGAACAGTTCGATCCTGCCGTTCATGAGGCGGTCACGCAGGCAGAGGGGGAGGAGGGGAAGGTCATCGAGGAGCTGCAGAAGGGCTACAAGCTGCATGATCGAGTAATCCGGCCTGCCCTGGTGGTGGTGGGCAAAGGCATCGAGGAAAAGAAGGGAGCAGAGGAGGTTGCCGAGGAGCAGGAGCCAGTGACGGAGGTGGAGTCCGTAGGGGAGGTGGCCGAAGAGAAATCCGGCGACGCACCGGACAACGCGGGTTAAGGGAGAAGAGAAGTATGGCACGAGCTGTCGGAATCGACCTGGGAACAACTTTTAGCTTGATAGCTGCAATGCAGGGCGGTGAGCCTGTGATCATTACTACTGCCGAGGGGGAAAGGCAAATGCCCTCGGTTGTTGCCGTCAGCAAGACGGGTGAGCGTCTTGTTGGATGGCTGGCGAAGCGGCAGGCGATCACGAATCCTGAGAACACCATCTACAGCATCAAGCGTCTCATGGGGCGCAAGTTCAAAGACGCCACGGTGCAGGAGGACATCAAGCGGCTACCTTACAAGATTACCGAGGCGCCAAACGGGGACTGCCGCGTGGTGATGGGCGACAAAGAGTACAGCCCGCCTGAGATATCAGCCATGATACTTCAGAAGCTCAAGGCAGATGCGGAAGACTATCTGGGTGAGCCCGTCACCGATGCCGTAGTCACCGTACCTGCTTACTTCAATGACAGCCAGCGCCAGGCCACTAAGGATGCCGGCGCCATCGCCGGGCTGAACGTACTGCGCATCATCAACGAGCCAACGGCTTCTTCGCTGGCCTACGGGCTCGACAAGAAGGATGAGGCCACCGTCGCCGTGTACGACCTCGGTGGTGGCACCTTCGACATTTCTCTTCTCGAGATGGGCGAAGGCACCTTTCAGGTCAAGTCAACCAGTGGCGATACTCATCTGGGTGGAGATGACATTGATCAGCGCATCATGGACTGGGTGTGCGATGAGTTCAAGAAGGAGAGCGGCATTGACCTGAAGCAGGACAGGATGGCCCTGCAGCGGGTGAAGGATGCTGCAGAGAAAACCAAGCGAGAGCTGTCGACCATGCAGCAGACCGAGATAAACCTCCCGTATATCACCGCCGACGCTTCCGGGCCCAAACATCTCAACATGACACTGACGCGGTCCAAGCTGGAGCAGTTGGTCATGGAGATAGTCGAGAAGAGCATCGGCCCCTGCCGCCAGGCGTTATCGGATGCCGGGTTGAAGCCGGCGCAGATAAACGAGGTGATCCTGGTGGGCGGTCAGACCAGGATGCCGTTGGTCCAGGACAAGATAGCCCAGTTCTTTGGCAAGGAGCTGCGCAAGGGGATCAACCCTGACGAAGCTGTGGCCCTGGGGGCAGCCATTCAGGCTGGCGTGCTCAAAGGGGACGTGAGGGAGGTATTGCTTCTTGATGTCACCCCTCTCACCCTGGGCATTGAGACCCTCGGCGCCGTGGCCACCACGCTCATTCCGCGCAACACCACTATTCCCACCAGCAAGAGTCAGGTGTTTTCCACTGCGGCTGATAACCAGCCCAGCGTGGAAATCCATGTGCTCCAGGGGGAGCGGCCCATGGCTGGTGACAACAAGACCCTGGGGCGTTTCATGCTTGACGGCATTCTCCCGGCGCCGCGCGGCCTGCCCCAGATAGAGGTCACATTCGACATCGATGCCAACGGCATCCTCAACGTGAGTGCCCGGGACAAGGGCACCGGCAGGGAGCAGAAGATAACCATCACCGCCTCGAGTGGCCTGAGCCAGGAGGAGGTTGAGCGTATGAAGCGGGAGGCGGAGGAGCATGCGGCTGAGGACGCCAGGAAGAAGGAAGACATCGAGACCCGCAATACTGCCGATACGCTGGTCTACACTGCCGAGAAAGTCATACGGGAGCAGGGAGATAAGGTGCCCGCTGACTTGAAGCAGCAGGCTGAGGGAAAGATCGCCGCTGTCCGGTCGGCGCTGCAGGGGCAGGATACCGAGTACCTGCGCCGCACGGTTGAGGAGCTTTCCCAGGTTATGCAGCAGATGGGCGCTGCGGTGTACCAGCAGGCAGGGCCACCGCCCGGTGCAGAGGGACAGCCCGGAGGGGAAGGACAGCCTGGCGGCGAAGGCGGCGAGGGTACGGTAGAAGGCGAGTTTCGGGAAGTGTAGCACCTGTACATCCCTGGTGCTTTGGCAGCGCTAACGTTTGCGTGATGTCTTGCGGTCGCCATCGGCGACCGCCTTTTGTTCCCCCGAACACCAGGTGTTGCCGATGCCTGGCCTTTCCCACACGCCATTGCGAGGAGGATGCGCCCGGGATTGGTGAGAACGGTGACTTTAACTGGCTTCACGTCGTTGCGAGGAGGTCGCCGCAGGCGGCCGACGTGGCAATCTCGGGGTGGGGGTGGGTTGCCGCTTGAGGGCGCTGGTGATCTGCTGTCCCGTGGATTCCTCCCCGCCCAGAGATTGCTACGCTCCGCTGGCAATGACGTTATTGCGCAGGTTGCAGGGCTTGCCTTGCACTACCTGCTGGTGAGATAATAAACGCCTGGTGCCGCTGCGATTGGTGCAGTCCTCCCACATCGGGGTGTAGCGCAGCCTGGTAGCGCACCTGAATGGGGTTCAGGTGGTCGGAGGTTCAAATCCTCTCACCCCGACGTTCAATTTACACTTCATTGCAGACATTTTGCCAACATTTCCGAATGATTGGTTTTCGCTCGTATTGATGCGGCCAGCCACGCCACCAGACGCCTGACAATTCTCGCATTAGGTCGTGCCATTTTTCGGGAGGCTGATTGAAAAGGCCATCTAATAGAACGGGCTAAACGTCTAATATATCTGAGGGAGGTGTGGAAGAATGACTAGGGTGGAAGTATTGATAATCGGGGCAGGCACAGCGGGCGAGTATGCCGCCGGCACAGCTAAACAGTTTGTTGACTCTGTAGGCATGATCGAAAAAGGCCCCGTTGGTGGTGAGTGCATCTTCCATGCCTGTATTCCCACCAAGGCACTGGTCCATGCAGCACGGACATACAAGAAGATGAGAGGTGCCGGCTTTTTCGGGCTACCCACGATCCAAGAAGAGGCAAATTATGCGGATGTGAAAGCCTTCAAGGACAAAATCGTCAGCGGGATAGGCACGGGCAGAGACCAGAGATGGATCGACCGGGGCATAAAGTTGTTCCGAGGTAGTGCGTATTTTCGGTCTCCAAATGAGGTGGCGGTTGCTGATGAAGTTATTCAGGCAGACAAAATCATAGTTGCGACTGGATCTGTGCCAGCGGTACCACCGATACCCGGACTACGGGAGGCAGGATACATCACCAATATCGAAGCTCTGGATCTAGAAAGTGCACCCGAAAGGCTAGCTATAATCGGAGGCGGACCGATAGGGGTTGAGTTTGCCAACATATTCGCCGCATTTGGTTCAGAAGTTCATATCTACGAGGCTCTGGATCGAATTCTCGCTGGGGAAGATGAGGAGGTATCACAGGTTGTGGCACAGCTATTTGCCAAACAGGGCATCTCAGTCTCAACTTCTGTTTTGGTCAGCGAGGTGCGCGCCACAGGTGCCGGCAGATTGGTGATCGCCAAGAGTGCGGATGGTGAAGAGAGAAGGGAGGAGTATGATCAAATACTCGTGGCTACGGGGAGAAGGCCAGGTCTAGATGATCTCAAACTTGCGGCTGCCGGAATAGAATACACGAGAAAGGGGATCAGTGTTGACGCCGCCCTACGAACCAACCTGCCACACATATGGGCGGCTGGAGACGTGACAGGAGGATTCCTGTTCACGTATGTCGCCGGTGAGCAAGGCAAAACCGCTGTGGCAAACGCTGTTGGCGGCAAGCGGACAGAATTGAACTACGAGGTGCTTCCTCGGGCTACATTCTGCGATCCGGAGGTGGCCAGTGTCGGTCTGACTGAGAAACAGGCGCAGGCCCATGGCTACCAGGTCAAAATTGGCAAGTTCGAGTATGCCAACCTCACGCGGCCTGTTGAGGCGGATGAAACGGATGGATTTATCAAGATCGTGGCTGATTCGAGTTCAGGACGAATCTTGGGAGGTCATATAGTGGGGGCTGAGGCGTCAAGTCTGATTCATGAGGTTGCTGTCGCTATGGCAGGCAAAGTGGCGGCGTCTGACGTAGGAAACATGCTTCATTCGTACCCCACGCTCTCCGAAGGGGTGCGCTACGCTTGTCAGGCTATTGCATAAGCTAATTGGCTTCAGCCTTGGCCATGCTTGGAAGCCTATATCGTGCATGGCACAAATGAGGCAGCTGCCCCAGTTGGCTACGGAGCGTTGTCTCCCCTAGCATGGTGTCGCCAAACCCTGCAAGAACTCGAGAAGTGAGAAATCATCAATAGAACGCATGGAGTAGTGCAAACAGGACATTCAACAGGCGTGGCTCAAGAACGACGTCATGATAAGAGCGTTTCTCTTTGACCTAGACGGTACACTCGTGCAGACGGAGAAGCTGAAGGCTTCATCCTATGCAATTGCCGTCCAGCGCCTTCTCCGACTCTCGGAGCCTGACGTGAGAGCCATCGAAGCCTATCGGGAAATAGTAGGAGCTTCCAGAGACGTCGCTTCCCGCCATATCATGGAAAGACTGAAACTGGAGAGTGACCTGCGCCCGCTGATGGAACAGCATCAGGTCTCGGAGCCGTGGGAAGTGCTGACGGCTATGAGGATGGCCATCTACGCAGAGATGGTGGCTGCCCCGAAGGTTATTCAGGACCACAAGTGGCCCTACACTGTTGATTTGCTCCAGGTCGTCAAGGAGAAGAATTGCCTGACCGCTCTGGTAACCATGTCACGAAAAAGAGAGGCGCTGCACGTCCTGGATTCGCTTGGCATCGAAAATTTGCTGGACGTGATAGTCACCGCTGAGGATATCAAACAAGCGAAGCCCGACCCTGAGCCGTATCTTGTGGCTGCTGCAAAGCTCGGGGTGCTACCTGAAGATTGCCTGGTTCTGGAAGATTCGGTCAACGGAGTCCGGGCAGCGAAAGCGGCTGGCATGAATGTGGTGGCCATTGCCACTCCTTTCACCAATGCTGGTCTCCATACGGAGGACGTGATAGAGGATGCCTGGATTGTCCACGAACCCGAAATGCTGGCTGCAACGGTGAGGCACCGAATTGAGGAACATGAGGGACATCGCTCTGGTGACACCCTGTAGAGCTTCGGTCTGTCATTAGTCGGGGTATGGGGCTGGGTTAGCGCCGTTGATTCTCTGTTTCCGTATCAGTCTGAAACGTGGGGCGAAAGAGGTGGTGAGTGATAGAAAATGACATGACGTGAACGGGTCCACCAAGGCTGCCAAATGCTGAGGACTGCAGTTCGGCTGTCATCGTCAAGTCATCTCGAAAGGAGTTATGTTCGTGGAGTGAACGGAGGAAAAAGATGGTCGAGACCTACGACCTGGCTATTATTGGTGGCGGCTCGGCTGGGCTGACCGCCGGTGCGTTTGCTGTTCAACTCGGCGCACGTGTTGTCCTGTTGGAGAAGCATCGCCTGGGCGGCGACTGCACCTGGACTGGCTGTGTGCCAAGCAAAGCGCTGCTCAAAGTGGCCAGAGTAGCCCATCAGACGCGCACCGCGGACCGCTACGGCATGAGTCCCAACGAGCCAAAGGTAGACCTGAAATCCGTGATGGGCCACGTCAAATCAGTCATAAGCGAGGTGTACCAGCAAGAATCGCCCGAAGTGCTGCGTGCTGAAGGGATAAACGTCATCCTCGACACCGCCCGCTTCCTTGATGCCCACACTCTGGCTGTTGGCGATGCCACGCTGAAGGCTGACAAGGTATTGCTGGCTACCGGCGCGCATCCTTTCATACCCCCCATTGAGGGTCTGGACAGAGTGGACTATTTGACCTATGAGACTATATGGGATCTGGAAGCTCTGCCCCAACACCTGCTGGTGCTTGGCGCGGGACCGATCGGCTGTGAAATGGCTCAGGCATTCAGCCGGCTCGGTTCACAGGTTACGCTGATAGAAGGCGAAGAAAGGGTTCTGCCTCGCGAGGAGCCAGAAGCGGCCTTCGTACTAGCTGCAGTTCTTGGTGCCGAAGGCATGGACTTGCGGCTGAGTGCCAAGGCTGAACGGGTATGGCAGGATTCAGCCGGAATTCACCTGGTGGCCGGTGGCGACGAGCTGTTGGGCGACTCGCTACTGGTTGCCATTGGCCGCCGCGCTACCGTAGATAACCTTGGCCTGGAGAAGGCTGGAGTGGCATACGATGCCAAGGGAATCAAGGTGGACCCGCATCTGCGCACCAGCCAGAAGCACATCTATGCCGCCGGCGACTGCACTGGTGGCTACCAGTTCACCCACTATGCCGGCTGGCAGGGTTTCATGGCCGTGCGCAATGCCCTTCTCCCCGGAGCTTCCAAGGGGGTCACCGACCATGTGCCCTGGACGACCTTCACCGACCCAGAAGTAGCTCACGTTGGACTGACCGAGGCGGAAGCCCGAGAGCGGTTTGGCGACTCTGCAACCACATGTGACTGGTCCATGAAGCGGGTGGATCGTGCTCAGGCTGAAGGAGATACAGCCGGGTTTGTCAAACTGATTCACAAGACAGACGGAACATTCTTGGGTGCCACCATCGTTGCCGGCCAGGCCGGAGAGATGGTTCAAGAGTGGGTCTTGGCTTTGGAGCACAGCCTGAAGGTGGGCGACCTCGCCGGCGTCATTCATGTCTACCCAACCTACTCCACCGCCAGCATGCAGGCTGCTGCTGCCATCCGTGTGAATCAATGGTTGACCAGTAAATCCGGTCGGGCTGTTCGAGGCCTGGCTTCTCTGATGAGATGAAAGGAGAAGATATTGGCGACCTACAGCAGACAGGCAGTTCGGAACCACGTCTTCTATGAGGTCACGCGCAGTCTGTGTCCCGAATGTCGACAGGTGATAGATGCCCAGGTGCTCATTCGCGATGGTGCTGTCTATCTGCGCAAGTATTGTCAGAACCATGGCTGGCATGAAGCCCTGTTGTCCTCTGATGCGGAATGGTACCTGAGCTCGCTCAAGTATAACAAGCCGGGGGCCATCCCCTACGACTTTGCCACGTCGGTCAGAGAGGGCTGTCCCTTCGACTGTGGCCTATGCCCTGAGCATCAGCAGCACACGTGCATCGGTATTGTTGAGATCACCGGACGATGCAATCTGCGTTGCCCTACCTGTTTTGCAGATGCTGGTGAAGGTCCCGACGTCAGCCTGCCCCAAGTCCAAAGGATGCTCGCCAGGCTGAGTGAAACAGAGGGCCGTCCGGAAGTCGTGCAGATCAGTGGCGGCGAACCGACCATTCACCCGCAGTTGCTGGATATCCTGGGTGCTGCCAAGGCGGGAGGCTTTTCCCTGGTGTTGCTCAACACCAACGGGCTACGGCTGGCTGAAGAGCCCGACTTTGTCCGCCAACTGGCCAGCTACCGGCTAGCTGCATACCTCCAGTTCGATGGGGTCACGGCTCAAACCTACAAGACGCTCCGCGGCCGCGACCTGCGTGCCATCAAACAGCAGGCACTCGACCGCCTGGCCGAGGCCGGGCTTTATGCCATACTGGTTGCCACCATAGTCAAAGGTGTGAATGACGGCGAGATCGGCGACATTCTGCGCTACGGATTAGAACACCCAGTTGTGCTCGGCGTGAACTACCAGCCTGTCACCTATGCTGGCCGCTGTCTGGGTCATCATGACCCGCTCCACCGCGTCACAGTACCCGACGTGCTTCATGCCCTGGAAGTGCAAACAGAGGGTCTATTCCAGGTCAGCGACTTCCGGCCGCTGCCGTGTCCCCACCCCAGTTGTTCGGCCTGCACCGTCGCTTTTCTGGATGGGCAACAGGTGATTCCCATCCCACGCGTCATAAATGTGGATGACTATCTGGATTTTCTCACTAACAGCGCTGGGCCGGAGGTGTTTGCTGAACTTGCTACATCGCTGGAAGAGCTGTGGAGCATGGCAGCGGTAATGGGCAGCAGCAAAACTATGGATGCCCTGAACTGCGTCGCCTGCGGCATGGACATGGCGCTTCCCTCCAATCTCAGCCTGTCGCCCGAGAATTTCTTTATCATCCAGGTTCATGGCTTCATGGATGAGCATACCTTCGACCTCAAGCGACTGATGAAGTGCTGCGTACACGAGTTCCTACCGGATGGCCGGGCGGTGCCGTTCTGCGCCTATAACAACCTGGGCTACCGGGAGCGCATGAAGCAAGGGCAGGGGCCGAAAGTTGAACAACAGGACAGATGATCAGCAGATCAACGTCTGCTGCGCCACTTTCTACGAGAGCGACGTCGTCCGGATACTGCTTGGCGACGTGCTGCACCCCGGTGGCCTGGCGCTGACTCATCGTTTGGGGGAGGTGGTGGGACTGAGTGAGAAGGATCGCGTACTCGATGTCGCCTGTGGTCGTGGTGCATCAGCCGTCTACCTCGCACGATCATTTGGCTGCCACGTCACCGGAGTGGATTATGGCCCGCAGAACGTTGCCGCAGCTGAAGCACACGGGCGCGACCAGCGTATGGCCCAGCTGACCTCTTTCCGACTCGGTGATGCTGAAGGGCTGCCCTTCGACGATGGCACTTTCGACGTGCTGATTTCCGAGTGCAGCTTCTGTACTTTCCCAAACAAGAGGATGGCTGCCGCGGAGATGGCACGGGTGCTTTCCACGCGCGGGCGGCTTGGCCTGACCGACATGACCGTCAACGGGCCACTGCCTGATGACATCCAGTCTCTTCTGGCCTGGGTTGCCTGTGTGGCTGGAGCTGGAACCCCTTCTGATTACCAGTCGGTGCTTGAGGGCGCCGGATTTGATGGTGTAGTCGTGGAGGATCACAGGGCCGCTTTGTTGGATATGGTGAATCGAGTGCGCCGCAAGCTGTTGGCTGTAGAGCTGGCCGCCGGCCTAGGCAAGCTCGACCTGGGGGATATTGACCTCAGCGTGGCCAAGAGCCTAGCACGCCGCGCCCTTGAGCTGATCGAGGGGCGGGTGGCGGGCTATACACTCATCGCAGCGAAAAAAGTGTGAGCAGAAGTGGCTCATTTCTCGATTTCGGCTCTAAGATAGCAGGTTTGAAGGTGAGGGTTCTAGGCGAGCATGCGTTGGAAATGTTGAAAACGGCCCCCAATGGCAGGCCTGGCTGTCACATTCTGGGTGCATTGCTACGGCGTGGGTGGAAGTCGTTTATGGACAAGGCGCTGGAAGTTTGGTGGGTGTTGCCGGCTGCCATTGGCATTGCCACCATCGCACTATCCAGCGGCATCAGTGGGGCGCTGTTCTTCAGTCCCTTCTTTCTTTTGGCAGTGGGCCTTGAGCCCGCTCAGGCGATCGGTGCCGGGCTAATCACTGAATTGTTCGGCACGACCTCCGGCATTTTCAACTATATTCGCCAGCGCGTTATTGACTACCAGACTGTGCGATTCTTAGCGGCCGCTGCTGTACCTGCTGCCGTTGCTGGAGCATTCCTGGCACACAGAGTCGAGGCGGGGATTCTGCAAATCGTTTTCGGGACGGCGCTGCTGGTACTGGCAGCGATAGTCCTATACCATAGCGCCCAGAAGGGCAAGCCCCCGACCGGGAGAATCCTGGATCAGGCAAGGAACATGACGGTCATCCAGGCCAGCGATGGTAATACATACTCATATCGTACATGCAATCGCTCTATCGGGGTCCCATTGGCTGGCGTAGGTGGGCTGCTGACCGGGCTGATGACCGCAGGGCTGCCAGAAATCACTACTACCCAGCTTATGCTGCGTTGTCGGATACCACCCCGGGTTGCTGTGGCCACTGCCATCTTTGTTCTTACCGTGACGGTCTTTTTTGCTGCTGGAGTTCATGCCCTGACTGCTGAACCAGCGTGGTACGTCGTTGTCTGGTCTATACCGGGAGTCATCATAGGGGCTCAATAGCCCCCAGGCTTGAGGGCAAGGTACCTCCGGCCATTGCAGAGCGGGTTCTGGGAGTCCTTTTCCTTGGCATAGGAGTGCTGGTGGTTGTGATGCAGGTTAGAGGCTAGGTGTGACCGGTTGCCAAAAAGCTTCGCGCATTGCATTGTTCGTAATAGAAATGCACGCAGAGGAGGGGAAGCGGTACAAGAATCCATTGAGCTGGCAGTGCCCGCGGCTGTCATGACACAGTCACTGCAGGTGCGGCTCAGGTCCCGGCAGATTCGTCCCTTTAGTGCCAGGCTGCTCGCAGCCCCGAGAAATCACTTTGGAGGCCATGCTGTGAAGGAGACCAGGTAGCAAACCGTGGCGTGAAGATAGACGAAGTGGAGAGGGGGTGGCATGCTTGCCGTAGGAATAGCATGGGGTGAAGAGGGTGTACATGCTCTGGAGATTCCGGAGCCAAGAATCGGACAACCAGACGAGGTACTGGTACGGGTCAAGGAGGCGGGTCTTGATGACACTGACTTCAACATGATCCGCCATAGGTTGCAGGACATCGCCCAGGGTGGCAATGAGATGGCCCTGGGCGACATTGGCAAGATCAATGCTCGTTTTGATGGCCTGCTGACCGAGATGATAACCCATCGCTACCGTCTGGAAGACTTCCAGCAGGCCTTTGATGGCGGTGACCCAAAGCATATCAAGACTGTGATCGAAGTGGAAGCTTGATGCAAGGAGTGTATTTGCAGAAAGCGACTCTCGCCTTTCGAGGTGTTGTATGTGCAGGTGGGCGGGTTTTGCCAAGTCAAAGTTGACCCTCGATTGTTTGAGGACATCGCAGGCTCAGCGTCCCGGGGAGGAGGTAAATCATGCCATCGGATGAGAAGGGGACTGCTTCCCGCTCGCTGGCGAAGCGGAAAGGCCTATCCACTGCTTCATCTGGCGCTGGCTGGATTGACATATCTACCCCGGTTCGTAATGGGATGGTGCATTGGCCGAGTGACCCGTCAATCCAAATCGAGCGCACGAGCGATATGGAGCGCGGAGCTAGTGCCAATGTATCAAGGATTTCAATGGGTTCACACACGGGCACGCACATGGATGCCCCTCTTCACTTCATCCCTGGGGGCGAAGGCATCGACAATATGTCACTCGATACAACAATAGGGCGAGCCCGCGTGGTTGAGATACAAGATACCCAATCCATCAAACCTGAAGAACTCGTCAAGCACCGCATCCGGCGGGGAGAGCGAATACTATTGAAGACGCGCAACTCTCTACGCAACTGGAGCGCTCAGGCTTTCATCGAGGATTTCGTGTTCGTATCCAAGGAGGCGGCGCATTTCCTGGCAAGGCGCAGAGTCAGACTTGTTGGCGTAGATTACCTCTCCGTCGGAGGCTACAAACGTAACGGAGCCGAAATACACCAGATACTGCTCAATGCGGGTGTCTGGATCATAGAGGGTCTCGATCTTTCGGGGGTAGAGCCGGGGAAGTATCATCTCGTTTGCCTGCCGCTGAAGCTTGTCGATGCGGACGGGGCTCCTGCCCGGGCAGTTCTGAGGCCCATTTGAGCGCATGAAGCAAGAACCGAAGGAGGAGGTGGCCAAATGAAAGAGATCAGGCGAGAGTTCGGCGTAGTGGGTCTGGGGCGTATGGGGGCAAACCTTTCTCTCCAGGCCCTGGAGAAAGGCATGCGAGTAGTTGGTTTCGACATCAAAGGAGTCCCGGAGGAACTAACAAACGCAGGCATGGTGAGCATCGATAGCCTCAGCGGTTTTCGTGAACAGTTGTCGCCCCCACGACCGATTTTAGTCTACATACCGGCCGGACCTATTGTTGACAGGGTCATAGATGACCTCGTCCCACATCTGGAAAGAGGCGATGTTGTTGTAGACAGCGGCAACTCCTATTGGGGCGACTCCATTCGTCGCTATCGCAGACTTCGGGACAGGCAGCTCCAATTCGTGGACCTAGGAACCAGCGGGGGCGTCGAAGGTGCACGCCACGGTGCATGCTTTATGGTTGGCGGTGATAGAGAACCTGTTGCCCGTATTGAGCCATTACTGCTGGAGCTTGCCACTCCTGGCGGCTACGTTCATGCTGGACCGCCCGGTGCCGGACATTTCACGAAGCTTGTCCACAACGGAATCGAGTTCGGAATGCTACAGGCAATTGGCGAGGGCATCGACCTTTTGGAGAAATACAAAGATACCGTCAACATTCCCGAGGTCCTCAGTTGCTGGCGTCATGGTTCGGTCATTCGTTCATGGTTGATTGACCTGATAGAAGCGGCGTACAGGGCCGAAGGAGGGCTTGAGAAGATTCCGGCGTATGTTGAGGATACGGGAGAGGTCAACTGGCTGGTAAACGACGCACTACACATGGAGGTGCCAATACCGGTGATTTCTCAGTCTGTAATGCAGCTTTTTGCCTCTCGCGATGACCGGAAGAACTGGGCTCGAGCCATAGCTATGATGCGCCACGGATTTGGGGGACACCCATACGGCAGGGACGAGTCTATAGTCCGGGAGCGGCAGGAGGGACGGATTGGCGACTTCCTTCGCAGCGGATTTGAGAAAGACAAACAAGAGTGAGATTGACACTCTGGATACGGTGGTTGAGAAGGCTCATGCCGCCACGGCCTGGGCTGGCCTGGTTTGACTAAGCGCTCGATCGTGTAGGCGTGAAGACTACTGTGTGAGTCAGATGGAGATGCTTTTGCTCGGAAGGAGACTACCTCGTTGCCCCAGAAAAACCCTCCTGGTACGAAAGGAGGCACCATTAACGCCGAACAGAAGCGATTGAAGGCCCAGCGCGAGGGCAGGGAGAACTGGAGACTGTGGGGACCCTACCTGGCCGAACGTGCCTGGGGCACAGTGCGCGAGGACTACAGCACGTCCGGGACAGCCTGGGAGTATTTTCCTCATGACCACGCGCGCTCGCGCGTCTATCGATGGAATGAGGACGGCCTGGGAGGTATCTGCGACGAAGAACAGCGCCTTTGTCTGGCGCTGTCGCTATGGAATGGCCGCGATCCGATTCTCAAGGAGCGTGCTTATGGCCTGTCCAATCATGAAGGCAGTCACGGTGAGGATGTCAAGGAGTACTACTTCTATCCGGAGGCTACGCCGAGCCACGGCTACCTGAGGTATGTCTACAAATATCCGCAGGCCGAGTACCCCTATGACCTTCTTCTGGAAGAGAACAGCCGGAGAACCCGTCAAGATGCGCCCTTCAGCCTTCTCGGCTGCGGCGTGTTTGACGGCAACCGATATTGGGATGTGGAGGTCGAGTATGCCAAGGCTGACCCAGAGACAATTCTGGTCAGGATCACTGCCCGGAACCGCGGACCAGAAGCTGCAATTCTCCATCTGGTGCCGACACTGTGGTTTAGAAACACCTGGTCGTGGGGAGAGGCCGCTGTCGAAAGACCCGGGCTTGCTTCTGCAGATCCTCCCGGCGGGGCAGCATGGATGATCATGGCCAAACATCCCACTCTCGGCACCTATCATTTCCTGGGGAAACGTCCTGCTGAGCTGCTATTCACGGAAAACGAGACCAACTTCGAACGCTTGTGGGGAGTCCCGAACGGCACGCCCTACGTGAAGGACGCCGTCAATCGCCGTATTGTCCACGGAGAGGAGTCTGCCGTCAATCCGAAGAAGGAAGGGACCAAATTCGCTGCCTGGAGCAGATTCGAGGTGGGGGCGGGCGACCACGTACAGATGGACCTGCTGCTCACTGCCGGGGTTGCAGAATCCCCATTCCAGGATTTCGAGAAGGTCATGGCGGCCCGGCGCTCCGAAGCACAGGCGTTCTGCTCCGAAATGCTGCCTGGAGCCCCCGAGGAAGACATCGGCATCTTCCGCAGCGCCATCGCGGGTATGATATGGAACAAGCAATTCTACCACTACGATGTGGACCGCTGGCTGGACGGAGACCTGCTGCGGCCACCCATAGACCGAAGATCAGGCCGGAACTACCTGTGGCGCCACCTCAAGGCTACTGACATCATTTCCATGCCTGACACCTGGGAATACCCCTGGTTTGCAGCCTGGGACTTGGCGTTCCACTGCGCTGCCCTGACCCTTGCGGACATAGACTTTGCCAAGGAGCAACTGGAGTTGCTCCTCAAGCAGAGATACATGCATCCCAATGGCCAGATACCCGGGTACGAATGGGGTTTTGGCGATGCAAACCCACCTTTGCAGGCCTGGGCTGCTCTGGAGTGTTTCCGTGCCGAGAGCGAGCAGCGAGGAAGTGGTGACTTTCATTTTCTGCGACGGGTATTCAACAAGCTCCTCCTGAACTATGGCTGGTGGCTCAATCGAAAGGACCCCGAAAACCGCAATGTGTTTGAAGGGGGATTCATGGGGATGGACAATGTCTCTGTCTATGACCGCTCCCGGC